>WGFU01000033.1 GCA_015492075.1 Gammaproteobacteria bacterium
AAAAAGGTTCTAACGTTATCACATGACCAATAATGATATTCTGCGGCGCTTGCGCTATACCTTTGATTTAAACGACTCTACTATGATTGCGGTATTTCGAGCGGCTGGGTATCGGGCGACGCGTGCTGAAATTAGCAATTGGTTGAAAAAAGACGATGATCCTGCTTACCAAAAACTCAAAGATGGGTTGATGGCGACGTTTTTGAACGGTTTTATTTATCAAAAGCGGGGTAAACGCGACGGGCCGCAGCCTGAGCCGGAAAAACGATTAACAAACAATATTATTTTTATGAAATTGAAAATCGCTTTGGATTTGAAAGCGGAAGATGTTTTGTCGATGATGGAACTGGTCGATTTTGATATGAGTAAGCATGAGCTAAGTGCCTTATTCCGTAAACCTGGCCATAAGAATTACCGCGAGTGTAATGATCAGATGCTTCGCCGTTTCTTAAAGGGTTTGCAGATCAAGTATCGTGAGTCTGGTAAGCATGTGGCAGAAGAAGACGAAATAAAAGCAGTGCAAAAAGATACGGTGTGGGGCCAAAGTAAATATAAGAGCAAGAAAAAGCAAGGTCAGTCGCGATCATAAAGCGCCGTTTGTTTTTATACTTTGCTCGCTTTATTTTGGCCAAAACAGGATCAATAGAGTTGACTAAGAAATACCTTGTTTAGCTATTATTTGAGCTTTTGTGTGCTTGTTCTGATAAGGATAACGTCTCAAAAGAACTCAGATGATAAAGCGACCATGTTTGATTCTCAAATTAAGGCAATTGAAAAGCGAAATCTGTCGACTAGAAGATTCAGGGTGCAGCAAAGAGAGCAAGGCAAGCTATCGAAAATAGTGGTGGCTGAATAGGCGCTTAAGCCAGATAGGCACAGACTGGCTTTTTTACCCGTGCCGTCATTGCGTATTCAGTACGACGCTGATAGTGTGATTGTCAGTAAAACTAATGATTTTGTATGATGCGTATTTGGAGAGACAGGGTCAGTTATCTTTTCTGTGGCCTGTCAGTAATTGCTCTGTCGGTTTTTCTTTTCTCGTGTGCCTCAACGCCTAGCACTAAGAACTTTCATGTTGTTAGACCGGGCGAGACGCTTTTTGGGATTAGCCAGAAGTATGGCTACGGTCATAAGGAAGTTGCGCGTTGGAACGGGATAAGGTCTCCCTATCGAATTCAGGTAGGACAGTTAATTCGGATTCGCCCGCCAATTTCTGTTATTACGGCGCAAGGGGGTAAGCGTAAGCAAGCCCCTGTTGTTGATAAGCGAAAGCCTAAGACATCGGCCCAGGCCAAGCATAAGCCGAAGTTAAAATCTAAGGTTAGTCCCAAAAAACCGGTTCCAAGCCCTAGCGGTAAAGTGATTGCCACAAAATTTTCCTGGCCGCTGAAAGGCAAGATCATATCTGGTTTTTCAGGGAAAAAAAGAGGAAATCAGGGTATTGATATTGCCGGTAAAGCGGGGCAGTCGGTGCATGCGGCGGCGGCGGGTAAGGTGGTTTACAGTGGCCAGGGGCTGCGTCAGCTGGGTCAGCTGATTATTATTAAACACGATTCACGTTTTTTAAGTGCTTATGGCTTTAACAGTAAGTTGTTGGTGAAAGAGGGTGATCGTGTCAGGCTGGGTCAGAAAATCGCAGTGATTGGCAAGAACAAGACAGGGCGTCATGTACTGCATTTTGAGATTCGCCGCGACGGTATCCCGATCAACCCTAAGGTTTACCTGAAATAAAGGGCTCGAGGGCAAGGGCATCGCCGGATAAATATTAGGCAAGCTATAATTTACTTATTACCTGCCATTCCCGCCCATGCAGGGATCTGGCAAATCAATGAGTTATAGATCCCCGCCTAGGTGGGAATGACATTAGTATCAAATTTATCTATAAAAAAACGATGGCAGCGACGTGGCGTTGTTCCGCTATGAGAATATTGTAGGTGCGGCAGGCGGCGCCGGAATCCATGACTTCCACCCCTATGCCTTTAGCTAATAGGCCTTCACGGACGCCTTTGGCAGGCCATTTTAGTGTGCAACCGGTGCCGAGCAGGACGATTTCAGGTTGGTGTTCTTGTACCTTGGCGAGATCATCTGCGCTGATATCAGCGTAGGCAGCACTCGTCCATTTTTTAATCAAAAGTCGTGGCATGATCAATGAAGTCGAGGTGATTCGTTCGAGTGCGACGGGGTGATCGCCAAATCTCGAATCCTGAATACGCTCTATATCTGCCGCCATGTCCTGTGGGGGTGTTACAATGATTTCCTCAGGCGTGTAGGCGCGGATGACGTAGTTGTCGTTACTGGTTTCCAGGCTAAACTTCATGGCGGCGTCATTTAAAATGAGATCATTGTGACGTCTTTGCCCCATTGGGTGCAAGTTCGGCTCACTATATTTATATACGTAATCAAAGTTATTGCTATAAGCTCTTACAAATCTTAGACTTTTTACTTTTTCGAGGCGAAAAACTTCATTGTTTCAGGATTTTCCGCGTATAAAGCGGCTACCTCCCTATGTCTTCAATATTGTCAACGAGCTCAAGGCGGAGGCCAGAGCGCGTGGTGAGGACATTATTGACTTTGGTATGGGTAACCCCGACCAGCCGACACCGCAGCATATTGTTGACAAGTTGGTCGAGGCGGCGCAACGCAGCGATACCCACCGTTACTCCTTGTCACGTGGTATTCCGCGTTTACGGCGAGCCATTTGCAACTGGTATCGCGACAAATATGATATATCACTTGACCCTGATAAAAATGCCATTGTCACCATCGGTTCGAAAGAAGGATTGGCACATTTGGCTATGGCGATGGTTGGACCGGGTGACGCGATCATGGTGCCGAACCCGGCCTATCCGATACATCCCTATGGTTTTGTGATTGCCGGTGCCGATATCCGGCATGTGCCGTTAACTGAGGGAGTCGATTTTTTTGCAGAGCTGGAGAAGGCAATCAAAGATTCGTGGCCTAAGCCTAAAGTCTTGGTGTTGAACTTCCCTGGCAATCCCACGGCGCAGTGTGTCGAACTGGAGTTCTTTGAGAAAATCGTTGCCATTGCGCGTGAACACGAGATATGGGTGATTCACGATCTGGCTTATGCCGATATTGTATTTGATGGCTACAAAGCGCCTTCTATATTAGAAGTGCCAGGTGCGATGGATGTCGCGGCCGAATTCTATTCGCTGTCGAAAAGCTATAATATGCCCGGTTGGCGCGTGGGCTTTATGTGTGGTAATGAGGTGTTGGTTGCTGCCTTGGCGCGGATAAAGTCCTACCTCGATTACGGCATGTTTACGCCAATTCAGGTGGCGGCCATTACGGCCCTCGAAGGGCCACAAGAGTGTGTTAGCGAGATACGCGATATGTATCGAATTCGCCGCGATGTGCTGTGCCAGGGACTGAATACGATCGGTTGGCATGTGACGCCACCGAAGGCGACAATGTTTGTGTGGGCACCAATCCCTGAGGCCTATAGGGAAATGGGCTCGCTCGAGTTTTCAAAAAAATTGTTGGCTGAGGCCAAGGTGGCGGTATCGCCCGGTGTTGGCTTTGGCTCTTATGGTGATGATCATGTGCGTTTTGGTTTGATCGAGAACGAACATCGAACACGCCAAGCCATACGTGGTATTAAAGAAATGTTTCGCAAGGACGCCTTAATCAATCCGAATAAAGGAGATGAAGCTGTTGAATCCCGTTAACGTTGGAATCCTTGGTCTGGGTACGGTGGGTGGCGGCACCATCAATGTGCTGGCGCGTAATGCAAAAGAGATCGCGCGCCGTGCTGGTCGCGAGATTAAAATCGTTGCTGCGGCGGCACGCGAAGTCAAAGGCTGTTCTACCGATGGTTTCACCGTCACTGAAGATGCCTTTGAAGTGGTCAATAATCCCGATGTTGAAATCATCGTCGAATTGATCGGTGGTTGTGATCCGGCTAAAGAGCTTGTTCTCACTGCAATTCGTAATGGTAAGCATGTGGTTACCGCTAACAAGGCGCTGATTGCCCTGTACGGTAATCAGTTGTTTGCTGAGGCGCAAAAACACGGTGTCACTATCGCGTTTGAAGCCGCTGTTGCCGGTGGTATCCCGATTATTAAAGCCTTACGCGAAGGTTTAGCAGGCAATTCGATTTCCTGGGTCGCCGGTATTATCAACGGTACCGGTAATTTTATTCTTACCGAGATGCGCGACAAGGGTCGTGATTTTGCAGATGTATTGGCCGAGGCGCAGGCCTTAGGTTATGCCGAGGCCGATCCGACCTTCGATGTTGAAGGGATTGATGCGGCACACAAATTGACGATCCTGGCTTCCATTGCTTTTGGTATTCCACTGCAATTTGATGCCGTGTTTACCGAAGGTATACGCAACATCACCCGTGAAGATGTGCAGTATGCTGAAGAGCTCGGTTACCGCATTAAACATCTCGGTATTGCACGTCGGACTGACGCCGGTATCGAGCTGCGTGTGCATCCCACCATGATTCCTGAGCGTCGCTTGATCGCTAATGTTGATGGTGTTATGAACGCGGTGTTGGTCATGGCGGATGCCGTCGGACCCACTTTATATTACGGCGCAGGTGCGGGTGCCGATGCGACGGCGTCAGCAGTTGTTGCAGACTTGGTTGATGTGGTGCGAGCACTAACCACTGATCCGGAAAACCGTGTACCGCATTTGGCATTCCAGGCCGATGCCTTGTCTGATATCCCCGTGTTAACAGCCAATGAGTTTGAAACGGCTTATTATTTAAGAATGAACGCAGTCGACGAGCCAGGCGTGTTGGCAGACGTGACCCGCTTGCTTAGTGAGCAGGGTATTAGTATCGAAGCTATTTTGCAAAAAGGCTCGGCGGGCGACGATAAACTTGTACCCATTGTGTTGCTGACGCAAGCTGTGAAAGAAGCCAAGATGAATGCTGCACTTGAGGCGATCACGCAATTGGCTTCGGTTGCTGGGCCTATCGCACGTATTCGAGTTGAATCACTAAACTAATTAATGTTTATCCATTTTGAGAACTGACCATGCCATTTCGTAATCGCTACACTGGTTTAATAGATACTTATCGTGATCGTTTACCCGTCCATGATGACACACGTGTGATTAGCCTGGGTGAGGGTAATACGCCATTAATTCGACTGCATAATATTCCTGACATGCTAGGCAAAGACGTCGACATCTATGTTAAATATGAAGGTCTCAATCCTACCGGTTCATTTAAAGACCGTGGCATGACTATGGCGGTGACCAAAGCGGTTGAAGCAGGTAGCAAAGCGATCATTTGTGCATCAACGGGCAATACCTCGGCCGCTGCGGCAGCCTACGCGGCACGCGCTGGCATTACCGCTTTTGTGTTAATACCAGAAGGTAAAATCGCCTTGGGTAAATTAGCCCAGGCCATGATGCACGGTGCTATGGTTATCCAGATCAAAGGTAATTTCGACGATGGTATGCGTTTAGTAAAAGAAGTGGCCGAAACGGCGCCTGTGACCATTGTTAACTCGATTAATCCGTACCGCCTGCAAGGCCAGAAAACAGCGGCCTTTGAAATTATTGAAGAGCTGGGTCGCGCCCCTGACTATCACTGTTTGCCTGTGGGCAATGCCGGCAATATCACCGCACACTGGATCGGTTATTGTGAGTCTTCTTCGTCTTCCGGTGATTGCGTGACCGAGGCTTGCACCTATTGCGATGGTCATTGTAAATATGCCGGTGGCCCCATTGTCGGTAACCGCCCGGTCATGGTGGGTTATCAAGCCAGTGGTTCGGCGCCATTTATGCGTGGTGATATGGTGGACGAGCCTGATACGGTAGCCACGGCTATTCGCATTGGTCATCCTCAATCCTGGGATCAGGCGTGGAAGGTTAGGCAAGAGTCAAAGGGTTGGTTTGACGAATGCACCGATGAGCAAATACTGGCTGCACAAAAGCTCTTGACCGAAAAAGAAGGAGTGTTTTGTGAGCCAGCATCCGCGACATCGTTAGCTGGGGCAATGGCCGATATCAAATCAGGCAAGATAAATGAAGGTAGTACTATCGTTTGTACCCTGACCGGTCACGGTCTAAAAGACCCTGATACAGCGATGAAACAAGGTCAGTCGACCTTTGTAACGGTGGAAGCGACACTTGAGTCAGTGAAAAAGGCCATTCTCGACAATATGGAATAAGCGGTTACGCGTTATCCTGAATGAGTCGGCTAATGGTTTGCGTTAAATGCTGGGTTGATCGATTAATTTCGTCAGGATCTTGAGAGTTTAAAATATGTGTCTCAAGTGTGTTGGATGCCTCTTTAAGGTCAGGCCAATCAACGTAGCAGCTGGCGCCGTGCAGACGATGCGCGAGTTCATAGATTGCCTCAGAATTATTATTTTTTTGATAGCTTTCAAGTTGCTGTAAGTTACCTGGCAGTTCTTTAAGCAACATCGCCCGTAGTTCGTTAACCAATGACAATGATTTTTTGTCGTTATTGTTTGCCGTATTTTTTTCGTCGTCACTTTTGTTAAGCCAATGATCAAGCTGGTAAAACAAATCTTGCTGGGTAACCGGCTTGACGAGACGATCATTAAAACCGATATTGATAAGTTCTCGTAGGCTAAGGCTGATAATGTCTGCGGTGAGCGCAATAATGGGGGTGGTCTGGTTCTTGCTGCCGCTACTCCGTATACGTTGTACTGCTTCCACTCCATTGATATTAGGCATGTGAATATCCATAAATATCATATCAAATGCCTCTTGTGTCGCCATGGTCACCGCATCTGCGCCACCACTTGCTAGCGCATATTGATAGCCCCGACGTTCCAGCAACTTCGATACGACGCGTAAATTCACTTCATGATCATCTGCGATGAGAATACGCTGGCCATTCGCTGATTGTTGTAAAGGTAAATCTACTTCATTGGGTTTTTTCTTTTTCCGATGCAAGGAAGCGATCAGGTTTTTTTCCCGTACAGGTCGATTGATAACGATGTCGATGCCAAAACATTGATAGGTCTCCAGCGCCGGTTTTTCGATTTGCGGCACTAATAGGCAACGTGTTTCGGTGTTTATTGCCGCCATGGCTGATAGCAGTTGCTTTTCATCATCAGGACACTTGCGCGATAACGATAGAATAACGATGTCGGGCGGGGTACCTATATCAGTTAGTGTGTCGCCAAGGATCGCCGAGCAATTATACGGATATACCTTTTCAGCTCCCGCGCGGTTTAACATATGGAAGGTCGCCAAGCGCGTGACACTGTGATCGTCGAAAATGGCGATACGTTTGCCCAGCAGGGGTTTGTCTATGGCCGCTTTAGAGACTTTACCTTGAACTGGCTGCACCTTGATCTGGCAATGAAATACGGTTCCTTTTTTTACGGTGCTCTCGACCGTGATTATGCCATTCATGCTTTTTACCAGCTTGTCGGTAATGCTCAGGCCAAGCCCTGTGCCGCCAGAGCGACGCTTGTCACTATTTTGAGAGACGCTGTAGGCAGTAAACAATGTGTTGATTTCGCTGCTTTCTATACCTATGCCATCGTCCTCGACATTAATGCCGAGCGTGATCGTTTCAGCATCGTGGCCCTCATCCATGACACGTAATATCACTGAGCCAGACTGCGTGAATTTCAATGCGTTGTGAAGCAGGTTGAGAATAATCTGCTTGATACGTAAGGGGTCGCCATGGATCAGATCAGGCACATCATTATAAACGAGCATAACCAGTTCATTGTTATTCTGGTGTGCTTGCGGTGCCAGCAGCTGGATCACTTCTTCAAGACAACCGCGCAGGTTGAAGTCGATAGGATTGATACTGAGCTTGCCGGCCTCGATGCGAGAGAGATCAAGAATATCATTGATGATATTGACCAAGTGCTCACCCGACTTTTTGATGGTGGAAATATACTCTGTTTGCTGTTCGTCAAGGTGAGTCTGCCTGAGAATGTCGGCAAAGCCAAGTACTGCGTTCATGGGCGTGCGAATTTCATGGCTGATATTGGCAAGGAATTCAGATTTGGCCTGATTGGCTTGTTGTTCTTTTTTTCGTGCGCTTTCCAATTCTACGTTTTGTTGTTCAACGGTTTGTAGAGTGTTGCGTAGCTCAGAGGTGGCTTGTTCCACCTCGTTTATGAGGGCGATTTGAGAGGCTTTTATGGTGTTAGCCATGGAGATAAAGCCATTTTGCAATGTTTTTAACTCGCCGGTGGAATTCTCTTTTAATTTGATATCAAGATCGCCTTTTTCTATACGTTTGACAGCATCACTTAATTCGAGAATCGGACGTGTAATCACTCGTCCAATCATTAAACCAAAGGCAATGGTTAGCGATACCGCGAGTAGAGTTGCTAATATCGTGGTCAATAGAGCCTCTCTTTTAGCCAGAGCAACCGAAGCGGTGCTCATTTTAAGCACGACAACACCGATATCGTTAGGCTCAAGTAATGGGTTTGACTGAAAAATAAGTGAGCTGTCTTCATTAAGAGCGCTACGATTGCGAGCCAGTAGAATGGGTTGCTTGAAGACGAGCTCAGGAAAGTTGCTGGTATTGCCGAGTTTAATTGTAGCGCTGGAACTCGGTAGGGGAGTGTCATCTGACTGGCGCGCACTAGCCTGCATAATGCCGCTATGCGTCATGATGTCGACACTGAGTACGTCTTCTTCCAGCAATGTGGAGAGACTGAGCTGATCCAGCAACTCCTGGTTGCCGGCGACAATGGCCACTTCACTGGCGCGCGCCAGATTACGTGCAATGGTGTCGGCGCGTATATTGAGCGAAGTGTCTAAAGTGTTGAATCGTGTTGTAATCTCGGCATAGGATAGCCATGCGGCGATGAGAATGACCGGCAATACAGCCAGCAGGAGTACCTTGCTTTTTATGCCCAGATTTCCCACGCGTGATCGGCTCAAGCTTGCTTGCGCATCATTTCATTTTATCCTGTCACGAGTGTATAACAGATCACCTTGAAATGGCGCTCTTTTGCTCATGCAAGTGAGCAAAGCTACGGTATTTACGATAGAATCCGCGCATGCATTTCCCAACAATTGAAGATTTTGTCGGCAACACCCCCTTAGTTCGTTTGCAACGGCTGGTTAAGCAAAGTAATAATACGATTTTGCTTAAATTGGAAGGTAATAACCCGGCTGGCTCGGTCAAGGATCGGCCGGCGATAAGCATGATCAGCCACGCTGAAGCACGTGGCGACATTGCGCCAGGCGATACCCTGATTGAAGCCACCAGCGGCAACACCGGCATCGCCCTGGCTATGGCCGCGGCGGTTAAGGGCTATCGCATGATTTTGGTCATGCCCGAGCACATGAGTTTGGAGCGGCGCAGCATTATGCGCGCTTATGGCGCTGAAATTGTATTAACGCCGCAAGCGGGCAGCATGGAAAAAGCGATTGACGTCGCTCGTGCAATGGTGGCCAAAGGCGAGGGCAAGCCGCTAGATCAGTTCGGTAATCCTGATAATCCGCTTGCGCATTATGAAGGCACGGCTGAAGAGATCTGGCGTGACACCCAAGGCACGGTGACCCATTTTGTTTCCTCAATGGGGACAACGGGCACTATCATGGGTAGCTCGCGCTTTTTTAAAGAAAAAAACCCCTCTATTCAGATAGTCGGTGTGCAACCCGAAGAAGGCTCGGCCATCCCCGGCATTCGTCGCTGGCCAAAGGAATACCTGCCCAAGATCTATGACAAAACGTGGGTTGATCGCATTATTGATGTCAACGAACGAGATGCTACTGATATGATGCGTGCTATGGCGCGTGAAGAGGGTATCTTCGCTGGTGTGTCATCAGGTGGCGCTTTGAGTGCTGCATTACGTATATCACAGGAAGTTAACAATGCAACCATTGTTAGCATTGTCTGTGATCGCGGTGATCGCTATATTTCTACCGGTATTTTTCCTGCGGACTAATATGAACGTTTTTGTTTTTGATATTGAAACTGTGCCGGATGTCGAGGGTGCGCGTAGGCTGAATGATCTGGGCGACCTCGACGACAAGAGCGTGGCAGAGATCATGTTTTATCAGCGCCGCCAGCAAGCCGGAACAGAGTTTTTACGCCATCATTTGCATCGTATCGTTGCCATATCGGTGGTTTTTCGCAATGACGACCGACTTAAGGTCTGGTCATTGGGTGATGAAGATTCCTCCGAAAAAGAACTTATCCAACGTTTCTTTGATGGTATCGACAGATACACCCCCACTCTGGTGTCATGGAACGGCAGTGGTTTTGATTTGCCTGTTTTACACTATCGTATGTTAGTCAATGGTGTGATTGCACCGCGCTATTGGGAAAGCGGTGATGATGATAGGGATTTCAAGTGGAATAACTATCTTAGTCGTTACCATAGTCGTCACACTGATTTAATGGATGTGTTAGCGGGCTTTAGCCCGCGTGCTAATACCCCCTTGGATGAAATGGCGGCCTTGCTCGGTTTTCCCGGCAAGATGGGAATGAGCGGTGCCAAGGTGTGGGATACCTACCAAGCGGGTGATATCAAAGGTATTCGCGATTATTGCGAATTGGATGTGCTCAACACCTATTTGGTTTATTTACGTTATCAAATGATCCGCGGCCAGTTACTGGAAGCGGAATATATCAACGAGTGTCAGATGCTGCGAGATATGTTGGCAGAGGAAAAACACGAGCACTTTGAGCGCTTCTTAAGTGCCTGGAAGCAATAACCACGCTATGCCACAAACAAATAAACACGTTATCACCGAACACAGTGCTACAGTAGAAGACCTTAGCCACGATGGCAAAGGTGTGGTACGTGTCGATGGCAAAGCAGTTTTCCTTGCCGGCGCCTTGCCCGGTGAAGAGGTCACTTTTACTCTAAAAAAAAGGCGCCGTAGCTGGGATGTTGCCGAGTTGGTGAGTGTTGAGCTTGCCTCAAATGATCGCATCGAGCCGCGCTGCGCCGTTGCTTCTATGTGTGGTGGTTGTAGTCTGCAGCATCTTAATAGCGAATCGCAAATTGCGCTTAAGCAGCGCAGCTTGCTGGAGTCGTTAAAACGCATTGGTAAAACCGAACCCCTCGAAGTATTGCCTGTTATGACTGGCGACTTATGGGGTTATCGGCGTAAGGCGCGATTAGGTGCGCGTTATGTGACTAAAAAACAATCCTTGCTCATCGGCTTTCGTGAAAAAGGCGGTCGTTTTATCACCGACATGGATCGCTGTGAAGTATTGCATCCGGATGTCGGAGCTCGTATTAGCGAGCTCCGCGATTTGGTTGGGGCTATGGATGCCGCGAAAGAGATTGCCCAGATTGAAGTGGCGATAGGTGATGAAGTGACCGCCCTGGTGTTTCGTAACCTTGTTGAATTAAACGATAGCGACACTGAAATTCTCATCGACTTTGCTAAGGTCAGTGGTTTGCATATCTATTTGCAGCCTGCTGGACCAAAAAGCGTGAAGCCACTGTGGCCGCTTGATTCCAGCTTATCTTATCGCCTGGATCAATTTGATTTGGAGTTCGAGTTTTTGCCCAGTGATTTTACCCAGGTCAATCACAGCATTAATCAACAGATGATTTGCCAAGCAATAAGCTTGCTGGATCTTTCGAAAAATGATCGCGTATTCGATTTATTCTGTGGCGTAGGTAATTTTAGTTTACCTATCGCCCGTTTTGCAGGAGATGTGTTGGCGGTAGAGGGCGAAGCGAGTCTGGTACAACGCGCAGAAGACAATGCCAAGCGCAATCACATCGATAATGTTGAGTTTCATGCCGCCGATTTAAGTAAGCCGCTGCGCGATGTGCCGTGGTTTAAAACATTTATCGGTCAAGGGGTCGACAAGATGTTGCTTGATCCACCGCGCTCTGGTGCCTATGACATCATTCAAGACCTCGCGGGTATTCATTTTAAGCGTATCGTCTACGTTTCCTGTCATCCAGGTAGTTTGGCGCGTGATACTGATTGTTTGGTCAACGAGCAGGGCTATAAGTTGGTCAAGGCCGGTATCATGGATATGTTTCCGCATACTGCCCATGTCGAAGCGATGGCGGTTTTTGAGCGTTAAGTATGGCGCAAGAGATCGAACGCAAATTTCTTGTCATATCGGATGACTGGCGTGCTGATGCTGACGTTGGTACGGTCATGGTGCAGGGCTATATGCAAAGCGGGAAGCAAAGCTCTATTCGAGTGCGGTTGACCGATGATAAGGCGTGGCTAAATATTAAAAGCGCAACGCTAGGAGTTTCGCGTAGTGAATATGAATATGATATTCCACTGGCTGATGCCAAGGAGATGTTGGCCTCTTTATGCGGCGAGTCGGTGATTAATAAAACTCGTTACCATGTCCAGGTCGGTACTCACACGTGGGAGGTTGATGTCTTTGCTGGTAATAATCAAGGCTTGGTCGTTGCCGAAATAGAATTATCAGACGAAGAAGAAGCGTTTGAAGTGCCACCCTGGGCGGGCGAAGAAGTCTCACATGATGCGCGGTACTATAATGTTTGTTTGGTTAAACATCCTTATAAAGACTGGTCTTAAACAGCGTCTGTATAGAGGCATGGTTGTCTCTGTCTTGTTTTTCACGTCATGGTTATTGTTGGCGTGCTCGCCGCAACACAATGATCACATTCGCTTTGCCTTGCAAAGCATGCCGGTTACGCTTGATCCACGATTTTCCACCGATGCAGCAGCCAGCCGAATTAACCGCTTATTGTTTCAACGTTTAGTCGGTTTCGACGATAATTTTCAGGTTATTCCCGAATTGGCCGACTGGCAGCAGATTGATTTGCAGCACTACCGCTTTCACTTGATCAAACCGGAGCGGGAGTTTCATCATGGCCGGCGACTCAATGCTGAAGATGTTGCTGCAACGTATAATTTTATTCGAGACCCCGCCAATGCATCACCGCACCGATCCAGCCTGGATGTCATTGAGCGTATCGATGTGATCGATGAGGACACTATCGATTTTTACCTGAGCGAGGCGGATGTGTTGTTTGCAACGCGTTTAGGAATCGCCATTTTGCCCGCTGAGCTGATCGCTTCTAATCATAATTTTAGAGAACAACCCATAGGTAGCGGTGAGTTCGAGTTTATCGGAATGCCTTCACCAACACTTTTGCAGTTACGTCGTCTTGCCGATGGGCAGAGGTTTGATTTTGTTCACGTGCCTAATCCCACGACACGTGTATTAAAACTGGTGAATGGTGAGATTGACATGATGCAAAATGATATCAGCCCGGAATTGGTTGCATATCTTGAGCGTCATAGTGGAATTAATGTGATGCGCAGCCGTGGTTCTAACTTTACCTATTTAGGGCTTAATCTGCAATCACGACTATTAAAAGACCCGCTGGTGAGACAGGCCCTGGCGCATGCGCTGAACAAACAAGAGATTATCAAATATTTGTTTCAACACTCAGCGAGACCGGCCAATACAGTATTAAGCGATGATCATTGGGCAGGGAATGGTGAGCTTGAGGACTATGACTACAATCCACAGCGCGCCAAGGCGTTGCTGAAACAAGCGGGTTATAATGCTGACAAGCCATTGGAGCTAAGCTATAAAACTTCAAACGATCCGTTTCGCATACGCTTGGCAACGGTAATGCAAAGCCAGTTTGAAGCCGTTGGCATTAGAATCGATATTCAAAGTTACGACTGGGGCACCTTTTATGGCGATATTAAGGCGGGGCGTTTTCAGCTCTATAGCTTGAGTTGGGTGGGAATTAAATCGCCGGATATCTTTCGCTATGTTTTTCATAGCCGCGCCATCCCACCGGAGGGGGCTAATCGAGGCCGCTATGTGAGCCATCAGGTCGATAATTTAATTGAAGCTGCTGCGCTTGAGCAAGACATCGACGCGCAAGCCGGTTTTTATAAACAGATCCAATCGATTGTCCATAGGGATTTGCCTTATATACCGCTATGGTACGAAGATCATGTGTATATCTCACGAGACAATATTCGTGGTTATAGTATGTCGGTGGATGGCAGTTACGACGGACTAAAGACGGTGACCGTGCAATGACGATACAACGCATAACTATCAGTATTCCCCAGCAACGTTTAGCGCTTTATGATGACGATGATTTAGTGTTTGAAAGTCAGGTTTCAACTGCTGCTAACGGCGTTGGCGAAAATAACGGCAGCGCTTGTACACCGCGAGGTGAACATATCATTCGAGCGAAGATTGGTGCAGGGCAGCCAGTAAACACTGTGTTTGTCGGACGTCGTCCGACCGGAGAAATTTATTCTGACGCCTTATTACTGGCCAACCCGGATCGTGACTGGATACTAACGCGCATCTTATGGTTAAGTGGCTGTGAGCCAGGTCGCAATCGTTTAGGTAATGTCGATACCATGCGCCGTTATATCTATATTCATGGTAGCCCCGACAGCGTCAACATGGGAGAGCCGGGTTCACACGGTTGTATACGTATGCATAATGAAGATGTTATCACCTTATTCGATCGTATTCCTGTCGGTGCCCGCGTTACGATTAGTGATGCGGATTAAGCTCTTACATTATGTTTAACTACTTTATTAGCCGAATCCTCAGCGCTTTGATTGTTGTGCTGGGCGTGTCGTGTTTGGTTTTTTTCTTTATCCATTTGATTCCTGGTGACCCGGTCGAAGTGATGTTGGGCGAGTCGGCGCAGCCAGCAGATAGGGAGGCTTTACGCCATGCACTTGGTTTAGATCAGCCTGTGTTGACGCAGCTGGGATTGTATTTTTCTAATCTGCTCCAATTCGATTTGGGTGATTCGTTGCACTCCAAGCAAGCAATCAGCAGTATGCTGTGGGAGCGCATTCCAGCGACCGTTGAATTGGCCCTTGCTGGTTTGTTGGTGGCCTTAGCATTGGCATTTCCTTTAGGTATTGTCGCTGCCCTGAAGCACGATACTGCTTGGGATCATAGTGCCATGACGGTATCCCTATTAGGCGTGTCGATACCTAATTTCTGGATGGGGCCCTTATTGATTCTTGTTTTTTCTATAGGACTGGGTTGGTTGCCGGTCAGTGGTCGCGATGAGCCAACGTCGATTATTTTACCGGCACTGACTTTGGGTAGCGCGATGGCTGCAATCCTGTCGCGCATGATTCGCTCAACCTTGCTCGAAGTATTGGGCGAGGACTATATTCGAACGGCAAGAGCCAAAGGTTTGTCGGCTTACCAGGTAGTATTACGTCACGCATTGCGTAACGCGATGTTGCCCATTATTACATTGATAGGTCTGCAGTTGGGTACTTTGCTCGGTGGTGCAGTGATTACCGAGATTGTTTTTTCCTGGCCTGGTGTCGGCCAGCTCACCATCGAAGCGATACAAAAGCGTGATTATCCGGTTTTGCAAGCCTGTATATTACTCATTAGTGTCAGTTACGTTGTGGTCAATACATTAACTGATCTGGTTTACGGCGCCTTGGATCCACGAGTACGGCTTAGCGAATCATGATCAGAGACGGTCTCAGTATTGTTATTATTTCCGCCTGGATCATTGCTGCTTTGTTTGGTTCATACATGGGCCTGAGCCCGTACGAGATTGACCTACCATCAATCCTTTCGCCTCCTGATGCCGAGGCATGGTTAGGCTATGATGACCTGGGCCGCCCTTTGTTCGATCGCCTGGTAGAAGGGGCCAATGTATCGCTCACCGTTGCGTTTACCGTTGTCTTGATATCATCTGTGGTAGGCACGCTGATCGGAACCACCAGCGCTTATCTTGGCGGCTGGTTTGATCATTTGACCGTTCGAATTATCGATGTTTTATTGGCTTTCCCTGGCATTCTATTGGCGATTGCCCTGGCGGGCGTGATGGGACCTGGCCTTGAGAATGTCGTAATCGCACTTTCTGTCGTCGGCTGGGTAGGTTTTGCGCGCTTGTCGCGCGCGCAGGTTATGAGTATTAAACATCGCGATCATATCGTTGCAGCCAGTGCCTTAGGCACGGCGCGAACCACGATTGTTTTTCGCCATTTGATTCCATTAATTTTGGCGCCACTGATGATCGAGGCAACCTTTGGTATCGCCAGTGTCATTCTGGCAGAAGCCGGCTTATCATTTTTAGGGCTTGGTGTTCAGCCCCCTGCCGCATCCTGGGGTAATATGGTGCGCGACGGTACACGCTATATGTTGGTGGCTCCACATATGGTATTGATGCCTGGCCTGGCGATCATGCTAGTCGTATTGGCAGTGAACTTGCTTGGCGATCGCATTCGCGACCGGCTTGATGTGCGCATTCGAGATAATAGTTAAGGCTAGATTAGCATGTCACTTGGACCATTAATGGTTGGAATAAAAGGGTTTGTGCTTGACGAAGTCGAGCGCGAACTATTGCTTCATCCGTCTGTCGGCGGCGTTATTCTTTTTACTCGAAATTTTCAATCCCTTCATCAGTTACAAGAGCTGGTTACGACTATTCATGCCTTAAGACAGCCGCATTTACTGGTTGCTGTTGATCATGAAGGCGGACGCGTGCAGCGTTTTCGTGAAAGCTTTACGCTATTGCCAGCTATTTGTGAATTGGGTAAACGTTACGATATTGACCGTGATCAAGCCCTCTACCAAGCTGAACAATGGGGTTGGCTGATGGCAGCTGAGCTGCGTGCAGTCGGTATCGATATGAGCTTTGCACCGGTGCTGGATATTGATCGCGAAGTCAGTCAGGTTATCGGTGATCGCGCCTTCCATAAAGATAGCGAAGTGATTTCCCGACTGTCATTTCGTTATATGCGCGGCATGCAAGCCGCCGGTATGGCTGCAACGGCAAAGCACTTTCCTGGTCATGGTGGCGTTAGTCCCGATACTCATGTTGAGTGTGCGATCGATGAGCGCGACTTTGAAATAATTTCTAGTGTGGACATGCATCCCTTTGCTCATCTTATCGATTCGGGTTTACCCGCCATAATGATGTCACATGTCATCTATAGTAAAATAGACCGTTTTCCGGCGAGCTTATCAGCAGTCTGGATTCAACACGTATTACGCAAGCACCTTGGTTTCCAAGGTGTCGTATTCAGTGACGACTTATGCATGAAAGGTTGCGGTATTGCCGGTAACATGATTGAAAGAACACGTAAGGCCCTGGACGCGGGCAGTGATATGGTGTTGATCTGCAACGACTTCGCTGCGATTGCCAGCGTAGTATCGCGTTTGGATTTTACCCCCGATCCGTTGGCCACATCGCGGCTGGCCCGTATACATGGACACAAAGCAATGAATTTAAAGGCATTGCATGCGAGCAAGCAGTGGCAACAGGCGCGTGAATCGCTCAACAGCGATGTGCCACCGCCGTTGCAATTGAGCTGACGTGGTAGAATTTTTATTTTTAGGACCTGGGACGAGTTAAGTAGTGGAAGAATTCCTGAATCAGTTAAAAGATTGGCCTTGGGACGCATGGGTAAATCAGGTTTTTATTGTAGTATCCCTGACTCTGGCGGCAGCCTACGCACAGCGCCTTATTTTTAAAAAAATACATAATCGTCTCATAGCAACCAAAAACCCGTGGGATGACACGCTGGTCGATGCGGTGCGTAAGCCGGTCACTGCCTTGATCTGGGTGGTTGGTATCAGTTTTGCCATCTCCATTATTCGTGCTAAAACCGATGCGCCGATTTTCGCAGCGGTAGATACGCTTCGGGATACGCTGGTTATCGTGTTACTTGCCTGGTTTCTCATACGCTTTATCAGTCAGGCGGAAGAGAACGTTATTAATCAGGAGCGAGAAGAGCCGATTGATAAAACCACTGTTCATGCTATCGGCAAGTTGTTACGTTTGGCCATTATCATAACTGCAGTCTTGGTGGTGTTGCAGACCTTGGGCTACAGTATCGCCGGTGTGTTGGCTTTTGGCGGAATTGGCGGCATCGCGGTAGGGTTTGCTGCCAAGGATTTGCTCGCCAACCTGTTTGGTGGTGTCATGGTCTTTCTGGACCGTCCTTTCACTATTGGCGACTGGGTGCGTTCGCCTGACAGGGAAATTGAAGGCACAGTAGAGCATATCGGTTGGCGCGTGACACGTATTCGCACCTTTGATAAACGACCGTTATATGTGCCGAACTCCGTCTTTACCACTATTGCGGTAGAAAACCCATCACGCATGCTTAATCGTCGTATCAACGAGACCATCGGTATACGCTACGATGATGCAGAAAAAATGGATGCCATCACCAAAGACGTGAAACAAATGTTGATTGACCATGTCGAAATCGATAATAGCCAAACCATGATTGTTAACTTTAATAGCTTTGCGCCCTCATCACTGGATTTCTTTATCTACACATTTACGCGAACCACAGAATGGATACGTTTTCATGAAATCAAACATGATGTCTTATTACGCATCGAAAAAATTATCCGTGATCACGGTGCTGAGATTGCATTTCCCACCTCGACGCTGCATGTGCCGGATGGTGTAAAAACCATTCAATCCTGATTCGTTTCGCTAAGTTTGATAATGGCTATGTTGAATAAAGCAAGTCTATTTTTGTTATTGTTATTATTGCCTGTTACTGGTGTATTGGCCGTATTCAAACCATTGCCGCAGTTGCCACCGATTCCGGCTGATAATCCCTTGACCGAAGAAAAAATCGAGCTGGGCAAGCAATTGTTTTTTGATGCGAGATTGTCGAAGAATAAAAACATATCATGTAACAGCTGTCATAACGTGATGGCAGGGGGCAGCGACGGGCGAGAAACACCGACTGGCAGTACCGGTAAACGTCACCGCCGCAATACAGCGACGGTGTGGAATGCCGCTTTTCATACCAGTCTGCACTGGGATGGTGAGGCATTGAGCTTAGAGCATCAGTTCATCATGCACCTGCGTGATCCTGCCGTGTTGGCAAATAGTGAACAAACGATTGAACAACGTATTCGCGCTATTCCCGCTTATAAACGCCAGTTTGATGCTATTTTTGCTGAAGGCGTCAGCGTCAGCAATATTGCCAAGGCTTTAGCGAGTTACCAGCGTACATTGGTAACAGTGAATAGCCCGTTTGACCGTTATCTCAATGGTGACGAATCCGCAATCAGCGAAGCGGCCAAACGCGGTTTTGATACCTTTCAGCAAGTCGAATGCTCCGCCTGTCATTTTTACGTTAATCTTGCCGGCCCACAGCCTGGTTTGGCGCTGAAAGCAGGGGAGGGGTTTTGGGAGTTATTTCCCAATACACGCGGCACCGTCTACGAAGAACAGTACGACCTCATTAGCGATGACCTGGGGCGTTATAACTATACCGGTGACGACAGTCATAAGATTATGTGGCGTGTACCGAGCCTGCGTAATGTGGCGATTACGGCACCGTATTTTCATAACGGTAAAGTCAAGGCGCTGGATGAAGCTGTACGTGTTATGGCTGCGACCGAACTGAACCGGGAATTGAGTGCACAGCAGGTAGCGGACATTGTTGAGTTTTTAAAAAGCTTGACCGGGCAATTCCCGTTGCAGACTATGCCGTATTTGCCGGATGACCTTGGTGTGTTGAACGAAATAAATCATCGCAAGCGGCTCTCACCTGAGGGATGAGAAGCTGACGTGTAGTGGACAAGTAATTTTGGCCAGTAATTTAGAGTTTCCCCCATAGCAGATATTCTGCCTCGTTTAGTGATAACCCGTGATTATGGCGGTGTAGCCTAACCTGGCTGTAATAAGCAATGATGTAGTCCAACACCAGTTGTTTTGCTTCGACAAAAGAATGAAAACCCACTTCGGGTACCCATTCACTTTATAAACTTCTCAAAAAAACGTTCCATCGGGGCATTGCATCCCTAGGCTAGGCTGCGCGCTCCCAGCAATTTCCTCGGTGGCCTATGCTTTGCTTTATCTGTGACAAAGCATCTGTTGGAAGTAAGTACTTGTACAATGACAGCCTTGGTCAGACTTGACCACTTGAGCATTCTGCTTTCAGTTGCTGTAGTCGCTTGTCCATTGTGGGCTTGCCTACGCCCATCGCTTCAGCGCCTCCCGGACAGAGTAATCGTAATGAACGACCAATTGCCCTGATTACTGTCGTCATTCTGGCGTAAAAGTTGGTCTTGTCTTTTTGTCCATTATTCCACCTAATTGTTCAAAGTCCATTTTTACACCTCCTAATTAGATAGGCCAATTTCACTGTATCACTATAATGAAAGATAGCTTGTTTCAAAATCAGCGCAAATTGGGCGTCCCTTTGTATAAGGATCTGGCTCAATCGCACCAGCTTGATCTGGCAAAATATGAGGTTTGCCTGAATAATCCTGCCGAAGGTGAAAAAGTAGATAAAGACCTTCTTTACGGTCAGAATCCAGGTGTGAGCGGTATCCCACATTTCTTCGTTGGTTTGCTTAACGACGGTGCCTTGGTCAAGGCGCAGCGTTTGGCTGGTGCGCAACCCTTTTTTGTGTCGGGTGTTTTAGTGCGGCCACTTACAATGCTTTGACTGCTTCTAACACCTCGTCGACATGGCCTTTGACTTTGACTTTACGCCATTCCTGGCGCAGCACGCCTTTCTTGTCGATAAGAAAAGTACTGCGTTCGATGCCCATATATTTTTTGCCATAGAGGTTTTTTTCCTTGATTACATCGAACTTATTGCAGAGTTTTCCTTCGGGGTCGGATAGCAGTTCAAAAGGAAAGCACTGCTTGCTCTTGAATTTCTCATGTGACTGGATGCTGTCGCGCGAGACACCAAAAATTACTGTGTTGAGTTTTTCAAATTTTTTGATGTGGTCGCGGAAGTTCTGCCCTTCAGTCGTGCAGCCAGGGGTACTGTCTTTGGGATAAAAATAGAGCACGATGTTTTGACCTTTGAGATCTTCCAGCCTGATGGTCTTTTCACCGGTTGCTTCAGCAGTAAATTTGGGTGCGGCTTTGCCGACGGTGGGTGCGCTCATGGGGTGCTCCTTATACTATTGAATTCTATTTTTTAATTGGTTCGATAACAGCATCGAGATTGTATTCATCGCAAAAGCCCAGAAATTGCATGCGCAGTTCGCTAAGGCTGAGTTCTGATGGCACATCGATAGCAA
>WGFU01000034.1 GCA_015492075.1 Gammaproteobacteria bacterium
ACTCACCTCGCGTCAGCGATGAAAATATTGAGAAGCTGGTAGACTTTATTCTGGGTCTGTAAGCCTGAGGGATTCACCTCAACCTGGATCCGCCAAACCCGCGGCCAGGCTAGGGATAAAAAAAGCCGACCTCATAAGGGTCGGCTTTTTTGTGTCTGTTTTTTGCTATGGTTATAGTAAGCATTTTTTGGTTAACCCTTGGGGCGTAATTTATGCGTTTATTGCTAGTAGAAGATGAATCCTCGCTGCGCGAGCAGTTACAGTCGCGCTTAAAAAAAGAGGGTTATGCGGTGGACGTTGCGGCTGATGGACTTGAAGGCCAATATTTGGGCTGTGAATTCCCCTTTGACGCGGCCATTATTGATCTTGGTCTGCCCAAGATCGATGGCATTGATTT
Source organism: Gammaproteobacteria bacterium (assembly GCA_015492075.1). GTDB lineage: Bacteria > Pseudomonadota > Gammaproteobacteria. Next base: position 398 of record WGFU01000034.1, read on the forward strand.
GATCAAGGAATTACGCAGCCTGGGTAAATCGTTCCCGGTGCTTATTCTCACAGCGCGAGGCCGCTGGGAAGAAAAGGTGGAAGGACTTCATGCCGGCGCCGATGACTATCTGGTCAAACCCTTCCATGTTGAAGAACTGCTGGCACGTGTGCAGGCCCTGTTGCGCCGTTCCAGCGGCTGGTCGCAGCCAGTGCTGGTGTGCGGCCCGATAGCATTGGACACCCGTTCACGCAAGGTGACGGCGAATGATAACGATGTGGATCTCACCGCCTACGAGTACAAGACATTAGAGTATTTAATGCTCAATAGCGGTGCCGTGGTCTCAAAAAGCGAGCTAACGGAGCATATCTACGATCAGGATTTTGATCGAGACAGTAATGTTATCGAGGTCTTTATAGGGCGGCTGCGGCGCAAGTTGGATCCTGATAACGAAATCAAGCCTATCGAGACATTACGCGGTCAGGGTTATCGTTTTACGCTGGAACGACGCGGCGGCTGATGTCCTCGCTTAAGGCGCGCTTACTTATTTCACTCACTGTTGTGCTGGCGTTGTTTTTTGGTGTCACCGGGGTCACGCTTGAGCGCGCCTTTAGCAATAGTACCAAAGCCAGCCTGCGCGACCGGCTGCAGGGGTATGCCGGCGTGTTGATCGCTTTGTCCGAGCAGAGTGAGGACGGGGTGGTACGTTTGATTGATGTGCCGCCGGAAGAGCGTTTTAATTATTCTGATTCTGGCTTGTACGCGCGCTTTGTCAGTAACGATGGCCAATATGGCTGGTATTCGGCTTCGATGGCAGGTCGTGATATCCCGTTTCGCTCTGGTTTGTCGCGCGGCAGCAGCAGCTTCGAACGCCTTAAAATAAATGGCGACGATACCGAGGATGTTTATGGTTACAGTATCGGTGTGACCTGGGGCGGCGACCTGGGCTCGGATTCGGCCCTTGGCTATACTTTTAGTGTCGCTACCGATGCCGCCGATACCGACAAATTGATCGCCGACTTTCGGCGTATTTTGTGGGGTTGGCTTGGTGCAGTGTCGCTGATTTTGCTTGCCGTGCAAGGCAGTGTTTTGCACTGGAGCTTGGCGCCGCTACGACGTACGGAAAAAGACCTCGATGCAATTAAGAGCGGTGACAAGGCACGCTTGAGCGGCGCTTACCCCAAGGAGCTGCTTGGTCTGACCGAAAATATCAATGCCCTTATTCAAGGCAATCACGAACGTTTATTGCGTTATCGCAACACACTAGATAACCTGGCGCATAGCCTGAAAACCCCGCTAGCCTTGATGCGTAGCACGGTGGAAAGCAATAGCGCTATCGATGACAAAACAGCCAAGGCGTTTGATGAGCAGATCGAGCGTATGCGCAGTATTGTTGATTATCAGCTGCGTCGTGCTGCGACATCAGGTGGTGAGTCAATATCAGCGCCAGTATTGGTATCGCGTATCGCCGGACAAATCCTCATGGCGCTGGAGAAAGTTCATGCCGACAAGGCGGTGGTCACGCGCGTGCTTGATGCCCACAAGGTAAAAGTTCGTATGGATGAAGCCGATTTGTATGAATTACTCGGTAATCTGCTGGATAACGCCTTTAAGTGGTGTAATAAGCGTGTTGATGTCAGTATTAATGTGTCCGCGCCTGGAGAGGTGTGTATTGTTGTGGAAGATGACGGGCCTGGTATTCCGGAAGCCATGGCGGGTCGGGTGTTGCAGCGTGGCGCGCGTGCGGACACCAGTACGCCCGGTCAGGGTATTGGACTATCGGCTGTATCCGAAATTATTAGTATCTACCAAGGTTCGATCACTATTGGCCGTAGTCGTTTTCGAGGCGCGGCAATCACGCTGCGTCTGCCGCGAAATTAACTGAGTGGTGGCGTATGGATTCTTTATATCATTCCCTGTCACGCCCTATAATGTGACGATGACTCAAATGATTGATAAGTGTTTGCCGTTTTTTCTGATCACAGTGCTGCTGTTTTTTTCCGCCACGACGCATGCTGCGAAGGTAGCCGGCTTGCACAGCGCCAGTGTTATGGTCAGCGACCAAGGTGATGTTGAGCGACAGCGTGGCCTACAGCAAGCCTTGGCGCAAGTGCTGGTAAAACTCAGTGGCAGCAGCAGCGTACTGGTTGAACCGCAAGTCAAACAAGCGCTTGAAAACCCATTGCTTTATCTTAGTCAGTTTGCTTATGTCAACGATGACGATGGCGTGCAACGACTCAATGCCGAGTTTGATGAGCAAGCGGTTAACGACCTGTTGTTAAACAACAGTCTGCCTTTGTGGCAGGCGGAACGGCCATCCATCTTGTTATGGCTTGCTATTGAAAAAGCTAACCGGCGTCAGCTGATCGGTTCCAATAGCCATCCTCAAATTCAGGCCGCGCTCGATAGGCATATGCAGCGTCGCGGTCTACCTTACCTGCTCCCCCTGCTGGATCTTGAAGATCGTTCTCTGGTTTCAGTCGCAGAGGTGTGGGCTGGTTTTCGCGACGTTATTCGTCAGGCATCTATTCGTTATTCATCTGAAGCGACGGTTATAGCACGTTTATATCCGGTGGCTGGCGGCTGGCGTAGTCACTGGTCATTGCTACACCCTGACGGTTCCAGCGAGAGTTGGGATGCCGATGGTAGTGATGAGGCCAGCGTGCTGGCCGCCGGCATTGACAAGCTGGCAGATCACTTGGGTCGCGTTTATGCGACGCATATCGACAATACGCGGCGGGCGACGGTAACGCTTTCGGTCAATAACATCAGCGGCGTTGAAGACTATGCCAAAGCATTAGCCTATCTTGAATCGTTAAATTTTGTTGACCGGGTCAGTGTGCAGGAAGTTCGCGGCGCCAATACCAGCTTTGTCGTTCGTTATAAAGGCCAGCTCGAAGATGTCAGGGCGAGTATTGATCGTGGCAAGGTTTTAAAATCCAATAATGGTGCACTGCTTTCTTTTGAATACAGCACCTTAAGTTATAGTTTAATTCCGTGACACGACGCGACATCCCTAACCTCATCAGTATTATCAGAATACTATTGGTATTCCCCATCGTGTATCTGTTGTATCGCCAACAGTTTGGCTTGGCCCTGGCATTATTTGTTATTGCCGGTATTTCTGATGGTATTGACGGTTATCTTGCCAAACGCAATGGCTGGACCAGTGAGCTAGGTGCCTTTTTGGATCCGCTGGCCGATAAGACCTTGCTGATCAGCAGCTATCTTGTTCTCGGCTGGGTTGGCTTGCTGCCGGTGTGGCTGGTTGCCGCTGTTATTGTGCGCGACGTTATTATAGTGATAGGTTCATTGAGCTATTTTGTTTTAATAGGTCGCGTCGACATGGCGCCATCGTTGATTAGTAAAGTGAATACCGGCGCGCAAATAACGCTGGTGGTCGTGGTGCTATTGTTGACCAGTTTGGTTGGCGGGCTTGACATCATCATCAAGCCGCTGGTGTATATTGTCTTTGCTACCACTGTACTCAGCGGTATCGATTACGTTTGGGTCTGGGGTAAAAAGGCCTGGCTCAATCGTAGTCGGCGTTAGGTAGAACCCGCCATGACACAACAACTGGCGTTGGATCTGCATTTGCGCGATGACTTTAGTTTTGACAGTTATTTGCCTGCGTCAAACCAACAGCTGGTTTTAGCCTTGCAAACTCTGCACAGTGAATATCCGTTGTATTTCTGGGGCGAAGCTGGCAGCGGAAAAACCCATCTCATTCACGCCTTGCTCAACCAGCAAACCCAACAGACCAAGACAGTGACATTGCTTCCCTTGCGAGACAGCGCAAGTTTGGATAGCCAGGTTTGCAGCGGATTGGAGCAATGCGAGCTTATTTGCATTGATGATATTGACGGGATTGCCGCTGATAGACACTGGCAGCAAGCGCTGTTTCATTTGCTTAACCGGGCTAAGGAGTGTGGCTCTAGTGTTGTTGTGAGTGCGCATTGTGCGCCACAACATCTGGCCGTGTTTGCCGATTTACAGTCTCGCCTGGCTGCCAGTTTGATTTTTGAGCAGTTGCCGCTAAGGGACAGTGACAAAGCCCTTGCTTTGCAGCAGCGCGCGCAGATGCGTGGTTTGCAGTTAGGCGACGAGGTTACGCAGTTTTTAATTACGCGCGCGCCGCGTGACGCCCATAGCCTGTTTGGTTTGTTAGACAAACTGGATAAGCATTCCATGGTGAAGCAAAGGCGGTTGACAGTACCATTAGTAAAAGAAGTGCTGTTTGCAGCTGAGTAGCGGCTGTGTAGTGATATTTTTCTGTCCAGACAGTATTATTCTTCGACCTTTGCAACTTCTGTTTTTCCAAATAGCCTGGTCGTAATCGTCATGCCTGGGCAATACCCTGTCGCCCCGGCAATCAAAAACGCGATAGGGGCTATATAAAGTAACCAATGTGCGATGTTAAAACCTGTGAGCCAAAGTCCTATCCAGCTAACGAGGGCGGAGGTGAGAAAAAATGCGCGCAGTGGGTTGCCAATCCTATTCATGGTGATACAGACTCCTCAGAGGTGGTTTCATGCTGAATATAGATGCGTTCTCGGTAACAGCGGGCGTAGAGTGCAAATAACAATGTGGTGATTAGCATGATGGCTGTAAAGAAAAGGAAGTAGTCAGTCCCTTCGAGTTTGCTGCTGCCGTCCGCATTTTGAAGAAAGAAATTCACCGAGCCGGTAAACAGATTGCCTATTGCGGCGGACATGAGAAACAAGGCCATGACGAATGATTTCATGCTGCGTGGTGCCTGGGTATAGGAAAACTCAAGGCAGGTGATGGAGACCATTACTTCGCCAGCGGTGATGATGATATAGGCGAGCAGTTGCCAGCCAATGTGTGGACTTAGGCCATAGTCAATCTGGTTTTGTATCCAGCTGATTATCATAAACGAGATGGCGGTTAATAATAAGCCAATGCCAATTTTTCGCATGGCGTTGAGCGGGAAGACTTGCTCGATCGCCGGGTAGAGATAAAAAGTAAAAAGCGGGATTAAGAGCATAATGAGCAAGGGGTTGGCGGCCTGTATCTGCGAGGGCAGCAGTTCGTAGCCAAAGACGAAACGGTCCATTTGCTGTGCTTGCAGTACCCACGATGAACCGGTTTGATCAAACAGCGCCCAGAACACGGCGACAAAGCTATAAACAACAGCCAGTTTGGCAATGGTGGTCAAGCCAGTTTTGCTAAAGACATCTTTGATGAAACTCATGCCTTGAGGGGGGATATGCGCAAACTTGTGGCGGCCGGCCCAAAAAATAATGGTGGCAATCAACATCAAGACCCCGGGCACAGCGAAGGCAACGCTAGCACCGTGATGTTTTAGTAGCCAGGGTGTTAACAGAAACGAGATAAATGCACCGAGGTTGATAGCAAAATAAAACCAGCCATAGGTGTTGCCCAACAGATGATGATTACTTTTTCCGAATTGGTCGCCGACATGGGCGGTGACGCAGGGTTTGATACCACCAGCGCCTAAGGCAATGAGGCCTAAGCCAACGGCCAGACCCCAGCGTGTTTCGTCCAGGGCTAAAACGAAATGTCCGATCACATAGACGATGGATAACAGAATAATGGTGCGAAATTTACCCAAGATGCCATCGGCGAGTAGCGCGCCGAGAATGGGAGTGAAGTACACCGCTGATAGAAAGTAGTGATACCAACCTTTGGCATCCTCCTCACTCATGACCGCCAGTTCGCCGCTATTGTTGAGTAAGTACTGCGTCATAAATACGATTAATATGGCGCGCATGCCATAAAAGCTAAAGCGTTCAGCAGCTTCATTGCCAATAATATAAGGGATGCCACCAGGAAGGGTGCTGCTGGCAAGTGGCGCATCGCGATACTTTGTCATCAGGGTTTTGCCGGTATCAGATAATTCATTTGAGCCAGGTTTTAAAATTCACTGGCCGTAGAGGTTAGCATATAGACGTAGCACGAGGGCCTTGCGATGCCTTGATTGCTGGGGTAGCGAGTTTAAGCGTGAGCACCAGGGCCGACAGCAAATAGCAATACCAAAATGGTAATGACCAAAAATATGGCGACGGCTAGTTTATAGCTGTTATACAGATACCAGTGATGCATTTCTTTGGCGGATGGCATACTTTTACCCTATTGTGCTGCTAATGGACGGACATTTTGCCACCATCAAGTTTGTCTTTGAGACGCTCTAAGGCATCCCAGTTTCCTTCGGCAGCGAGGCTGGCTTGTTGTGGCCAGGTGCTAGGGGTCAGCAACCTAAAGCGAGAGCCGGCATTGTCAAGAATATTTTGTAGTGTATCGACATCCGCTTGCGCCAAGTCATTATAAGAATGGATGCCGGCGTTATGTAATAAGTTGTTGGCTTTAGGGCCAATGCCTTCGATGAGGGTAAGATCGTCAGGCTCGATATGGCTCATGGCGCTGTGACTGCTCGATGATGAAGCTTCGCTATCATTTTCAATCATTAATTGTGAGCGGGACAATAACACAAGTTCATCAATACGCTGCTCGTAGTCTGCCTTTAATACTGCGATTTCGTTTCGGTGTTGAGCATTATGCTGTTCGAGTGCACAGTCAAAATCACATTTCAGCTGTGATGCTTGTTCATCAGTTCGCTGTTGAGCCTGAGTCAGTTCATCTTCATACTCGGAGCGGATACGGATTTCCAAATGGTCAAGTTCAGCACTGTGAACTTCGCGCAGAGAGATTTGCTGTTGTTCCAGGGCCTCTTCATATTGTGCGCGCAGACTGGCGCCTGTATCACGTAGACGCTGCTCATGTTCAAGCGCGAGCTGCGCGACTTTTTCTTTATAGCCCTCTTCCAGTATATTTTTGGCCTCGGCATAGGTGGTATCGCGTTCTTCAAGCTCTGCGCGATGTTGGGATTCAATCAGCTGCAACTCCTTATCGAGATACTGCTGGTTGGTGGCCAGCTCCTGGCGGTGAGCGGCAGTTTGCTCGGCAAGCCGTGTGTTATATTCAACTTTTGCGAGATTCAGATCCGAACGCAGTTGCTTTTGCATGTCGGCGAGCTGATCTTCGTGGTATGACCGCATTTGCTCTATTGTTGTCTCGTAGCGATTGGTCACGTCCATGATCGCTTGGCTGTGGTCGTTTTGCAGGCGTTCAACCATGCGATTATAGCGATAAGTATCGATAATCCATTCTATAACCCAGCCTAACAATATGCCGGTGAATAACATTACCCAGACCATGCTATACCCTCCCCTTTGCCGTGCTGAAATGCCATTGTGCCCCTAACTGTGGTTATAGCATAGGTGTTATTGTAAATATGAATAATAAGCTTCCTTCCTATAGTTATGATCAATCGGTTTGCTGGTCGATTGTGCCTGGCGCTCAAAAGTGCGTAACCAATTGTTTAAAAAGTAAAAAAATGATTATTTGGAGACTATAGAGTGCCGTTGCTAAATCCTTGGGCGGTGATTCGGACCGAATTTGCTGCTATCGAAAGCGAAGCCGAGCAACTACGTAGCAAGCGGGGTGGACCGGACTGGCGCCCGCTGATTGCCTTGCTGGTCACTGTATTGGTATTGCTGGCGATCCACTATCTAAAGTTTGCCTCTGTCTTCGAAGCGCTGATGCAAGGATTGGTTGGAGATGAAGCGTATGGCGGGCTACGTCAACACCCATACTTTGCCTTGTTTTCCGAGTTGTGGTGGGGGCTTTGTCACTTGGTGGGTTACGTCATCGTTCCCGTATTCGTTATCAAGTTTTTGTTCAAGGAACGTCTTCGTGATTATGGCCTTGGCTGGAACCAAACCAGCCGCTATCTACCCTGGTGCATTGTTATCGCAGTGTTGGTGGTGAGCTTCGCTTACTTTGCCAGTCACCGCAGTGATTTTTTAAACCACTATCCTTTTTACGGTTTGGCGCAACGTAGCGTGTTGGATTTGCTGATGTGGGAAGGTATCTATATCGCGCAATTTATCTTTCTCGAGTTCTTTTTTCGTGGCTTTTTACTGCATTCTTGCCACCAGCGTTTTGGTGCCACGGCCTTGTTCGTAATGGTTGTGCCTTATGTCATGATTCATTTTAGCAAGCCATGGCTTGAAGCCAGTGGCGCGCTATTGTTTGGCTTGGTGTTGGGGATCATCGCATTGCGCTCGCATTCGATATGGGGCGGCGTTTTTGTGCATAGCAGTGTCGCCCTGGCGATGGATATCATGGCCTTGGTGCAAACGGGGCGTTTGCCAGCGAACTGGGCGCCATGACGATGCGTAGCGTTAATCTTAATGCCGGTCTTTGGGCTGCTAGCGCGCTGCTAGGGTTATTGTTGTCATTGGTGGTGGCTTGGCATTTGCTTTCAGCGCTTAATTTTTTTTATCCACAGCTATATGAACCGATCGGGATTGGTGAAAACATCGCGGAGTACGGCCCATTAAACCGTAACCGGCTGGGGTTTGCAACCACTGGGCGCGCTGAGCATGAGCGTTTGATGGCCGAGCTGGTTACGGCAATTAACCATGGTGGCCAAGGCTTGGCGGCCATTGAATATCGGGATCATCAAGGCAAACCCATCGATAGCTTGTTGACCGCCGCCGAGATTACGCATTTACGTGATGTGGCAAAGTTAGTTCATTGGATGAACGGTTTGGGCGTATTGCTGGTAATAATGATGTTTGCACTAGTGACTTGGTTGCGCGCCCGCGCGGCGCGCATGCCCAGCCTGTCGCGCTTGTTAATAAAAGTTGTGATGGTACTAACGCTGGCCGCTGGGATCGTATGGATAGTGGGGCCGGTAAAAGTATTCTATCAACTCCATATCTGGCTGTTCCCGGAGAAAAACCAATGGTTTTTTTATTACCAGGATTCCTTGATGACGACGCTACTCAAGGCGCCGGTGATATTTGGACCGATAGCATTTGCCTGGGTGTTGACTGCTGTACTGGTCTGGTGGCTATTGTTTTCTCTGGTGGCTTGGGTAATGCGATCCATAGACGATAATTGACGAATTTGGCCGGTTTTTACGGTATGCCTTTTCTGTTGCGCCGGGTGTGCTTGAGTGCGGTAGTTGATTCTGCTATCGTACGCGCCAACGGATTCGGGTAATTTAAAGATTAATTTGCGGAGGTAAGTATGGCGGCACGTGATGATTTTATACTGATTCTTTTCCTGGTTGTAGTGGTCACTGGTTTGTATTTTCTTGGTACGAGCCTCAGCAGTTAAGCCAGAACACGGGTTACGGCTGGGCACGGTTGCCGTGTTGAGCCGCCAAATAAAAAGTCAGGCACATAGCGTGCTTGGCTTTTTTTATGCCTGGCTATTTCCCCTATGTCTGCTGTCAGTTCCATGCCGCCCACAATACGCCAGCGCTTGATCCAGCGCTTGTCAACAGGCCGATTTTACTCAGGCGAGCAACTTGCTGCCGAGCTTGTGCTAAGCCGCACAGCAGTATGGAAGCACATTGCATCCTTGCGTAAGTCAGGTCTTGCGATCGACGCTGTACGCGGTAAGGGTTATCGTCTGATGACTGAAATAGAGTTGCTGGACCGGGATAGCATTATAGAAGCTATTGATGCGACTTGTATGGCGCAGTTAGGAGATATTTTGTTGTTTCCCGCGTTACCCTCTACTAACGACTACTTGCTGCAGCAGCCGTCTTTGGCGACGCGGGAAGTCGTTATCGCCGAGCAGCAAACAGCTGGGCGTGGTCGCCAGGGGCGCTCTTGGCTGGCCCCTTTCGGCAGCATTACGCTATCCCTGGGTTGGCGTTTTCAGCGTGCGGCCGCAGCGATGTCCGGCTTGACGCTGGCCTTGGCGATGGCGGTTATCTGCGCCATGGAATCGGGGCGCGAACAAAAGATCGGTGTAAAGTGGCCTAATGATATTGTTTTTGAAGGTAACAAACTCGCCGGTATTCTTGTCGAAATGCGTGGCCAGAGCCATGGTCCGGTTGATATAGTTATGGGCGTTGGCGTGAATATGGACATGCCTGCCGAGTGGAGTCAACGCATTGCACAACCAGTGACTGATATGAAAACTGTGTACGGAAAGTCTTTGTCTCGTAACCGCTTAATCGCAGATTTGATATCCCATTTGGTTGACGTCTGTCAGCGTTTCGATGAGTCAGGGTTTGCTCCATTTAAAGAGTCTTGGTTGCAACGCGATCAATATCGTGGTCAGCCGGTCGTGTTGCGCATGGATGAGTGCATCCACACAGGTTTGAATCAAGGTGTCGATGATAGCGGTGCCTTATTGTTGCGGCAGGGTGAGCGTACACACGCTTTTCATTCTGGCGATATAGAGTTAAGCCGATTCGAGATATGATTTTACTCGTTGATGTAGGCAATACCCGAATCAAGTGGGCATTATCACACGACGGAATATTGTCCGAAAAAAATGCGATAGTGCATGATAATGCTTTTAGCGCTATTTTAGATCGCTCATGGATGGCCTTGGCCACGCCAGAGAAAGTTGTTATTGCTAACAGCTTACAGTTATCGTCAGCACAACAAATAGAGTGGTGGGTGCAGCGGCGGTGGGCGTGCCCCGTTATCACCTTGAGCACGCCGGAAACAGGGCATGGTGTTAGCAATGCCTATGTGCAGTCGCAAGATCTCGGTATAGACCGTTGGTTGAATATACTGGCTTGTCATCATTTGATTGATGGTGCTGCTTGTGTGGTTGATTGTGGAACAGCGGTCACCGTTGACGCGATACAGGCAGATGGCCAACATCTTGGCGGTTGTATTTTGCCGGGACTGAAGATGATGCGCAGTTCTCTTCATCAGACCGGAGGGATTAGTGTAACGCAGCATACAGTTAACAATTTGTCGCCTATGAACGCATCGACAAATGCGGCGGTCTATTGCGGTACCCTGTATGCGCTGGTCAAAGCGATTGATGCTATTGTCAGCGATATGAGAAATGAACTGGCAAGCGATGCGCAGTGTATTATCACCGGCGGGGATGCCGAAGTGATTGCTCCTCTATTGCAGGTGGAGACGGTTCTTGATGAAAACTGTTTGTTCAAAGGGATGATTGTTTCGGTTAATTGATAATGAAAAATATCTCATTATTTCTTTTGACGATAAATCTTATTGTCGGTCTTTGGTTGTACACCACAGTCAGTCAAACAGAATCTAGCGTCGCTGAAAAGCAAACACATACCGCCAATGTCGACGTCATTCTAACCTTGGATGAGATTGCCGGCGAGGTGGATAAACAACCATCGGATTTGCTGTCGGTAGACTCGATAGATGTGGTGGCAGCGACTGCCCCCTTGCCCGCAGCAAGCGATGCGGAGGATATGGTGGTCGTTGGCGAGGTGGCTACTACCAGCGATGCGCCTAGCTTGCCCGATATGGATAAAGACCCGCAGCAGAGTCTGGAAAGTCTTCGACAAGATATTGAAACACGGGTCAAAGAGGTGATTGGTTTTGTCGGCGATGCTGTCGATGACATTGCGCCGCCAGCACCGACACCACATTGTTATACCCTGGGACCTTTCTCGTCGGTCGATGAGGCGGATCGTGCCGCACAACGCTTGCAGGCGCAGAAGGTTAAAACCGTTAGTAGTCAAACCGAACAGCACCGGCCGGGGGGCTTTTGGGTGTATATCCCGAGTGATAGCCTGCGTAGTGCGCGCAAGCAAATCGACGAATTAAAAAAGCGCGGCATTAAGGACGTAGGGTTATCAACCCATCAAGGGGTGCGCCATTGGGTCTCGTTGGGTCTGTATAGCACCCAGGAGCGCGCGCTGCGACGTCAGCGGGCATTGTCCAATATAGGCTTTTACACGCGCATGGAGCAGCGCACGGTCAAGACACCAGAGTACTGGGTCGATATCACCCTGAGCCCCGAACAAGCATCTGACTTGATCGATAACGCGAGGAAAGACACTTGGCCCGAGCTGAAACAAGCATTTTGTCGTGGCACTGGAAATTCATGACCAGTAAAGAGTAGAATACGCGTCCCTTAACCGGCATCCGCAACAATAGCTGCCGGTTAAGTGTGAATAGCGCAAAATATGCTGGCGTAGCTCAGTTGGTAGAGCTGCTGATTTGTAATCAGCCGGTCGGGGGTTCGAATCCTCTCGCCAGCTCCATTTAAATCAATGATTTAGATGAGTTCAATTTTTTCCAGGTTGCCAATATCAAATTGGCAACCGTTTGGTAACCGACTTTTTTCATCGCACCCTGGCTCCATCCCTGTACGCTGTGGCGTGATGAAAAGAAAGCGATGCGGTGATCCGCTCACTAAACCCATTTGATAAGCGTCACCACGATGCTTTGATTCAATTTCTTGAACACCTGCCCCAAACCCCTTTCATGGCTTGGCAATATCAACTTTAGCGCCATCGGCAGCAATTGTTAAGGCTGTCCTTCCTTCTTGCCGAGTGGCGGCTGGAAACCTAAGAAAGTCTTTTGCTGCGGTCTTTATTCATGAAATAAGGCGAGTGTTACTCGTCATAATTGAGTGACTTCATCTTTGGCAGCACATGCTAAAAGGCGGGTGCGAAGATTCATTGCCTGTTGTGGCGAAAGGTTTTTCACTGGTCATAACGCGAGATATAGCTTACAGTTTCCACAGTAATAGGTGATTGGTTTGTGGGCCAATTATTGTTAGAGTGGTTCATCGTTGATGTGCGGAATTTTCGAGTATGGTCTCGATAGAAAATCAATCGTATGCCCGCAAGGAGAGGAATAATGAAAAAACTAATCTCAGTGATACTGTTGTCGATGTTTGTGGTTTCTGTCGCTATGGCGCATTCGGGTGGGACTGACTCAGAGGGTTGTCATAAGAACCATAAGACTGGTGACCATCACTGTCACTAGACCGCTAGAGGCATTAACAACTGTACCTTTTGGCATTGCTATATATGTCTTGTAGAGGGAGCGTGGGCCGTAAAACGCGGTCTGATTTCTCCTGATATGTATTGCTTGCAGCTTCGTCTGGCGCTTCGCTTCTCTTTGCCTCATACCTGTACAATAATCCGATCATTAAACGGCGCGTAGCCTGCCCCTGGGGGTATCGTTGTTCGGGACAATTATTTTACCGCTGAGAAAGCGGCTTCCACTTGCTGCAATGCCCGAATAGCCTGCTTTTTCTGTAAGCTGCTTTCCCTTCATCTGTTTCTCCAAGATCGAGCAGGCCTAACATAGCAACTGGACTGGTTATGACGGGGCGCGTCAGGCTGATTATATTGCCCTTCAATGGCTATGCAGTAGCCGTTTTCACACCACCCTATATAAGCACGCCGATTAAGTGATAAGGCTAGGTTTAAGACAGAACAGCGATATCTCTGGCTTGCTGTCCCGGGTAATCGTTTGCACACAAATATATTGTGCAACGGCTAAATTTGACTGTTGGCGAGATACGGGCCTACAGTCATTGCCAGTATCTGTAAAACTTGGCGCCGGGCCTGAAAATATCAAAGAACTCTCCTAGCGGTTTGTCTAGAGGCGTTCACCTAGAGACGTTCACAGGGAGAGTTAATATAGTTAATTATATCACGGTGTTATCAGTGTTATTATTTGTTACAGCCTGCGGCGGCGGTGGGGGCGGCGGCAATAGCCCGGCAGCGGCGCAAACAAGTGCGACATTCGCTGGAATCTACAGCGGCACATTGACGCCAAATGGCGCTACTGCAGGCCCGGCGGTCGGTCTCATTACCTCAGATAAAAACGTTGTCGTGATCGATACGAGTAGCCTGGAGGCCTTTATTGGCACGATATCCGGCACCTCACTGACGGGCATTTTGTATTCGTTCTCTGCGATGCCTGCTAGCGCCCAATTAAATACCGCTGTTGGCGACAATATCGGTGGTAGCTATAGTAGTTCGATAGGGGGAGGGCAGTTTTCGCTTGACGCAGATAGAGATTTATATAACAGGCCTTCTTCGTTAGCCAAGCTTGAAGGGGTATGGGTGGACACTGTATTGACTAACATTACAGGAGTCTCGACTTGGGTAATACAGGCTAACGGTTCGTTTATGGTGTCATCGACAGGTGGAATACCGCTTGACTATCGATGTGTCTAATTGTGCAGGTTTTAACGGTTCTTATAGCGGCTTTGCAGTGCTATCGGATACTGTGTTTGTTGATGACACAATAATCCTGTTTTTCAGCAACGGTGTGAATGCCGTTATTTCCGCACCTATAAAACAATAACCCGCATTTTCAGGCGCTTGTGGGTATTTTTTTCGGTGGCCGTAGTTTGGTGGGGTACTGTTAGCTCAGAGGCGATAACCATTATGCTAAGCCGCCACTTTAAGAAATTTTTTGTGAGCCTAGTTAAGGTTTATCTTTGAGGTAGTTAGTGCCGTTTTCCTGCTGGCTATCGTTACCTCTGTTCCAGCAGCTTTCCACGTGTTTTTATGCTGCCTATGATATAGGCAGATCTGTGTTTCAAGGAATTGTCTCTAACGAACTTGGCCTGGAAGCTTGTTCAGGGATGTCCTGGTTTAGCGCTGCCTACCCAGGGCTAAGTGGATAAGGCAACTTTATAGTTAGTGGTGGAAACCTGTTTCTTGCTACAGTAGGCATATGCAGCAACGCGATCTGTGCTTGGCGCAGATGTCCCCTGCGTTGAATACAGTGGTGAGGGAGGGGTAATGATCGACCTGAAAAGAACCTTGATGCTAGTTAGAGGCGGCTTTTTTGATTCACAGCAGATGTGGCGTAACTATCTTCCTGAGGCTGACAATTGGCACAAGACGGTCTTTCTTCTCACTGGGCCGTTGATTATTGCCGCCGCGCTGGCCGCATACGTTTTGGGCTTTCTCGTCAGCGACACTTCGTTTTTGGGGCGCTTTCGCCCGACCATTGTTTCAACCATTCTCAATGTCATCATGACGGCGATTGCCGCGGCTGGCGTCGCGCTTGTTGTGAGCGCTTTAGCAGGTGCTTTTGGTGGTAAAAATAGCTTTGCACGTGGGCTGGCGGCCACGACTTTCGCCTTTATTCCTGGATATCTCGGGCAGGCGCTTGTCTGGCTGCCATGGATCGGTGGCTTGTTGGCGTTAGGCTTGTTTGTTTATGCGCTGATACTGTTGTGGAAAATTATTCCAATATATCTTGATGTGCCGGATGAGAAGCGAGCCGGTCATTACATCCTGTCATTGCTGGCGACGTTTGCAGTGGCGTTTATTCTCTCGATGACGATGGGTCGTTTGCTGATACCATCGACGGGCGAGCCAGGCGCGAGTTCATCCTTGAATACTGGATTTTTAGGTAGTATCACAGGCCAGGCGGAACTGATTGCGGCAGCTGAAGAGGACACATTCACCCCACCTTCCGATGGTCGGCTCAGCGAAAAACAAGTGCGCGAGTACCTTCGCGTTATGAAACGTACGGAAGAGTTACAACAACAAAAAGCAAAGCAACTAAACGAGTTGATGGAGAAGACAGATAAGCAGGAAGAGCTGTCGCTAAGAGATCTGGGTAGAATGATGAGCGGTATTGGCGAGGTCGCCGGGCTTCAGACCTTGGAAATCGAAGTGGTTAAATCCGCGGGCGGCAATTGGGCCGAACACCAGTGGGTTCACCAGACTCTGAGAACCGCATGGATACAAAAAGACATTAATGACAGCGTTGCGCACAATTATAAGCTGTATCAAGATCACGAAAAAGCGCTCTCGAGCTATGTGACGCAGTGATTACTTTCTATAAATCAAATGACGGGTTTGGCCTGAAACAAGAGTGGCTTTGTTTATGCGTTTATGCAATAAGATATCTGCCGCCAGCCGCTATGGCGACGACTAGCAAGCCTAGTACCAGATTGGTTTTTATCAGTATGCGAATTTGATTGAGTTTTGTCGCCCCTGTTTGCCAGTCGCTAATCGTTATTGCTTGTTGTAAGCGACGAAACGGGCCATAGTAAACATGCAAAAATAGTAGCATCATTATTATGCCAAGTGCGAGCATAAGATGCACATGGTAGCCAACAGCAGCGAACCCGCCGAAGTGGCCAAACACCATCCACAGGCCGCTACCGAGCAGTATTAATATTGCCATCCACACCCATGGAAAAAAGCGTTTAAACACCTGTGACCACAGTGGCAAGCGTAACGGTGGTTCGAGTAGGCTCGCTGCGACAGGGCGCAGGGCGATATAGGCGAAGAACATTCCGCCGACCCAGACAACCGCAGCGAGCAGATGCAGGCTAATAGCCAATGGCATTATAAGCTCCACGAGGTTTGGCAAAGCAGTGCATCATATCGGATGCCAAATAGAATGTCAGAAATGTTCGTGTGTCATTAGGCTCGACGATATCGTCGAGCACGGTTTCTGGCCGTTTGTTTATCCTGGTTTTACCTGAGCTAGGTATTGCACTTTTTGCGCGGCGCAAACAGCGCGATGAAGACATAGATCCCGACAAAGAACAGCAAAGACAAAGCGACAAACCAACCATTATTATAAAGTCCGGCAAAGCTTGCCATCGCTGCGAAAAATGCGAGTCCAGTTAGGAATGCAAAGTGATCCAGTTTACCCATGATGCTTCTATCCTCGTCAAATGATACAAAGGCTTTCTCCAAGAGGGGAAGCATTCTACCATGAACAGGAAAAAGGCCAAGTCAGCGCTGCTGGTTTGCTGATATTAGGATAAAAATCAATAAGTTATCGTTTTTTGTTAGTGGTCACAACGTATTAAAGAGAAGGTTTCGGCAAGTTGGGTGTTGGCGTCATCGATCACTGAGCCGAGTAATTCAACGGCGCAACCTGAATTATCCCAGGCCTCATGGTCAAGTGCCGGGATGACTTCGTCATTGCTTGATTGCAAGGTGGTGGTGATGAGATTGGCTAAGTGGACAATCGCCGTTTCGCTGCTTTTGTCGTTACTGTTTGCGGGAAAGAGGTGATGTTCAATCGATGTTTCGATATTTTTTGGTAGTCTCCACTGGCGTATTAGTTCACCGCCAACGTCGGCATAGTTAAAGCCGATGACATCGTTTTCGGCTTTATAGAGTACCTCGCCATTAAACTGAACACGGCTGATGGCTTCGCGTGACAGTTCCGGGATTTTTTTATAAATCACCAATGCGCCGATTTTATGCAGCATGCCGGCGACAAACAATCGTTCCCGGTTTTTTTTGTTGCAACGGCTGGCGATGGCGCGCGCGACCAAACCACAATAAATGCTTTGGCGCCAGAATTGGGTCATATTGACCAGGTCACTAGGAATTCCGGTGAACATGCGTGTCACGGATGTGGCCAGTACGAGATCACGTAATTCTTGCATGCCGATGATAGCCACAGCGCGTACTACGGTGGAGACCTGCGAAGGGAAACCGTAGAACGGGCTGTTGACAAGCTTGAGCAGTCTCGTTGTCAGACTGGGGTCATTGCGGATGATTTTACTGATATCGTTGATGGAACAATAAGGGTCATCAACCAGATCATTAATTTGGCTGTAGATTTCGGGCAGCGAGTTGAGTTCGACGCTACCGACGATAAGTTCATGCGGATTAAGTTGTGCCATTATTCGTTGTTGACCTGGTGCAACCAGATTTTTTTTAGCTCGTTGATGAAAGGGTGTTTATCATCATTTTTGCGAAATCGCTGTGCCATCATTTCCAGCAATTCGGTGTTGGTGTCGTGATCTTCGGCAGTGGCTGCCGAATGGACATTAACTTCGGTAATGTCACGTGTTTTCAGCAGTTCAATATGCAGTACCGACAGCGATGATCCTGCGGTAACGAGGATTTTATTCTCTGGCCCGATGACGTCGGCGGCCAACACCATTCCAGGTTCTACTTTGGTCAGTTCTATTTGCGGCATCGGTAGGTTACATACGTTATGCTTTGAGTTGATCGGTCTATCATGTTGCGTTAGCGGCAAGCTGTATCGTAATGTAAAGGTTATCGGGCGGATTGATGGCAAACTTGAGTGGTGGCTAAGTATGAGTTGGTGGGGAAAGATTGTCGGTGGCGCTTTTGGATTCGCCTTGGGTGGCCCGTTGGGCGCATTGATGGGCGTTGCATTGGGCCACAATCTCGATCGTGGTTTGGGAAAATTCACGGTGCTGGAAGGCGGTCTCGACCAAGCGTCTCATGAACGCGTGCAAATGGCATTTTTTACCGCAACGTTTGCGGTTATGGGGCATATAGCCAAGGCTGACGGGACGGTTTCGGCGCAAGAGATCGATATGGCCAAGCAGGTTATGTCGCGTATGAGCCTCAATAGCGATCAGCGAAAATTGGCCCGTGACTTGTTTCGCCAGGGCCGCGACGATACTTTTCCTTTGGATGAGGTCATACAGCAATTTCGCCGTGAATGTCATCGTCGCACTACCTTGCTGCGCATGTTTATGGAAATTCAAATCGCGGCGGCTTACGCCGACGGGCATTACAGCGCCCCCGAGCGAGATCTCTTGCGCCGGATTTGCCAAGGTATAGGTTTTTCTGATCATGAATTTGTTCATCTTGAGGCCATGGTTAAGGCCCAGTTCGAGCCGCAGGCCGCTGCCGGTCCAGCACGACTATCGTTGCAAGATGCCTATGCTGTGCTCGATGTTTCAGCAGAGGCCAGCGATGCCGAGGTGAAAAAGGCCTATCGGCGGTTAATGAACCAGCATCATCCGGACAAGTTGGTGGCAAAGGGCTTGCCAGAAGAGATGATGAAGCTGGCGGCTGAGAAAACCCACGAGATCAAACAGGCCTATGAAACGATAAAAGCGCAGCGTGGCATGCGCTGATTCAAAGTGTTGTTCTGTGATGAGTTATAATCAATAAAATATGCCGATCAAGTCACTTAATCGAGGGAATGTATGACCTTAGCGCTTAGCAAACGACCTGGGATGACATTGTTTTGCTATGCGCTGTGTCCGCGTTGTCACCGTACACGTTTGGCCATTGCGGAAAAGAACATTGTTGTTGATATCGTCGATGTTGAAGATGGTGATTATCCTGAGGATTTGCTCGAACTCAATCCTTACCAGATGTTGCCGACACTGGTTGACCGTGAACTCGCTTTGTACGATTCGCGCTTAATCATAGAATATATTGATGAGCGTTATCCGCACCCTCCGCTGATGCCGATTGACCCGGTAGCACGCGCCAAGACACGATTGCTACTTTACCGTATCGAGCGTGATTGGTATTGTGCGTTAGACAAGTTGGAGCGTGGTAGCCAGGCTGAAATGGCCGAAGCGCGGCGCTCAATTTGTGACGGCTTGGCAGTATTGGCTCCCATGCTGAGCCAGGCGCCTTATTTTATGAGTAATGAATTCAGCGTCGTTGACTGTTATTTGTCACCGCTGCTGTGGCGTTTGCAACATTATGACATCAAATTGCCAAAAACGGCGCAGCCGGTTTTGCAGTATGCCGAAAGGCTGTTTGCCAGGAAGGCGTTTCAGTCGAGTTTATCCGTACAAGAACGAGAATTACGTTAGTGAGAGTAGCTTTATGACAGCACCAGCCATGACATCGTCGCGGCCCTATCTCATCCGGGCGCTATATGAATGGATTAGTGAAAACGATTTAACACCTTATGTATTGGTCGATGCCGATGCGCCATCAACGATAGTGCCACGGGATTATGTCGAAAACGGAAAAATTGTGCTTAACATCGGTGGTCACTCGGTACAGGGCCTAAGTCTCGGTAACGACGTTGTCGAGTTCAGTGCGCGTTTCTCCGGGCAAGCGATGCAAATTAGTGTGCCAGTGGGCGCAATACTGGCTATTTACGCTCGTGAGAATGGCCAGGGTATGGTTTTTAACGAAGAAGGCAATTCAACGCCACCAGTCTCTCCTGATCCGCCAAAGTCAGGTAAACCGCATCTAAAACTAGTTAAATAGCAAGAGATTGCATGGGGGATATTGCCCTGGGGAGTGTTTATAATCGGCTGCCTGTTGCAGGAGACTTGACCGTGTGCACTTTGGCTCGGTTGCGCAGAGCCTGTTCACGAATCACAGAACTCGGTCTGCGCACTTGCACTATGAGTCCAGTGCTAAACCCAAAGCTATTCAGCGCTGATTCGAGAGAGTCACTTTTCGCTTAAGTCAGTCATGATGAAATATCTGGTGCGCTGGCAATAGACGAAACTCTCTATTGCCAGCGACGCTATCGTACCGGTTTTCCGTCAATCTTAATCAAGGTATTCAAAGATCTTGACGACGCGCTTAACCCCTTTGATCTTGCTGGCGCGTTGAGCGGCACGCTGGCCCTCGTCGCGCTTGACAATACCCATGAGAAATACAGTTCCTTTTGCTGTCACGACTTTAATGTGAATGGGGTTGAGGTTTTTTTCCCCGGCAATGGCAGTTTTCACCTTGGCGGTAATCCAGGTGTCGTTAGAGCTGCGGCCAAATGATTTGTGGTCTCCAATAGTGATTTCATTGTGAACACGCGATACTTTTTCGACTTTGCGAGCGATGGATGCGGCGCGTTGACGCAAATTCTCATTCGGCGCTTCACCGGTAAGTAAAACAATATTGTTATAACTGGTAGCACGAACGCGAGCTGTTTCCTTTAGTCCTTCATCTTCGCTGAACAGGTTGTTGATTTTGAACTCGATGGTTTGGTCTTCGACCACGGTGCCGGGTGTGCGGCGCTCGATTGTTGCGGTGGTGACGCCAGCTGCGGCACCGGCGACGACAAGAGGGGCACAGCCATATTGAGTGAGACAAAGTAAGGCAATAAGGGTGGTGGTAATGATACTGTTCATGGGCCGAGTCGCTCCTGTGCAATAACGGTCTTAGAGGATGGGTTGCGCCTGTTTCAGTCGAGACAAGCATCAAAGGCGTCTTTTAACCAACGAATTTTAGCATTGTTATGCGCCATGTGTTGAGCATAGTTTTCAATCAGCACCGCATCGAAGCGCATGGACACTTCGTCATGCAAGCCATGTTCCTGGCTATAACACTGCGCAGTGCGGGTAATGCGCCGTTGCTTGTAATAATCAATGGTTTCTGCGGCACTGCCAAAATCATTGCGGCTGCGGTAGCGTACTTCGACAAAGACCACTGTATCGCCATCATTCATGACGAGGTCAATTTCGCCCCAGCGACTGCGGTAGTTGCAAGCCCTCAGTTTGAGGCCTTGCTGAACAAGATAACGTGCTGCGGTGGATTCGGCGTTGGCGCCCAGTTTGAGATGGTCTGCACGCATTATAGCAGTGGGATAGCGTGCTTGACTGTTGGTTCTGTCAACTCAACCGCAAGGCCATTACTAATTTTTGCCCAAGAGAGTTGTCGGTGTATGCGCCTTTGCTCGTCCATACTCAAAAGACCGGTTTCTCCTTGGTAAGAATAGTATTTTGACTGATGCAGCGCGTTGATATGCGGAATAAGTTTGAAAGCATCGGCGCCCAAGGCGTAAAGACGGAGCAGCTTCTGACTGTTTTGTGGCCATAGCTGCGTGACGTATTGGCGAATACTTGATGAAGTCGGATCGATAGCCCAGCGTGTATCACAAAACATTACGTCGTTAAGGTCGCGATCAGCGTTTGCATCGGCTATTCCTGTAAAAATATGTGAGCTGGAATAGACCGGTATATCGCGCGCGTGGTGGAAATTAAGCTGGGGTTTTAACAGGCGCCCCTGACGCGGAAATGCGGCCAGAAAGATAAAGTCAACGTCATGACGACGGCGTGGTTCGAAATGTAATGTTAAGCCCAATTGTTGCTGCAGGCTGCGCTTGCGCGTTTGGCTTTGATTTAACTGTAGCATGCTGCGTAACGGCCGCGAGAAATCGTTGCTGTTGGCATCGTAGTTTTTACTTTCGACAATGAGCCCGCCCAGAGATTGCCAGCGGTCGGCAAAAGCGGTTTGCATGCGTTGCCCCCAATCACCTTTTGGCGTCAGTGTAATGGCCTGGGTGTGGCCATCATTCCAGGCACGTTCTGCCACCTGGCGCGCTTCATCCTCGGGTGAAAGACCGAACTGAAAAAACAGGCCGTGGAGCGTGTCAACGCTGCTAACATAGTTCAGCGCAAGCACGGGGACGGATAGGTCGCTGCGAAAGGCAAGTGATTCTATCGCGTCTTTGCTCAGTGGGCCGATAACGAATTCCGCTCCCTCATTGACGGCATTTTGATACAGCGTATAAATGTCATCCCGAACTTGGCCATCGGCGGTAGTGACATCGTAGATACGAATGGTTGGTGTGTTGGTGTGATCATCTTGATAATAAGCGCTTAGAAAGCCGTCACGTATGGCCTTGGCTGCATTCGCCAGAGGCCCGCGTAAGGGTAATAGCAAAGCAATGCCGGAAGGTCGATAGGTTGCCAGGTTCTGGCGCGCGAGCACACTGTCAATGATGAGCTTATTGGCGGGGTGTGAGGGAAAAAATTGATGCCATTGGCTGATATTATAATTGGTTTGTTGAGGGGAACCTTTTGCAATAATGGCTAATTGCAGCCAACCAAGAACATCGCTATCGAAGGCATTGGCTTGTGCGCTGCGCAGATCTTCTAGTGGTGCTGACAGTAGCAATTGCCATAATGTTTGTTGGTTAAAGTGTCTGCCTTGGTCGTTTGCAAGTAGCTTGTCGAGTGCGATATGTGAGCGCGCCGCCGCAATAGGTTTGTTTAAGGCGTTAAAGGTGGCAATACGCAGCTGGTGAATTTTTTGCTGCGTTGGCGTGTCAGTATGTTCAGGAATACTAAAATCGAGTGCGGTTTGCGCGCGCGCATAATCGCGTTTTTCCAGCGCAAGATTGGCCACCAGCAGTTGTCGCTGAAGCAATTGCCGGGTGTCAAGGCGGCCGACATCCAGCTCGGATAACAGCTCGGCGCTGGCCTCACTTCGCCCGGCACGAAAATAGCTTTGCGCCGCTTTGATCAGCCATTCGTATTTAAGGCCGTCGTCGCCGCTGGTCGCGGCCAGTTGTTTGTAAAGTTCAGCTGCTTTATCGTAGTCGCCTGCTTGTTCTGCGGCAAAGGCCAGTTTTTGCGAGGGTGTTATGTCCGTATCGGGTTTCGTCGCAGTGCCAGTGCAAGCGCTGAGCAAAAAAATAGCAAGCAGGGCGACTAGCACATAGAACAGGTGTCGTGGACTAAAACCCGTTACTGGCCGGGCGCGGTTGAACCTTCTTAATGGGGGCACACTGTTTCCTTATAAACTAAATCGCGTAGCGTGTTGGGCACGTTAGCGCGTGGGGGGTAAGAGTGTCAATTGCTTGCGGGATCTTATATGTGGTGGCGACACCGATCGGCAATCTTGATGATGTCAGCGCGCGTGCACTGCAAGTGTTACGTGAAGCCGATGTGATTGCCTGCGAAGATACCCGCCATAGTGCACGTTTGCTGCAGCACTTCGGTATTTCAACAAAAACTATTGCCTGTCACGACCATAACGAGGTCAATGCCAGCGCGGGGATAGTGAAATTACTGCAAAAAGGGCAGACTGTTGCGCTGGTCTCTGATGCCGGTACGCCATTAATCAGTGACCCCGGCTATGTCTTGCTGCGAGCGGTACATCGAGCTGGCTTGAAGGTATGCCCGGTACCCGGGGCGAGCGCGCTGATTGCTGCGCTCAGCGTGGCAGGTTTGGCAACCAATCGCTTTGTTTTTGAAGGGTTTTTACCGGCAAAGCCAGCGGCGCGACGAGAACGATTGAAACAGTTGCTTGACGAGACGCGAACGCTGGTTTTTTATGAATCGTCACACCGTATCGTGGCCAGCCTTGCTGACTTGACGGCCTTGTTCGGCGCTGAACGTGAGGCGACGATGGCACGCGAAATTAGCAAGAAATTTGAAACCATTCATGCCGCCAATCTTGCCCAATTGCAGGCTTTTGTCAGCAGTGACGACAACCAACAAAAAGGCGAATTTGTGTTGGTTGTCGCGGGCGCGCCAGTCACCAGCGACATGTCCGAGGCTGAGCGTATGCTGAAGGTGTTGCTGACGGAATTGCCGGTCAAACAGGCCGCTGCCTTGGTCAGCAAGCTGACGAGCGTTAACAAAAACGCGCTGTATCAGCGAGCGCTGGCTATACGCGCATCAACAAGCACCTTGCCAGATGATGATTGACGGCTTAAGCTGATATTGGAAGTCAGCCAGGCAATCGCTGTATCGCTTGCGATATGGAGGAAAGTCCGGGCTCCACAGGGCGGGATGCCAGGTAACACCTGGGCGGCGCGAGCCGACGGAAAGTGCCACAGAAAATATACCGCCATCGTTGTTCGCAGCGAGGGTAAGGGTGAAATGGTGCGGTAAGAGCGCACCGCGCTGCTGGCAACAGCAGTGGCAGGGTAAACCCCATCCGGAGCAAGACCAAATAGGGGAATGTTGGTGTGGCCCACACTGTTCCCGGGTAGGTTGCTAGAGGTGCGCGGCGACGTGCATCGCAGAGAAATGATTGTCCACGACAGAACCCGGCTTATCGGCTGACTTCCACCTTTCCTTGTTTTCTTCAAAGTGCGCTAAGTCCTTGTTTATTCGTGCTGCCCGCTGATTCGAAGAATCACTCAATTTTGCTGCGCCTTAACAGCACGGAAAAACCTGTAACGACGCCTCTTGACAGCGATCTCCATAGGTATATAGTGCAGGAATGTGGGGAAAAGTGGGAAATAGTGGGAAAAATGTGTGGGGGCAGGCGTGTTTTACGGTGTAACTCACCTCAACCTCGACACGAAGGCACGTTTGGCGGTGCCAACGCGCTACCGCTCTTTACTTGAGCAGCACTGTGCCAACCAAGTCTGTATTACCGCTGCGTTCAATGACCGCTGCTTACTTGTCTATCCGCAACCTGAATGGGAAAAGCTGGCGCGCAAGTTGTCCAATATGCCAACGGTGTTTGACAGTGTGGCGCGCAATGTTGGCCGCGTCTTGATGGGCTATGCCGAAGAGCGCCAGCTTGATGCTCAGGGCCGGGTATTGCTGACAGCGGGCCAGAAAGAATATGCCGGCATTGGCAAAAACGTGGTGCTGGCAGGGCAGGGTAATAAATTTGAGATTTGGGATGAGGAAAGCTGGAACGCGATCGGTCAACAATGGCTGTCTGGCGATCCCGGGGCAATTGATATCGATAAGTTGCCCGATTATTTGAAAAACTTGTAATGACAGATTTGATGGCATCCGGGCACTACCCGGTTATGCTCGACGAGGCGATTGAGGGCTTGGCGATCAAAGCAGACGGCGCATACATCGATGCGACTTACGGTCGCGGTGGCCATAGTCAGGCGATTTTGTCTCGACTCGGGGCCAATGGACGTTTGTTGGCTTTTGATCGAGATATTGAAGCGGTATTAGATGCTCGTCAGCGCATGGCAGGTGAGTCACGCTTTGACGTTGTTCATTCTGCCTTCGGCCAGCTCAGCGATATTGTTAACGAGCGCGGTCTGCTGGGCAAGATTGATGGCTTACTTTGCGATCTTGGCGTTTCCTCACCGCAAATTGATAGTACTGAACGTGGTTTTAGTTTCCGTGCCAATGGCCCGCTTGACATGCGTATGGATCAAAGTCGAGGCATGAGTGCGGCGCAATGGTTGCAAACTGCTGCCGAGGAAGATATTCGCCAGGTCTTGTTTGATTTTGGCGAAGAACGTTATGCGCGCCGTATTGCCCGAGCCATCTTTGCTCGACGAGAAGTATCACCGTTGACGACAACCGCTGAATTGCGCGAATTGGTGATCAAGGCATCGCCGAAAAAAGAGCGTCACAAGGACCCCGCGACGCGCTGCTTTCAAGCACTTCGTATTCAAGTAAATGACGAGCTGGGCGAGATTAGGCGCCTGCTAGAGCAGGCACTGTCAGTGTTAGCACCTGCGGGACGTTTGGTGGTGATTAGCTTTCACTCTCTGGAAGATCGCATTGTTAAGCGCTTTATGCGTAGCCATTCGCGTCAGATAGATGACTTGCCGCGAGATATTCCGTTGACTGCGCAAGCTATGCCAAGCCAGCTTAAATTGATTGGGAAGGCGCGTAGAGCGAGCCAGCGCGAGCTTGAAGAGAACCCGCGCTCGCGCAGCGCGATATTGCGAGTTGCCGAACGTTGCCCATGTTGATTCGCGATCATATAACGACAATTCTTATCGCGTTACTCGTCATAGCGAGTGCCATAGGTTTAGTGCTGAGCCAACACCATAGTCGAGGGCTGATCACCGAGCTGCAACGTTTGTATGAGGAACGCGACAGGCTGGATATAGAGTGGGGGCAGTTATTGCTAGAGCAAAGTACTTGGGCGACGCCAAGTCGTATTGAATATTTCGCCGCTGATAAGCTTGATATGCGTGTGCCGGGTCATGACAATTTTGTGGTGATCTCGCAATGACGAAGAAAGTGAAAACTGTGCCTCCGTCATGGCGCCGCTACCCGGTGATGTTTGCCGTGTTAGCCGTAATGGGGGTTTTGGTCTGGCGCGCGATCGACTTGCATGTTGTTGAGCGCGAGTTTCTGCAGGCGCAGGCCGATGCCCGGCATGTGCGCACGGTTTCTTTGTCGGCACATCGCGGTATGATTTATGATCGCCGCGGCCGGCCCTTGGCAGTCAGTACACCGGTAGACTCCATTATCGCCAACCCAAAGCAATTGTTAGCCGAGGTCGACGACTTTGCGCCATTGGCCAAGGCCTTGGATATTAAAGCAAAGCGTCTGCGTAAGCTGTTGGCGCAAAATCGTGAGCGTGAATTCCTTTATTTGCGTCGTCATGTTAACCCTGATGATGCGCTGCGCATCAAACAATTGAATTTGTCAGGTATCGACCTGCTGCGTGAATACAAACGCTATTATCCTGATGCAGAAGTGGCAGCGCATGTGCTGGGTTTTACTGATATCGATGACGTGGGTCAAGAAGGCCTGGAACGTGCCTATAACGACTGGCTGCGCGGCAAGGCGGGTAAGAAACGTGTACTAAAAGACCGCTACGGCCGTGTTATTGAAGATCTTGGCTATATCAGCGAGCCGCAAGCAGGCAATGACTTACAACTTAGTATAGATCGCCGTTTGCAGTATCTGGCTTACAGGGAGTTGAAACGTGCGGTCAAGCAGCATAAGGCACGCTCTGGTTCGGTAGTGATGCTCGACGCGGATACCGGTGAAGTGCTGGCAATGGTCAATCAACCAGCCTTTAACCCTAATGATCGCAGCAGTATGCGCGGTGATTGGTATCGTAACAGGGCGGTGACAGATGTGTTTGAGCCTGGTTCAACCCTGAAGCCATTTACTGTTGCCGCGGCACTGGAGTCAGGCCTGTTTAAGGTTGATTCGCAGATTGACACTGCTCCCGGTTATTGGCGCGTCGGCACCAATACCATAAGGGATACCATTAACTACGGTGTTATTGATATTCCTACCCTGATACAGAAGTCCAGTAATGTTGGCGCAAGTAAATTAGCGCTGGCAATCAGCGCTGAGCAGTTATGGAATACGCTCAGCGCGTTTGGTTTTGGTGAGATCAGTGGTAGCGGTTTGCAGGGGGAGTCGTCAGGTGTGTTGAGTGAACCATGGCGTTGGCGCGATATTGAGCGTGCCACCATAGCCTTTGGTTACGGTGTCGCTGTGACACCGCTGCAGCTGGCGCGTGCTTACGGCGCGCTGGCTGATGATGGCATGTTAAAACAGGTTAGTTTTCTAAAGCTGGATGAGGCTCCGATCGGTAAGCGCGTATTGGCTTCTGAAACAGTGTCTGATATCCGCGACATGTTAAGCCGGGTTGTATTGCCTGGTGGAACCGGAACATTGGCGAGTGTGCCGGGTTACCGGGTGGCGGGGAAAACCGGAACCGTAAAGAAAGCAGTCAACGGTGTTTATGGCAGCGGCCATTATTTATCTGTATTTGCTGGTATGGCCCCAGCTGATGATCCGCGTTTGGTGATTGTCGTCCTGATAGAAGAGCCATCGGCCGGCGAATACTATGGTGGTAAAGTCGCCGCGCCGGTTTTTAGCGCAGTAGCGGAAGGGGCGTTGCGACTGCTTGGTGTGGTTCCAGATGGTGTGATGACCGTTGCCGAGGTGGCTGGCTGATGGCAGTCGTGACTTTGCGAACCTTGCTCGATGGCATCGCTGATGTTGCCGACAGCGCTAATTGTCCTGTCATCGGCTTGAGTGATGACAGTCGTCAGTTGAGCTCTGGTCAGGTGTTTGTCGCCTACCCGGGCATTCGCAGCGATGGTCGCCATTATATCGATGCAGCGATTGCTGCCGGAGCCGCAGCAGTACTTTATGATAAATGCGCGGACGCCGTAAGCCCAGCTGATAATACTGTGCCGATGGTGGCGATCGAGAATCTAAAGGCCCGCGTGGGGCATATTGCCGCTCGTTTTTTCCGCCATCCATCGCAGGATATGAACGTCTATGCCGTGACGGGCACTAACGGTAAGACTTCGGTGAGTCATTTTCTGGCGCGAGCGTTAAATGACGAGCGCGCTGTTGGCGTCATGGGAACGCTTGGCAACGGCCTATGGGGCCATTTAGCGGCTTCACCTCTAACCACGCCCTCAGCGTTGAGTCTGCAAAAAATGCTGATGCAAATGCGCGCTGATGGAGTGACAGATGTAGTGATGGAGGCATCTTCGCACGGCCTGGATCAGAATCGTTTGGCGGCAACACAAATAGACACAGCAATATTTACCAATCTGTCGCAAGATCACCTTGATTATCATCAAACCATGGAGAAGTACGCTACTGCCAAGCGCCGTTTATTTGAGGTCGACGGGCTGAAGTATGCAGTGATCAATGTTTATGATGAATTTGGTGCGCAGCTGGCAAACACCTTACCGGCCAATATCGAACTGGTGAGTTATGGTCTGAAATGGGGTGGTATGGACAAGAGCGTTATGACCCCCATGATTCAGGGTGAGCTGCGCCAATCGGGTCTTGCCGGCGTTGAAATAGATATCAATAGTCCCTATGGCAGCGCGACCCTTGTTAGCACTGTTTTAGGGCGATTTAACGCAGAAAACCTGCTGGCTGTTTTAGCCGCCATGTTGGCCAATAAAATTAACTTTGATTATGCAGTGAAGCGCTTGTCACAAGCACAAGCAGTGGTCGGGCGTATGGAACGCTTTGGTGGTTTGAACCAGCCGCAGGTGTTTGTCGATTATGCCCATACACCTGCCGCACTACAAACCGCCCTGGCTGACTTGAAGCAATGTTGTTTTGCCAAACTCCACGTTGTGTTTGGTTGTGGTGGCGAACGCGATACAGATAAGCGGGCGCAAATGGGAGCGATAGCGCAGCGCTATGCTGACATGGTTGTCATAACGGATGACAACCCGCGTAATGAACCTCCGCAGCAGATCATCGACAGCATTCTGCTTGGCGCCAACGACAGCGGCAAGGTTCATGTCGAGCGCGATCGCGCCAAAGCCATTTTGTTTTGTCTGGAGCGAGCAAACAAAGATGATGTTGTGCTGATCGCCGGCAAGGGTCACGAGGATTACCAATTGATCGAGGGTCGACGCGTGGTATTCAGTGATCGTGATTTTGTCCGCAAGTTTTTGGCGCAGGCGGCTTGAATGATTGCTATGAGTTTGAATGAGGCCATGACTATCATCGAAGGTGCCGAGGTCGGCGCCGAGGTGAGTTTTTCCGGTGTCAGCATTGATAGCCGGAGTGTGTCGCCGGGTGAATTGTTTGTTGCCATTGAAGGTCCAAATTTTGACGGCCATGACTTTGTCGATGCTGCCCATCAGCGCGGAGCTGTTGCAGCAATGGTGAGCAAGATTGTTGATGTGCCGATCCCACTTTTAAAGGTCGGTAATACACGCAAGGCACTATCGGCCTTGTCCAGAGGCTGGCGCCAACGCTATCAAGGACCGCTCATTGCTATCACTGGCAGCAACGGCAAGACCACTGTCAAAGAAATGTTGGCGGCCATTCTGCGTCAAGATCATCGCGTGCTTGTCACCAAAGGTAATCTTAATAACGATTTGGGTGTGCCGCTGACTCTATTGGGTTTATCTGACGGCGATGATTATGCCGTGGTTGAACTGGGCGCAAACCACATGTCTGAGATAGAAGGTCTAAGTTTGTTGGTTGAGCCGGATGTGGCGTTGATTACTAATATCGGTGTTGCCCATCTCGAAGGGTTCGGCTCTGTTGATAATATCGCCAAGGCCAAGTCAGAGATATTCAGCGGTTTAAAGCAAAATGGTATCGCCGTATTGAATCACGATGATGCCTATTACAATTCTCTTGCTGACAAAGCCAAGCCCCATCGCTGCATTAGTTTTGGTGAACATGAGCAGGCCGATGTGCGCCTGCTTGTCGAGTCATTAAGCAGCTCAATGGCTGGGGGTGAATGGCAGACCTGCTTTGATGTAATGACGCCGCTGGGTGTGGCCTCTATTCAGCTGGCGTTAGCGGGTCGTCATAACGTTCAAAATGCTATCGCCGCTATTGCCGCGGCATGCGCTGTGGGCATTCCTTTGGCAGATATTGTCAGCGGGCTGGCTGCGATGGCACCTGTTGCCGGCCGAATGCAAATGAAAAAAGGTATCGGCGATTGGGCCGTTATCGATGACACCTACAATGCCAATCCGGTTTCCATTCATGCCGCGATAGAGTTTCTGGCAGCCTTGCCAGGGGCGAAAATAATGGTTATGGGCGACATGGCCGAGCTTGGTGACGATGCTGCTGATCTGCACGGACAGATGGGGCGTGTGGCTCGCGAGCGGGGTATCGACAGCTTTTATGGCGTGGGGCCATTGAGCGCAAATGCAGTCAATGCATTTGGTCAAGGCGCCAAGCACTGCGCGACCCAGCTTGAGCTGGTGAACGAATTGATCGCTGATTTGCACAGTGGTTGTGGTTGTCAGACAAATACAATACTGGTGAAAGGTTCGCGCAGCGCCGGTATGGAGCGAGTGGTCGATGCCTTGGTCGCTGATAACGCCTCCACATCAATGTCAACGACGGCCATGGTGCGGCAGGTGGGTCAGTAAATGTTACTTTATTTGACTGATTATCTGGCAGAATTTTATCGCCCCTTCGGTGTTTTTCAGTATTTGACACTGCGCAGTGTGATGGCTGTATTAACCGCGTTAGTAATTTCATTTGTGTTTGGTCCTTTTGTCATTAAAAAACTGAGCAATCAATCCGCTGGGCAACCGATTCGGGATGATGGTCCTGAAACCCATTTGGTTAAGGCCGGCACCCCGACCATGGGCGGCACTCTCATTTTGATAGCCGTGATACTCAGTACCCTGCTATGGGGGGATCTGGAGAATCGCCAGTTGTGGGTAGTGGTTTTGGTTACCTCGGCATTTGGTATTATTGGTTTTGTTGATGATTACAAGAAAGTTATACTTGGCAATAGCAAGGGTCTTTCAGCCAAAGCCAAATATCTATGGCAATCAGTAGCCGCTTTATTGGCCGCGCTGGTTTTGTTTTACAGTGCTAGCCATGCGGCCGAGACAGAGCTTATTGTTCCTTTCTTTAAAGATGTGGCGATACCGCTTGGCTGGGGTTTCGTCGTTCTCACTTACTTTGTCATTGTTGGCAGCAGTAACGCGGTTAATTTGACCGATGGCCTTGACGGCCTTGCCATATTGCCTACCGTTTTGGTTGCGGCGGCATTAGGCATTTTCGCCTATATCATTGGTAATATAAATTTTTCTGAATATCTTGGTTTTCCTTTTATCCCCGGTGTCGGTGAGCTGACGGTGTTTTGCGGTGCACTGATTGGCGCGGGCCTGGGTTTTCTCTGGTTTAACACCTACCCTGCCCAAGTCTTTATGGGTGACGTTGGCGCGCTAGCGCTGGGTGCGGCATTGGGCGTGATCGCCGTAATGGCGCGTCAAGAGTTGGTATTGCTGATCATGGGCGGTGTCTTTGTGATGGAGACAGTCTCGGTCATTTTGCAGGTGGCATCATTTAAATTGACCGGGCGCCGAATTTTTCGCATGGCGCCTTTGCATCATCATTTTGAATTGAAAGGCTGGGCCGAACCGAAAGTCATTGTACGGTTCTGGATTGTGACCGTGATTCTCGTCCTGATTGGTCTATCGACCTTGAAGTTACGGTGAGGCGATGCGAGCAATGTCTGAAAATCGGAACGCTGTGCGCGAAGATACAGAAATGATGTCGTCATCGAGCGATGCCGCGCGCCTCTTCCTTGTTGTTGGTCTAGGAGTAAGCGGCTGGTCCTGTGTTCGTTTTTTGGCCGCGCAAGGGTATCGTATTGCAGTGACTGATAGCCGCGACATAACGCCATATAGTGCGGATTTACATCGGCAGTTACCAGAAGTGGTTTGTTCGCTGGGTGGCTTTGATAGCGCATTGTTTGACGCTGCGGATGAAATCATCCTTAGTCCAGGTGTTGCGCTGGATACACCTGAAGTAGTAGCGGCGCGGGCCGCCGGCAAACGTATTATCGGTGATGTCGAATTATTCAGTCGCTATGCCGATGCGCCCGTTGTAGCGATTACTGGTTCCAACGGGAAGAGTACGGTCACGACATTGTTAGGTGAGATGGCCGCTGCTGACGGTGTCAAAGTGGCTGTTGGAGGCAATATTGGCACCCCCGCGCTTGATTTGCTTGCGGGCAAGCCTGAACTATATATCTTAGAGCTATCAAGCTTTCAACTTGATCTGATTTCATCTCTAAAGAAAGAGACAGCGGTAGTGTTGAACGTGAGTGCCGATCACATGGATCGCTACGCTTCGATGCAGGCCTATGCTAAAACCAAATTCAGTATTTACGAAGAATGTGAGCATCCTGTCATCGACAATGATCTTGTCAGTGCCCAACAATATTCGCCGCTGATGTCACAGCGATTACCCGAAATTGCAATAAATTATTCTTTGGCAGAACCTGTATCTGATTCAGACTTTGGTATACACGAACAAAACGGTAAAAAATATCTTGCTCGTGGTTGTCGTATGATATTGCCGATTTCTGATCTGGCGCTAAAGGGCAATCATAATATTGCGAATGTATTGGCTGCTATGGCCATGGCTTCGATCCTGGGCTTGTCTGAGTCGGCGCTAATAAAAACACTGAAAACGTTTAAGGGTTTGCCGCATCGTTGTCAGCCAGTCGGTGTTATTAATAAGGTTGCCTTCGTTAACGATTCAAAAGGCACTAACGTTGACGCATCGATAGCGGCGATTCGTTCAATTAGCACCCCGTTGGTGCTGATTGCCGGTGGCGATGCCAAGGGTGCAAACCTGTCACCTTTGCGTGACGTTGCCGCAGCCAAGTTAAGAGCTGTCATCGTTATCGGCAAGGCTGCCGCAATGATCGAGTCCTTATTGCAAGACGTGGTGAATACTCAGCGCGCATCGACAATGGCCGATGCTGTGCAAAAAGCATTTTCTAGTGCAGAGCCAGGCGACACAGTGCTGTTGTCACCGGCCTGTTCTAGTCTGGATATGTATAGTGATTATGAAGCGCGTGGTGATGCTTTTGCCGATGCTGTGCGAGGTTTGTCATCGTGAGTACTACCACGCAGACGCGGCGTTATGTCAGGCAAGGTGCCAAGCCAGGTGCGGCTGCATCGACATCTGTTGCCGCCATAGATATATCACTTTTGACTGCAATGTTGGTGATAGTCGGCCTCGGCATTGTTATGGTGGCGTCAGCATCCCTGAGTATCGCCGAAGACCAAACGGGTAATGCACATTACTTCCTTGTGCGCCAAATTAGTCTCTTGGTTGTTGCATTGATTGTTGCTTATATCTGTTTTCAAGTGCCGATGACAGTTTGGGAACGGCTTGCCCCATGGCTGTTGGTTGCGGCATTTATTTCATTGGCGTTGGTGTTGGTGCCTGGCATCGGTGTCACCGTTAATGGCGCGCGGCGTTGGATTGATTTGATTGTGCTGCGCCTGCAGCCTTCTGAGTTTGCCAAACTGGCATTTCTAATTTATCTGGCTGGCTATTTAAAACATCATCAAGATCAGCTTGGCGACGTGATGAAAGGTTTCATCAAGCCAATGTTAGTATTTACCGCCTTTGCTTTGTTGTTGTTGTTAGAACCGGACTTCGGGTCTGTGGTGGTGTTGGCCATTTCAGCGTTTGGCTTGATGTTTTTAGCAGGCGTAAAGCTCTATCAGTTTTTGGTATTGTTGCTCATTGGTGGCGCTAGTCTCGGCGCCCTGGCTGTTTACTCGCCTTATCGATTGGCGCGGCTTACGTCTTTTCTCGATCCATGGCAAGACCCGTTCGACAGTGGTTTTCAATTAGTGCAGGCCTTGATTGCCTTTGGCCGTGGCGGCTGGTTTGGCGTCGGGTTGGGTGGCGGGGTGCAAAAGCTGTCATTTTTGCCCGAGGCGCATACCGATTTTTTGTTCGCAGTCATGGCCGAAGAATTGGGTTTGATTGCAGTGCTGAGTGTCATTGCCCTGTTCGGTTATATCGTGTTACGTAGTTTCCGTATTGCCCATCAATGCCAACAGCTTGCTATGCCATTTGTCGCATATTTGACTTACGCCATTGCGTTAATGATGGGCATGCAGGCCTTTATCAATATGGGTGTCAACATGGGTGTGTTGCCAACCAAAGGTTTGACGCTGCCGCTAATGAGTTATGGTGGCTCAAGTATCTTGGTGACCTGTGTCTGTTGTGCCTTGTTGTTACGTGCCGATTACGAAATGCGGCAGAAAAGGAACAAAGGGAAGCAGCGGCTATGGTGACACGCGTGATGATTATGGCAGGTGGCACCGGTGGCCATGTTTATCCTGGCCTTGCTGTTGCGGATGAGTTAATGGCGCTTGGCGCCGAAGTGATTTGGTTGGGGACGCGAGAGGGTATTGAGTCCCGTTTGGTGCCCGCCGCAGGCATTCCTGTGGCGTGGATTTCGATTTCCGGTTTGCGCGGAAAGTCATTGGCGAAGCGGCTCCTCTCCCCGTTTCGCCTTGCCCTGGCGGTGATGCAGGCAGCAATTGCACTGTTGCGTCATCGCCCGATGGCTGTCCTGGGTATGGGTGGGTTTGTGGCAGGACCAGGTGGCCTCGTGACGTGGTTGCTACGTAAGCCTCTATTGGTGCATGAGCAAAATGCGGTTGCTGGCTTAACTAACCGTTTATTGGCACCGTTGGCGAAGCGTGTATTCGAAGCTTTTCCGGGCAGCTTTCCGCGCCGTTATCATGCTGTATCGGTGGGTAATCCGGTGCGATCTGATATTTGTCAAATCGCGTCGCCTACCAACCGTTTTATTGATCGAGATGGTCCTTTGAGGCTGCTGATTGTAGGTGGTAGTCAGGGGGCACAGGTCTTTAACCGTATCGTTCCCGAGTTGTTGCAGCGCTACGCCGGTTCAGATAAACCTTTGGTGAGGCATCAAACCGGCGAACGTCACTACGCGGCAACATGTGCCTATTATGAAGAATGCGAAGTTGAAGCCGATGTGTCCGCTTTTCTCAGCGATATTTCGCAGTCATATGCTTGGGCAGATTTAGTGTTGTGCCGGTCGGGAGCATTAACGGTTTCTGAAATCGCTGCTGCGGGTCTTGCGGCTTTGTTTGTACCCTATCCCTACGCAGTCGATGACCATCAAAGGCAAAACGCGAAGTATTTGGTGGAAAACGGTGCGGCATATTTGCTTGATGAAGATGATCTGACGGTTGACTCATTAAAGGCATTAATCGATCAGTTTGTTGATGATGCAAATAATAATCGCGATAAACTGCGTGGCATGGCGATAAAGGCGCGTGGATTAGCCTTGCCGAAGTCAGCAAAGCAAGTGGCAGATGCCTGTCTTGAGGAGGCGTTACGTGGCTGACGCAATACCTTTCAAGCACGAGCACACGGCATCATTGCCTGCTATGGGGCGTATCCGTCGTATGCATTTTGTTGGTATCGGTGGTGCCGGTATGGGCGGCATTGCAGAGTTAGTGCATAACCTGGGTTATCGTGTCACCGGTTCTGATTCGTCTGTTAATGGCATGGTGCAACGTCTTGCAGGTTTGGGCATAAAAATTCATCAGGGACATAACGCTGACCATGCCAAAGAGTGCGACGTGGTTATCGTATCGACAGCAGTCAGCGATGAGAACCCTGAGCTTGTGTATGCGCATGAGCAACATATTCCGGTGGTTCCTCGTGCCGAGATGCTGGCTGAACTGATGCGTTTTCGTTACGGCATCGCTGTCGCGGGTACGCATGGAAAGACCAGTACAACCAGTTTAATTGCAAGTTTGTTAGCTAAAGCTGGCCTGGATCCTACCTTTGTTATTGGCGGTAAGCTCAACAGTATTGGTGCCAATGCCCAGCTGGGTAGCGGACGTTATTTGGTTGCCGAGGCAGATGAAAGTGACGCTTCATTTTTGCATTTGCAGCCAATGATGGCAGTGCTGACGAACATTGATCACGATCATATGTCGACCTATGAGAATGACTTTTCTCGTTTGCGCGACACCTTTTTGGAGTTTCTTCATCACTTGCCATTTTATGGTCTTGCTGTGGTGTGTATCGATGATCCGGTGATCAACGCGCTTGTCGATGAGATACAACGACCGGTTTTGACCTATGGTTTTGATGAGCAGGCGCAGATTAGAGCTAGCGATTTAATGCAGGAAGGTAATGTTAGTCGTTTTAAAGTGGCGCTGCCTTGTGCAACAAGTTTGCTTGATGTTCAGCTCAATATGGCCGGTAAGCACAATGTGGAGAATGCCTTAGGTGCTATTGCCGTTGCCTACGAGCTGGGTGTGTCACTTGATGTCATGCAAGAGGCATTGTCGACGTTCCAGGGTGTGGATCGTCGTTTGCAGCAGTATGGTGTTATTAGCGTGACCGGCAGACAAGTCTTGATGATAGATGATTATGCACACCATCCTACAGAATTGCGTGCTAGCATCGATGCCGTACAGCAAGGGTGGCCGGAAAAACGCCTGGTACTGGTGTTTCAGCCACATCGCTACAGTCGCACCCGCGACCTGTTTGATGAGTTTGTTCGCATTCTTGCCGAGGTTGATGTGTTGCTGCTGCTTGATGTTTACGCGGCGGGTGAGACACCTATCAGTGGTGCCGGCAGCGCAGACCTTTGCCGTAGCATTCGCGCGCGTGGTGGTGTTGATCCCCTGCTGATTAAGGACATGGATGAACTGGTGGCTACGCTAAAAAATGTGTTGTCAGATAATGATCTCGTATTGACTTTAGGCGCGGGTGATATCGGTCACATGGCGGCTGAGCTGCCAGCTCGGCTGGAGGCGTGCTGCGCATGATGGCGATGTTAGATTACATACCGTTACGCGGGCAACTCAAGTTGAATGAGCCGATGCAACAACATACC
Organism: Gammaproteobacteria bacterium; assembly: GCA_015492075.1. Taxonomy (GTDB): domain Bacteria; phylum Pseudomonadota; class Gammaproteobacteria. Next base: position 37,440 of record WGFU01000034.1, read on the forward strand.
TCATGGCGTGTTGGCGGTACGGCGGATCGTTTTTATCAACCGGCAGATATTGATGACTTGGCAAATTTTTTGCGCCAGCTTGAGCCGAATGAACCGCTGCATTGGCTTGGGCTGGGAAGTAATTTATTAGTTAGGGATGGTGGTTTGCGTGGCACAGCCATAGCTTTGTTTGGCGTGTTGGATGCTATGCAACCATTGCCCGATGATATGGTGGAAGTTGAAGCAGGTGTCAGCTGCGCCAAGCTGGCCCGTTTTTGTGCCAAGCATGGTTTGGTTGGCGCCGAATTTTTTGCCGGTATTCCTGGTACGGTCGGCGGCGCGCTGGCTATGAACGCTGGTGCTTATGGTGGGGAAACCTGGTCCAAGGTGATATCAGTTGAGACCATAGATCGCTACGGTCAACGTCATCGTCGCACTCCCGCTGATTTTGTTATTGGCTATCGTAGCGTGATCAGTGATCGTGAGGAGTGGTTTGTTTCATCGTGCTTCGCATTGACTGCGGGTGACTCAGATGCCAGTAGTCGTAAGATCAGGAAATTGCTGCGCCAACGCGCAGAGTCTCAGCCGTTGTCATTGCCTAGCTGTGGCTCGGTGTTTCGCAACCCTGTTGGTGATCATGCAGCACGTTTGATCGAGGCGAGTGGATTAAAAGGTTACCGAGTGGGAGGTGCCTGCGTTTCCGCGCAGCATGCAAATTTTATTGTTAACGATGCAAAGGCCCGCGCCAGTGATATTGAGCAATTGATTGTTGATATTTCGGATAGAGTATTTGCCGATCATGGCGTTCGCTTGCAACCGGAGGTAAGGGTTGTAGGTGAAGCGGTTAAGGAGAATGGGCGTGGTCGATAATATGCATGCCACCTTGCGGCTCGGCGCAACGATGCAGCGTGATGTCGAGGAGTACGGCAGAACAGCGGTGCTGTTTGGCGGAAATGCCGCAGAGCGTGATATTTCATTAAGTAGTGGTAAAGCTGTGTTAGACGCCTTGCGCGAAAATGGCGTTGATGCTGAAGCTCTTGATCCAAAGACAGATTCACTTTCAGTGCTTGAACAATTTGACCGTGCCTTTATCGTGTTGCATGGGCGTGGTGGTGAGGACGGGACCATACAGGGTTACCTGGAAACGCTAGGGGTTGCCTATACTGGTAGCCGGGTGCTTGGGTCGGCGATTGCCATGGACAAAATACGCAGCAAGCAATTGTGGCAGGCGCAAGCTATTCCCACGCCAAGATTTATCACTTGTGATGCCAATACGGATGTCGAGCAGTGTTCGCTAGCGTTCCCTGTTGTAGTGAAACCCGCCAATGAAGGATCTAGCCTCGGTATGAGCAAGGTAGACAATATCGCTGCTTTAGCGGCTGCTATTGATCTCGCTGCTGGCTTTGATTCAGAAATATTAATAGAAGAATGGGTGCGGGGTATGGAGTATACCGTTGCCATCCTGGCCGATACCGCCTTGCCCGTGATACGTATCGAAACGACAACTCAGTTTTACGACTATGACGCGAAATATCTTCGTGATGATACCCGCTATCGCTGCCCTTGTGGTCTTAGCCCAGAGCAGGAAAAAGAGTTACAAGAGCTTGCTCTGGATGCCTTTGCCGCAGTGTCGGCCTCAGGCTGGGGTCGTGTGGATATTATGGTCGACCATGCGGGCCAAGCCTACCTCATCGAAGTGAATACGGTACCGGGTATGACGGATCACAGTCTTGTGCCGAAGGCGGCCAAGGCGGCGGGGCTGAGTTTTTCTGAATTGGTGCTGCGTATTTTAGATACCAGTTTTACCGGTGCGCATATTGATACCTCAGCCGGTGCGATGTTCGTTGAGCATGGAGTGGTCAATGGCCTTTAAACGACGCAAGCGCAATCGGAAACAGCTCGGTGTTGTTGCGCGGGTTACGCGTTATGGCTCGCTATTGATGACCATGGCGGGAACAATTTTAGTTATCGCTCTGGTGATTACCACGGCAAGGTGGCTGGCAGATAGCGATAATTTCCCTATTACCAAGGTCAACGTTGAAGGCGGATTTCAGTACGTGTCGCCGGAGGCAGTGCGTGCAGTGGTGCTGCCTTTTGTCGGCAGTGGTTTTTTTCAGCTCGATGTTGGCCTCATCAAGCAGACTTTGGGTGAGATGCCATGGGTTGACGCCGTAGTGGTGCGCAAGGTTTGGCCTGACACCGTGTTTGTGCATGTGAAGGAGCAAGTTGCCGTGGCACGTTGGCGCGATAATGGTTTGATAAATCGCGCCGGTGAATCGTTTTACCCGGACTTGGACACTATCGATCAAAGCCTACCATTGTTGGTCGGGCCAGATGGCAGCGAAAAACTGGTGGCAGATCAATATAAAACGATTGCAGCGTTACTGGCAAACGTTGATGTCAGGTTGGTGCGTCTGGACTACACTGCGCGCGGTTCGTGGCAATTGGAATTTAGTGGTGGTCAGGTGGTTATGTTGGGGCGTGAGAATATTGACCAACGTATGCATCGGCTTGCGAATTTGTATCGAGAGCTTGAACAAAGCCATCCCAACGCGAGCCTTGCCACTGTGGATATGCGTTATGACACCGGTATTGCTGTGCAATGGCGGCAACAGTCGGATGCGGAATGCAAAAAACCTGATGCCTGTCGACAGGCATCGATTGCCAACAATCAAAGGGAGCTGATTTTTTAGCAATGGCAAAACGAACAGAAAAAGAACTGATAGTCGGGCTTGATATTGGCACCTCTAAAGTGGTTGCTATTGTTTGCGAGATTAACCAAGCAGGCGAGATTGAAATTATTGGCGTTGGTTCGCATGTATCGCGAGGGCTGAAGAAAGGCGTGGTGGTTAATATCGAGTCGACGGTGCAGTCGATTCAGCGAGCCGTTGAAGAAGCGGAACTTATGGCCGGTTGCCAGATACATTCTGTTTATGTCGGCATCGCCGGCAGTCATATCAGAAGTCTTAACTCGCATGGCATTGTTGCCATTAAAGACAAAGAGGTGATATCAGGTGATGTCGAGCGTGTAATTGATGCTGCGCGAGCAGTGGCTGTGCCAGCAGATCAGAAGATTCTTCATGTTCTACCGCAGGAATACATTATTGATAACCAGGAAGGTATTCGCGAACCTATTGGTATGTCAGGTGTGCGTCTGGAGGCGAAGGTACATCTGGTTACCGGTGCGGTAAGCGCGGCGCAAAACATTATAAAATGCATCCGTCGTTGCGGACTTGAAGTGGACGAGGTGATTCTTGAGCAGCTGGCTTCTAGTTATGCGGTGCTGACCGACGATGAGCGAGAATTGGGTGTATGCCTGGTAGACATCGGTGGGGGTACGACAGATATTGCGGTATTTTCTGATGGCGCCATCCAGCACACCGCAGTGATTCCTATAGCGGGTGACCAGGTGACAAATGATATTGCGGTGGCGCTGCGGACACCAACACCTAATGCAGAAGATATAAAAATCAAGTATGCCTGCGCACTAACACAATTAGCAGGACAAGATCAGACTATTGAAGTGCCGAGCGTAGGCGATCGGCCGCCGCGACGTTTGTCACGCCAGACCCTGGCAGAGGTGGTTGAGCCGCGCTACGAAGAATTACTTACCCTGGTTCAGGCCGAGCTGCGACGTAGCGGCTATGAAGATCTGGTGGCGGCTGGTGTCGTGCTTACTGGTGGGTCATCAAAGATGGAAGGTTTAATTGAGCTGGCTGAGGAGATTTTTCATATGCCGGTACGGCTTGGTTCGCCACAGTACAGCGGCGGCCTGGTGGATGTAGTGCGTAATCCGATTTATGCGACAGGAGTGGGTTTACTCCTGTTTGGTGGTAACGATAAGCGCGAAAGCAGGGTGGACATGCACAAAAGTGCGTCGCGTGCACTTTGGGGTCGCGTGCAAAGCTGGTTTCAGGGCAATTATTGATCCTGTTCAATGATGGGTGGCGAGTTTAAATGAGGAGAGAGAACATGTTTGAATTACTGGATGGACATAATCAAAATGCCGTAATCAAAGTCATCGGTATCGGTGGTGGCGGTGGCAACGCAGTTGAACATATGGTGGCTGCTGATATTGATGGCGTTGACTTTATTTGCGTAAATACCGATGCGCAAGCGCTAAAAAATGCACAAGCGCGCACTATTTTGCAAGTAGGCGATGGTCTCACTAAAGGCCTGGGTGCGGGGTCGAACCCGGAAATTGGCCGCCAGGCGGCCTTGGAAGATCGCGACCGTATCGCCGAGATTATCGATGGTGCGGATATGGTCTTTATTACTGCCGGTATGGGTGGAGGCACCGGTACTGGCGGAGCGCCAGTGATTGCACAGATAGCAAAAGAGATGGGAATATTGACTGTGGCGGTCGTGACCAAGCCATTCCCATTTGAAGGTAATAAGCGGACAGCAATTGCCGATGCCGGTATAGAGGCATTAGGTCAGTATGTTGACTCTCTTATTACCATTCCTAACGAAAAATTGTTGTCCGTGTTTGATCGTAACACCTCATTGCTTGATGCTTTTAAGGGTGCTAACGACGTATTGCTTGGAGCAGTACAAGGTATTGCTGAATTGATTACTCGCCCTGGTTTGATTAACGTTGACTTTGCCGACGTGCGCACCGTTATGTCAGAGATGGGTATGGCGATGATGGGTTCAGGTGCCGCTACCGGTGAAGACCGGGCACGGGAAGCCGCAGAGCGCGCAGTCGCCAGTCCGCTGTTGGAAGATATCAATCTTGCCGGTGCCCGCGGTATTTTGGTTAATGTGACTGCGGGCCTGGATCTTTCTATCGGTGAATTCGCTGAAGTGGGTGACACCGTAAAGGCGTTTGCCTCTGACGATGCGACGGTCGTAATGGGTACCGTGCTTGATGCAGATCTTGCGGGCGAGATTCGAGTGACGGTGGTAGCCACAGGTTTGGGCCAGGAGCGGCGTGAGTTGGTCGAAGAAGCGCCGGTTCGTCTGGTATATAAGGAGGCTAACGGTGCTGCAGTTGATTATGACAACCTTGATCGGCCGACTGTCATGCGCGGGAATCCGGCTCCTGCGAGTGATCGCTATGCCGGTCAGGATCAGTCATCGAGCAGTCTTGAGTACCTGGACGTGCCGGCATTTTTACGTCGTCAGGCTGATTAAGCGGGGATACAGCTAACAAAAGCTAAATTATATTCACGCTTGGCCGAAACTGTGATATTGGCATCGTTTTTGACAATCGATATTGATGTAGTGTAAAAGGCTGTTATAAATCAAGGAATTGCGGGCAAGGTCCGACAAAGACATTATGATCAGACAACGAACTCTAAAAAATGTGATTCGCGCCACTGGCGTAGGGCTACACACCGGTAAGAAAGTGCTGCTAACCTTGCGTCCTGCTGCCGTGGACACGGGCATCATTTTTCGTCGGGTTGATCTTGATGACAACCCCGAGATTCCCGCGCATCCTAATAATGTTGGCGACACCAGCATGTCGACGACTCTCGTTTATAACGGTATTCGTGTATCGACCGTTGAACATTTGTTGTCAGCGATGGCAGGTTTGGGCATTGATAACGCCTATGTCGATATCAGTACTGCCGAGGTTCCTATCATGGATGGCAGTGCCGGCCCATTTGTGTTTTTGCTGCAATCTGCAGGTATTGAAGAGCAAAACGCAGCCAAGCGCTTCATCCGCATCAAACAATCTGTTGAAGTGGTTGATGGTGATAAGTGGGTTCGATTCGAACCTTTTGACGGTTTTAAGGTGACTTTTAATATCGATTTTGATCACCCGGCATTTCGCGAGCGCGCACAGACCGCGACAGTAGATTTTTCGACCACGTCTTTTGTTAAAGAGGTGAGTCGTGCGCGCACATTTGGTTTTATGCGTGACCTGGAACAGTTGCAGGCGCGTAATTTAGCCTTAGGTGGCAGCATGGAAAATGCGGTAGTTGTGGATGACTATCGCATCCTTAATGAAGATGGCCTGCGCTATGACGACGAATTTGTTAAGCACAAAGTGCTGGACGCCATTGGTGACCTGTATCTTCTGGGCCATAGCTTGATCGGTGCTTTCAGTGGTCATAAATCTGGTCATGCTTTGAATAATCGCTTGTTACGCGAGCTGCTTAAAAATCAAGAAGCGTGGGAAGTGGTCACTTTCGATGAATCCGAGCCTGCGCCAATATCATTTACCCAGCCCGTCTCTGTTAGTTAAATTTGCTAGCTTTGTTTGCTTAGTGTTGTTGGCTCTTGCCGAGAGCTTTAAGAAGCATCTGTGATGCCGGGTGACACCTTGACCTTTATGAATCGAATGGCGGGTAAGGAAGCCTCCTGTTTGAGTTTGCCGATGAGGTCGCGACTTAAGTAACGCAGTTTTGAAGCCCAGGCGGGCGAGTCAGTGACAATAGTGAGCTCGGAATCGTTAATTGCTGTCACCCAGCAATGATCGTGCATAGCCATTGGTAGGTATTTGGTGACCTGCTGAGTGAGTTCCATGCGCGCGCTGGCACCGGCTATTAAGTCCGACAATCCGCCCTCGCGCGTACGTAGTATTTGGCTGATAGATCGCGGTCGTGTCGTTGTAGTTGTCATTGGACTTGCTTTTTACCCTAGGCGCCACCAGCTTAGCAATGTTACTATTTCGCGCGCAAGTCGCACACTTTCCTAAAACCTACGTAAGCTACTAATTTTAATACAAAATGGTTTCCAATTTTTTTAAAAAGATCTTTGGTAGTCGTAACGACCGCTATCTAAAACGTCTGCGCCCGGTTATTGAGCGTATTAATGCACTTGAAGCTGAAGTAGATAAATTGTCCGACCAGGAACTCATGGCGCGTACGGAAGCCTTGCGTCAGCGTGCCCGTAGTGGCGAATCCTTAAACGATCTTATTCCGGATGCGTTTGCCACAGTAAGAGAGGCCGGTAAACGGGTCCACAATATGCGCCATTTTGATGTGCAGCTTGTTGGCGGCATAGTTCTGAACCAAGGCAAGATCGCTGAAATGCGCACAGGTGAAGGCAAGACCTTGGTGGCGACCCTGGCCGCCTATCTCAATGCCTTGTCAGGAGAAGGGGTGCATGTCGTTACTGTTAACGACTACCTTGCCCGGCGTGATGCCGAATGGATGGGGCAGATCTACCGTTTTCTTGGTATGTCTGTCGGTGTCATTTACAGTGGTCAAGACCAGGAAGAAAAACGCGCTGCCTATGCCTGCGATATTGTTTACGGCACCAATAACGAGTTTGGTTTTGATTATCTTCGCGACAATATGGCCTTTGCGACAGAAGACCGTGTTCAACGTAAGCTTAATTTTGCCATTATCGATGAAGTGGACTCGATTCTTATCGATGAAGCACGCACACCACTGATTATTTCAGGCGCCGTTGAGAATAAAACCGATCTGTACACCAAAGTGGATAGCCTGGTTCCTGAGCTGACTAAGCAGGAGGAAGAGAATGGTGACGGCGATTATAGCGTCGATGAAAAGGCGCGACAGGTCTACTTGACCGAGCAAGGCCACCAGCATGTTGAAGAGCTTTTGGAAAAAGCCGGACTGCTACAGTCGGGTGACAGCCTTTATGACGCCGCCAATATTACATTGATGCATCACATAAACTGTGCTTTGCGTGCGCACGTCTTGTTTCAAAAAGATGTTCACTATGTAGTGAATAACAATGAGGTGGTTATTGTCGATGAGTTTACCGGCCGCACCATGCCGGGCCGGCGTTGGTCCGATGGTCTGCATCAGGCGGTTGAGGCAAAAGAAAACGTTACCATTCAGCAGGAAAACCAGACTCTGGCATCGATCACCTTCCAGAATTTTTTCCGTTTATATGAAAAGTTAAGTGGAATGACGGGTACCGCTGATACCGAGGCGTTTGAGTTTCAGCAGATTTATGGTCTCGAGGTTGTGGTGATCCCACCCCATCGACCAACCGTGCGTAATGACATGGGCGACTTGATCTATCTCACGGCAAGGGAAAAATACGACGCTATTTTGGAAGATATCGCTGATTGTTATAAACGCCAGCAACCAGTGTTAGTTGGAACCGCGTCTATTGAGACATCAGAATATCTATCGGGTTTGCTAAACAAGGCCAACATCAAACATGAAGTACTTAATGCCAAGCAGCATGAGCGCGAGGCTGACATTATTGCCCAGGCGGGAAGACCGGGTGCGGTCACCATCGCCACCAATATGGCAGGTCGCGGTACTGATATCGTTTTGGGTGGCAACCTTGAGGTGGTGTTAAGCAAGCTTGACGGCGAGCAAGAATCTGCGCGTCAGGTGGCTAAAGATGAATGGCATGCCCTGCATGAGCAGGTGCTGAAATGCGGTGGTTTGCATGTTATTGGTACCGAGCGCCATGAATCGCGTCGTATCGATAACCAGCTGCGCGGGCGCTCGGGTCGTCAGGGTGACCCTGGTTCGACGCGTTTTTATCTTTCGCTAGAAGACAATTTGATGCGGATTTTTGCCTCTGAACGCGTTGCCAGCATGATGCAAAAGTTGGGCATGCAAGAAGGTGAGGCGATAGAGCACGGCCTGGTTTCCAAAGCTATCGAGAACGCCCAGCGCAAAGTCGAGGGCCACAACTTTGATATTCGCAAACAACTATTAGAATACGATGATGTTGCCAATGATCAGCGCAAGGTCATTTACGAGCAGCGCAATGAGTTAATGGACAGTGACGATGTGTCCGATACGATTAAAACGATTCGTGAAGACGTGATTAATGAAGTGATCAGTCGCCATTTGCCGCCTGGCAGTCTTGAAGAGCAGTGGGATATCCCGAACCTAGAAAAAGATCTTGAGCAGCAATTTGCTTTGCATGCGCCCATACGCCAGTGGCTGGATGATGATGACAGCCTGCACGAGGAAACACTGCGCCGGAAGATTGTTGATTTAGCTGTTGAAGCCTATCAGGAAAAAGAGGACTATGCTGGTTCTCATGCCATGCGCCATCTTGAAAAAGCGGTGATGCTGAAAGTGCTGGATAACTTGTGGAAGGACCATTTGGCAGCGATGGATCACCTGCGTCAAAGTATTAACCTGCGCGGTTACGCGCAAAAAAATCCGAAGCAGGAATACAAGCGTGAAGCCTTTGAAATGTTTAATAGTTTGCTTGAGCGTATTCGCCTTGAAGTGGTGACACTCATCAGCCGGGTACAGCTGCGCGACGAGGAAGACATTGAATTGATTGAGGAGCAACGTCGCCAGCAATCAGAAATGCAATATCAGCATGAAGAAAGTTCAGCTCTGCCGGAGCAAGCAGATCAGGCTCAGCCTAAGGTGGGGCATGCCAATGAAACCTTTGTCCGCAGTCAACCAAAGGTAGGCCGCAATGAACCCTGTCCTTGTGGCTCTGGTAAAAAATACAAACAGTGCCACGGCAAGTTGGCTTAAGCTATTGACACAGTGAGCGATATTTCTTATTTATCAATGCATGTAGAGCAACACGCTAAACCTATTAAGGGCATACGTTTGGCCACCGCATGCGCCGGCATCAAGCAAAGCGAGCGTGATGATGTCACCCTTATTGAATTGAATGAGGGTGCGCACTGTGCGGCTGTGTTTACACAAAATCGTTTTTGCGCTGCGCCTGTGATCATCGCCAGGCGGCATCTGCAACAGAGTAGCCCCCGTTATCTGTTAATTAACAGTGGCAACGCCAATGCTGGAATGGGCGCCATCGGGCTTGAGGATGCAGAAGCGAGTTGTGTAGAGCTGGCGTCGCGAACAGGGCTTGATAAGTCGACGGTCTTGCCGTTCTCGACAGGTGTGATTGGTGAGCGTCTGGCGGTAAGCAAGGTGACCGCTGTGATGGATCAATTGCTTGCAGGGCTTAGCGCAGACCATTGGCCTGCCGCCGCGACGGCCATTATGACGACGGACACAGTGGAGAAAGTGGCTTCGGTACAGCGGACGTACGCCGGTTGCACCGTGACCGTGACCGGTATGGCCAAAGGTTCTGGCATGATTCATCCGAATATGGCAACGATGCTGGCGTATATTGCTACCGATGCCAATGTCGAGGATGATGTTCTTGCGCATTGTTTAAAATATGCTGTCGATCGCTCGTTTAATCGCATTACTGTCGATGGTGATACTTCGACCAATGATGCCTGCGTGCTGATGGCAAGTGGCCAGGGCGAGCTGCTTGTTGAGGGTACGGATAATGCGGCGTATCAGGTGCTTAGTGATGCGGTCAGCGCAGTATGTCGCCAGCTCGCTTTAGCGGTTGTCGCTGATGGTGAGGGTGCCACACACCTTGTGCATATCGACGTTAGCGGTGGCCAATCGCTGGCGGAGTGTCGCTGCGTTGCCGATGCGGTAGCTTTATCGCCCCTGGTGAAAACCGCATTGTTTGCCGAGGATCCGAACTGGGGCAGAATACTGGCTGCGGTCGGCCGGGCAGGGATTGATGATCTTGATGTGGATGGAGTGACCCTGCATCTTGACCAGGTTTTGATTGCAGAACGTGGTGCGCGTGCCGCTAATTATAGCGAACAGGCGGCAACGCAAGTCATGCAGCAAAAGGAATATTGTCTGCGAATTGGATTGGGTCGTGGTGCAGAGGAAGTACGAATTTCGACATGCGATTTATCTTATGACTATGTGCGTATCAACGCAGAATATCGTAGTTAGTTGCGCTAAAGTCCGGTATCATCTGGCGAGTCAGCTTGGAGAATAACATATGACATTGAATAGTATATTGAATTTTCTGGACGGTGGTTTGTTGCAACCATCCGTCTGGGGTTATATTGGTTGGACATTATTGCTAACCCATATCACCATTATCAGCGTTACCGTTTACCTGCATCGTTGTCAGGCGCACCGCGCGCTAGACTTGCATCCTGTTGTCAGCCATTTTTTTCGCTTGTGGTTATGGTTAACCACCGGTATGCGCACCAAGGAATGGACTGCCATTCATCGCAAGCATCATGCTAAATGTGAGACAGAAGGGGATCCGCATAGCCCAGTAGTGTTGGGTATTGATACAGTGCTGTGGCGTGGTGCCGAGCTTTACCAGAAAGAAGCCGACAATGCCGAGACACTGGAGAGATATGGTAAAGGCACGCCGGACGACTGGATGGAGCGTTATATCTATGCGCGTTCAAAAAACTGGGGTATCTCGTTACTATTCGTGCTTGACATCCTTTTCTTTGGTGTCGCCGGCATTGCTGTATGGGCTATACAGATGGTGTGGATTCCATTTTTTGCGGCGGGTGTGATTAATGGCCTAGGCCACTGGTGGGGTTATCGCAGCTATGAGTGTGATGATGCTGCCACCAACATTTCACCCATTGGTATATTGATTGGTGGTGAGGAGCTGCATAATAATCATCACGCCTTTGCCAGTTCTGCCAAGTTATCGTCAAAATGGTATGAGTTTGATATTGGCTGGATGTATATCTGTTTGTTGGAGATGTTTTGCTTGGCCAAAGTGAAAAAACTGCCTCCTGAATTAGCCATTAATCGCGGAAAAATAGCACTCGATACCGACACGGTGATAGCTATGGTAGGCAATCGCCTGCAGGTGATGTCGCATTATTGCCAGGATGTATTGAAACGTGTCCATCGCGATGAAGTGGGTAAGGCCGACGCTGTAGTGCGGGAAGACTTGCATCGCAGCTTGCCATTACTGATTCGCGAAGAGAGCCTGATGGATGGTTCGAGCAAAGAGCGCCTGGAGAGCGTGCTCGACAGTAACCAAACCTTAACGACAGTGTATACTTTTAAACAGAAATTGCAGGAAATCATGCGCCGTTCGGCGGTTACTCACGAGCACCTGCTTGAGGCAGTACAGGAATGGTGTCACCAGGCCGAGGCGACAGGGATCAAGGCGCTGGAAGAGTTTGCCCAGGCAATACGTGGCTACTCCATGGGCTGTGGTCCGACGCCGGCTTGATGCCGAATCGCTGAGATATTGCCCTGGTGAAAAACCAGGACAATAAAAAACCCCGCCTAGGCGGGGTTTTTTATTGTCGGTCAAGTGGCCAACTATTTGATTTTGCCTTCTTTATAGAGCACGTGCTTGCGAACCACGGGATCGTACTTCTTGATTTCCATCTTGTCCGGTGTATTGCGCTTGTTTTTTACCGTCGTATAGAAGTGACCGGTACCAGCGGAAGAATTAAGTCTGATTTTTTCGTACATGATGATCTTCGCCCCTGATTAAACACGTTCGCCACGTTTGCGCATATCGGCAACGACCTGGTCGATACCCACTTTGTCTATGATACGCATGCCTTTTGCTGACAGGCGAATGCGCACCCAGCGTCTTTCAGACTCGAGCCAAAAACGACGTGAGAGAAGATTCGGTAAAAAACGACGACGCGTTTTGTTGTTTGCGTGTGAAACATTGTTTCCCGCCATCGGCCGTTTTCCGGTGACTTGGCATACCCTAGACATTGTCTTTTAACTCCAACCTGCGTTTGCACGACGCACACAATGAACGCATGCGCAATAAACCAAAGCCCGCCTTTATACCAGAATCACTGTCAATGAACAAGGTATGCTTTTAAATTCATCTACATTAACCCGCGTTCTGCCACGGATACGGTGTGGCCGGCGCCGACAATTATATGGTCGAGAACACGTATGTCAACCAGCTTCAACGCGTCCTTGAGGCGCCGTGTGAGCGCGATATCAGCCTGGCTTGGTTCGGCATCACCTGAAGGGTGGTTGTGGGCGAAGACAAGCGCTGAGGCATTGTGTCGGAGTGCTTGCTTGACAATTTCCCGCGGGTAGACTGAAGCCTGATCAATGGTGCCATGAAACAGCTTCTCAAACCGAATAAGGTGGTGGCGATTGTCGAGAAACATGCAGGCAAAAACCTCGTGCGGATAATGACGTAACTGACTCGCGAGATAGCGCCGGGTACGATCTGGGTTGAGCATGACCTCATGGCTGCTGAGTTCTTCGGATAGATAACGCTTGCCCAATTCCAGCGCCGCTTGCAGTTGCACATAAGTGACGTGGCCAACACCGCGGTGCTGGCAAAGATGCCCGCAATCTGCCCCAAGCAAGGGTGATAAACCGCCAAACTCATCGAGCATCGAGCGTCCCAGCTCAATGGCATTTTGACCAACCGTGCCGGAGCGCAGAAATATTGCCAGCAGCTCTGAATTGGACAGGGTGCTGGCACCGTGGTTAAGCAGTTTTTCACGTGGCCGCTCGTCTTGCGGCCATTGATGTATTGCCATGATCCCTCCTTGGGGTGTTAATCAATCCATTGATTTTGTCGCGTTTAATGTTACCTTAAAGCGCTTTATTATGCCGTGGCCCAGAGTTAAAACTAATACACTATGATAAAACTAGCTAATAAACGCGTACTGTTGGGCGTCAGTGGCAGTATCGCTGCCTACAAAAGCGCCGAGTTGGTGCGTTTACTGCGCCAGCAAGGCGCTGAAGTCCGCGTCGTTATGACCGCAACCGCCACCGAGTTCGTTCAGCCACTGACCTTCCAGGCATTGTCAGGCAATATGGTTTACAGCGCCTGGGATGATGCCGATCGGGGCGACGGTATGGGCCACATCGAATTGGCGCGCTGGGCCGATGCCATTATCATTGCACCTGCCAGTGCTGATTTGTTGGCACGTTTACGCCAGGGTATGGCGAATGATTTATTAACCACATTATGTCTTGCCAGCGATAGGATGATTGCCGTTGCTCCTGCTATGAATCGCTTGATGTGGGAAAATGCGGCGACCCAGGATAATATGGCCGTTTTGAAGCAGCGCGGTATCCATGTTCTGGGGCCAGGTACTGGCGGCCAAGCCTGTGGTGAGATTGGCCTGGGCCGAATGTTAGAGCCGGATCAGCTGGTACAGGATATTTCAGCTTTATTTGGTAGCGGTATACTGAGCGGAGCCAGATTATTGCTGACGGCGGGCCCGACACGCGAACCCATCGATGCCATGCGTTTTCTCAGTAACCGTAGTTCCGGAAAAATGGGTTATGCCTTGGCACAAGCAGCTATTGAAGCGGGGGCTGATGTCACCCTGATCAGCGGCCCGGTGGCGTTGACGGCGCCGGCACGGGCAAAACGACGAGATGTTAACAGCGCCAACGAGATGTACGAAGCCGTCATGGCAGAGGTGCCGACCCATGACATTTTTATTAGCGCTGCTGCGGTTGCCGATTATCGCCCGCTTGAGTTTTCCAAAGAAAAAGTCAAGCGTAAAGCCAATACGATTGATTTAGCGCTGACGCAGAATCGTGACATTGTGGCCAGTGTTGCGGCCTTACCAAACAAACCGTTTGTGGTCGGTTTTGCCGCTGAGACCAGCGATGTCGAGAGACATGCGCGTGGCAAGCTGCAGCGCAAAGGACTTGATATGATTGCCGCCAACCAGGTGGGTGATGGCCAAGGAGCGGAAGTCGATGACAATGCGATGACGCTTTATTGGGTCGAAGGTAGTCATCACCTGGAAAAAACGACGAAACACAAGCTGGCGCGCCAAATGATTGCCATCATCGGAGAGCACTATCATGCAGCAACTTGAGCTGAAAATACTGGATAAACGGGTAGGGAACGAGTTTCCCTTGCCGGCTTATGCCACTGATGGTGCGGCCGGTCTTGATTTGCGCGCCATGCTCGATAAAACGACGATTATAGGCCCCGGTGAGACACTGTTAATTCCGACGGGCATTGCCATTCATATTGGCGACCCCGCCTATGCCGCGGTGATATTGCCGCGTTCTGGGCTCGGTCATAAACACGGTATTGTGCTGGGTAATTTGGTTGGGCTGATCGATTCGGATTATCAGGGTGGCTTGTTTGTTTCGTGTTGGAACCGCAGTGATTCAGCGTTCAGTATCGAGGTCGGCGAGCGTATCGCACAACTGGTGGTCATTCCGGTGGCGCAGGTGCAGTTTGCTGTCGTCGATGAATTTGAGGCAAGCAATCGTGCTGATAGAGGCTTTGGTCATTCTGGTCGTCTATAGGCTGATTCATTAGGAAATCCTAAATATTAGGGTTGGCGCGCAGCGGTCGATACAATAAAGATAATGAAACACAAGCTTAAATTACTTAAAAAGTCTACCCGCAACGCCAGCGCATATCCCGCGTCGCCAACGCTGCATGAGGCCAAATTCAGTATACAAGGTCTGTTATGGATGCTGGCGATTCTCTCTGTAGCGGTGATGCTGGCTGCTGGCGCAGGTGTCTATGTGCTGTTGGATAAGCATTTTTCGCAACGCTATGTACAGCAAAATAACGCCGATGCCGACGCCATTGGTCGTGAGTTGTCTAATTATTTTGCGCGTTTTTATTCGCGAATAGAAATCCTTGCTAAAGATCCTGTCGCTGAGCGGGCCTTGGAGAACGTGAATCCGGATGCATTGCATCAACGCGAGGCGGAGATTGCTGTGCTTTTTCCCGAGGCAATGCGTGTCATGTTGTTGCCGGCGAATATTGTGCGAAGCGCGCGTCCTGGTGATTTTCCCGAGTTGGGTTTCGCCGATATTGATCTGCTTGACACCCTTGGCCGCGGGATTCGCCCACCTTTGGAAAGCCATCAGTTCGGTACCGATTCCGGCCATATTGATTTCGTCAATCGTATAGAGAGCCGCTCAAACCGCAGTTTACTGGGATTTTTGCTAATTAGTTTTAAAGACGATTTTCTTGGCCAGGTGATGAAAGGGATGGCCAGGTTTGGCAGCGGCTATATCGAACTGCAACAACCGCTGGTAAAAGGCAAGCCCTTGTTGCTGGCACAGCAGGGCGACGCAGGGTTAGCTGAAAATAGCCGTCCTCTATCTCGTCCTATAGACGGCACAGCATGGCGACTACATTATTTCCCTGCTGCGCCGCAAGCGCGCGGTTTTGAATTGAATACACGAAATTATGCCCTGATTTTTTTGGCTGCCGCCTTGGTGCTGCTGATACTGGTGGTGGGGTTTGCCCGTGTGATATCGAGCTCGGTGCGTAAGGACCTCAATAGTATCGTGTCGCTGGTTCGCGACATGGTGGCTGGCCGCGTCTTGCGCCAGGTGAGTGACATCCGTTTGCGCAATTTTGCCACTACTTACGATCTCATTAGTCGTATCGATGTTGATGTGCCAGTCGCACCTGTGCAGGTGAGTAAGAATGCTGATGATGAATACGAACAAGCTGAGATTCCCGATCCCGGCTTTGAGACGATTGACTTGATTTTTCAAGACAGTGGCACGGTGCAGGTGGAAAACATTGAGACAGTGCCAAAACTGGATCAGCGACAGGCTGTGCCGACCGATATCTTCAAGGCCTATGACATTCGCGGTATCGTTGGCGAAACACTGACCACTGATCTGGTTGCTGATATTGGGCGTGCCTTGGGGAGTGAAGCGTATTCGCGTGGACAACAAACCGTCATTGTTGCCCGCGATGGCCGTTTATCCGGACCGGAGTTGCTAACCGCCTTGATAAAAGGGCTGACCGAGAGTGGCCGTGATGTACTTAACCTGGGCCTGGTGCCGACACCGGTGCTTTACTTTGCGACACATTATATGAGCACGGCATCCGGTGTGATGTTAACGGGCAGTCATAATCCGCCCGACTATAACGGTTTGAAAATGGTGCTAAAGGGTGAAACGCTCTCAGGTGAAGCCATTCAGGCCTTGCGCAAACGCATTGAAAATGGCGATTATCAAACCGGTGTTGGCAGTGTTGAAGAGATCGATCTTGTCTCGGACTACATTGAGAGCATCGTTGGCGATATTGAGTTATCACGACCACTTAAAGTGGTCGTCGATTGCGGCAACGGTGCCACGGGTGATTTGGCGCCGCGCTTGCTGCGCAGCCTCGGCTGTGAAGTCATCGAACTGTTTTGCCAGATCGATGGTCATTTCCCTAATCACCATCCGGACCCGAGCCAGCCGGAAAACCTTAGCGACGTTATTGATGCCGTCTTGAATAATGACGCCGATCTTGGGCTGGCTTTCGACGGTGACGGTGATCGCCTCGGTGTCATTGATTCGCGCGGCAACGTCATTTGGCCCGATCGACAGATGGTACTGTACGCCAAAGATGTCATCAGTCGTAACCCAGGTGCCGAGATTATTTTCGATGTGAAGTGCTCGCGTCATTTAGGTCCTGCCATTAAGAGTTTTGGTGGCAAACCGGTGATGTGGAAGACAGGCCATTCTTTTATCAAGTCGAGGATGCAGGAAACAGGCGCCTTGCTGGCGGGTGAAATGAGTGGTCATATCTTCTTTAAAGAGCGTTGGTATGGATTTGACGATGCGCTTTATACCGCTGCTCGCTTGCTTGAGATTGTGGCGGCGGACCTGCGTAGCAGCTATGAGCTCTTTGCCGAAATACCCAATGCGGTCAGTACACCGGAGTTAAGGCTGGATATGGACGCAGCGAGTCACGCGACATTTATGCAACAGTTGCTTGCCGCAGCAGATTTTGCCGATGCCAATATCATCACTATCGACGGCTTGCGGGTAGAATTTGAAGACGGTTGGGGCTTGGTGCGGGCATCAAACACCACGCCGAGCCTGGTCATCCGCTTCGAGGCGGACAACCCGTCATCGCTCAAACGTATCCAAGCTGAATTCCGTCAATTGATGCTAGGACTTGATTCAACACTCAACCTTCCGTTCTAATGGCAGTATGACGCTACCAAACAATAAAGCGCTGGATATCGCGCGAGTCCTCACCGAGGCATTACCCTATATTCAAAAATTTTATGGCAAGACCATCGTCGTCAAATACGGTGGCAATGCCATGGTTGATGAAGACCTGAAAAACAGCTTCGCCCGTGACATCGTGCTAATGAAGCTGGTTGGCATGAACCCTATCGTTGTTCATGGCGGCGGCCCGCAAATTGGTAGCTTGCTCGATAAGCTCGGCAAAGAAAGCCAATTCATTGACGGCATGCGTGTGACCGACAGTGAAACCATGGATGTTGTCGAGATGGTCCTTGGCGGCCTGGTCAACAAGGATATCGTCAACTTGATTAATCGCCATGGCGGTAATGCGGTAGGGCTCACCGGCAAAGACGGTGGTTTGCTGCACGCTGAAAAATTGACTTTTACACGCGATGCGCCGGAATTGGCCGCTCCTGAGATTATTGATATCGGCCATGTCGGTAAGGTATCAAGCGTGAATACTAGTGTTGTCGATATGTTGATCGGCGGCAATTTTATTCCTGTTATTGCGCCAATCGGGGTTGGTAAAGGCGGCGAGTCTTACAATATCAATGCAGACCTCGTTGCCGGTAAATTAGCCGAAGTCCTTAAGGCGGAAAAATTGATCTTGTTGACCAATGCCGCTGGCGTATTGAACGGTAAGGGAGACGTTGTCTCAGGATTAAATATCCATGCTATACAAGCATTAATAGACAGTGGAGAAATCCACGGCGGCATGCTGCCAAAAGTGGCTTGCGCTATGGGTGCCTTGTCAGGAGGTGTGTCAACTGTCCATATCATTGATGGCAGAGTGCAACATGCGGTCTTACTGGAGATTTTTACCAACGAAGGGGTGGGCACTTTAATTCGAGCCTAGCGAGCTGTTGCGTTAGTGCGCTGTGTGCCGGTCAAGATGCGGTATAACTCTAGATCTTGGTTGAATTCGTTACGAACCTTCTCCTGTTCAATACGTTTTTCCTTAATATAGGCCTCGGCCTCATCAATTTTTCTGCGTGTTTCCGCAATTTGTGTTTTTAGCAGTTTTGGCGTTTTTTTTCCGCTACGCTCAAAGGTGGCAGCTTCCCTGACAAGCTCTTCAAGATCGAGGCGTAGACCACCAAGGTTGGCCTCAACAAAATTAATGCTGACCTGAATGGATTCGATATTGCGGTCGCGCGTCGCAATCAAGTCGCGTTCATCGCGGTAATTAGCAATGAGATTGCGCTGATATTGCTCCGCTTTGCGCTGTCTCTCTTCTTCTTTTTTGCGTAATGCTTCCTGCTGGCGTTCGGTGATGAGTTCCTCTTTTGATTTTGCTTCATCAACGACTACAGAGCGCACCCCGGATTCATTAATGACTTCGCGCTTACGGTTAACATGCTGCGGTGGTACGCTATCGCTATAATGGACGTTGCCGTTTTCATCGACCCACTTAAACAGCTTGGCGCTCGCCTGTGGTGAGAGCAAGCATAAGGCGAAGCCGATGCTGGCGAGCAAACCGCATTGAGCGCCAAGTTTTAGTCCTGAATGCAACATATTACATCTATATTAGCGAATCACACATCGACAATCGAGTGAGAGGCCATTTTGGACTGGTTGAGCCAGTTGATACTGTTAATTATTTCGCTACTTGCCAATGTCTTCTCCGCATTTGTCGGTGGCGGTGCTGGCCTGATCCAGCTGCCAGCACTTATTTTCCTTGGTCTTACCTTTAGTGTCGCATTAGCGACACATAAAATTGCCAGCGTAGCATTAGGTGTCGGCGCTACAATCCGTCACTTAAGAGATAACGCGCTGGAACGGCCATTTGCACTGTTTATTTTGGCGACTGGCCTGCCCGGCGTCCTGGTTGGCGCCATGGTTATCCTCAATGTGCCGGATCAGCTGGCTCGTGTGGCATTAGGTATTTTGACCATCAGTTTAGCGGTTTATTCCTTTCTCAGGCCTGAATTAGGCCAAGTCGGCGTAGCAATACACCGGGATATGCGCGGTATGGCGCTCGGCGGTACCGTATTGGCGGTGATCGGTGTATTGAATGGCTCATTGACATCCGGCACAGGACTCTTTGTCACCCTTTGGCTGGTCACGTGGTTTGGGCTCGATTACAAAGCTGCTGTAGCCTATACCTTGGTTTTGGTCGGTGTATTTTGGAACGGGACTGGGGCGATCGTATTGGGCATACTTGGCAATATCGAATGGTCGTGGTTACCTGCCTTGATTATCGGTTCCTTAGTGGGCGGCTATCTCGGCGCGCATTTATCCATTATTAAAGGTAATCAGCTCATTAAACGTGGCTTTGAGCTGGTGACTTTGCTGATAGGCCTGAAACTGATTTTGTCCTGATACAAGTTATATCGTGGCAAAATAATTCCTGTCGTCAGAGTACATTTATCAGCTTGCCAAAACCCAAATCCGAGCGCCGGTTTGAGAGCCTCATTAATGTGACCTTTCACCCTTCTTTTCTACAGAAAAAGTGAGTGGAAACTCTAGCAAATGGGCTGCAAACATAATTAATACAATTATTTGTAGTAGTTCAGACTTAATCTGACATCTTACTTGAAAAAGTGAGGGTTACCGGTTTTGGTGGAAGTGTGAACTTTTACTATGTAAGTGCGAATATTAAGCGTGAGCAAAATGGTGTCGCTGTACAATTTTCCGGCAGAGTGGCCAAAGGGCCTCCTAGGCAGATGTGGACACAAATGATCCGCGTTGCCGGGAAAACTGAATGGTAAGGAAGCGTACGCCGATCTTGGAAAAGGGACCGATTGCCTTGCAATACTTTAGCTCGGCGACGGCCTTGAATTCCTCAGCATCAATTTTTATGGTTTGGCCGATGGCTAAAGGTCGTTTGTTGATAAAACTCAAACCTGTTGGGGAGAGATCAGACAGCGAGACGCGGCTTGGTATGCTTGGCCAAGAGCTATAGATCAGTGCCGGCTTTTGTGTTTTTGCTCGGGCGACGCTGCGTCTTGGCAGCTTGGCAGAGCGCTCTATAGATAATGGTAATGGGCTGTTGCATTCATCACAATACTCATGTCGATGCGCGTAATCGTTGTGAGAATAAGAGGATTGGCAAAACAAGCAGCGTTGATTATCGTACTTATACTGATTATTTATTGTGGAGGTCTGAGGGTTTTCGGCTTGCCAGAAGGTGCTGTCATAAGGCGTATCTTGCTTTCGCTGTTGCTGTGATGTGCCAGTGTGAGTGAATGAGCTTTTTTCTTTTTGCCCGGGACGGGATTTTCGCTGCGTAGCCGCTGCTGGTTTGGCATATGGATCTTGCTCGGGTTTCTCCCGTGTATTTGTAGCATTGACCTTGTGCCCGAGCATTTTAAGCTGTTGATCGTAGCGCCGTCGCCTCACTGCACTGTGCAGTGTTTTCCATGCCTCATCGAGTAGCCTGCGATCGGCGTCTGGGTTGCGTTTTAGTAACTTATAGCTTGCTTCAATTACCGCCAGTTCGGCATCAGGTTGTATCTGGAGTAGCTGGTAATAGTTGCGTTGATTGCCGGCAGGCGCGCTTATGGTGCGAAAGGTTTTGGGAGCTGGGCCGAGGTTGCCGCGAGATAAAGTCTCAATGTTATGGCGTTGAAACAGTTCTTGGTCGTAGCGGGCACGTTTTATCGAATCACGTAGGACAGCATAGGCTATATTGATATGGCGCGCATCCCATTCATCGCCACCCAGATCGGGGTGGTGCTGTAATTTTTGCATCAGAGTGCGATAGCAGCACTTGATCATCTCAAGCGAGGCGTCGGGTTGCACTCGGAGCAAGCGGTAATAATTACGACGACTTTTCATGAATCCGTTTAAACGATGGTTTTAATCGCTAACGGCTTGTGGCGCGTAAAGTTGAGGTGCTATGTTCTACTGAGCGTCGAATGTCGATGTATGTTAGGTGACTGGCAAGCCGTTTTAGTTGCAGCCCCACTGTTTCCGGTATTGCTCGATGTCACTTAATGCTTCACCCATGTCGCCGCGATCGCTCAGGTAGGCAATCAAGTTGTCTAAAGTGACGATATGATCGACGGGGATGCCATGGCGTTGCTCTACCGTAGCAATGGCTGATAGTTGATCTTTGCCGCGTTCCTGGCGGTCTAGGGCGATAAAGACGCCAGCAGCTGTTGCGTTGGCGGCATCAATAATCTCGATTGATTCGCCGACAGAGGTGCCAGCAGAAATGACATCATCGATGATTAGGATTTTGCCCTCTAATTTGGCGCCGACGATGATGCCACCTTCGCCATGGTCTTTCGTTTCTTTGCGATTGAAAGCGAAGGGAACATTACGGTCATGGTGTTCAGCCAAAGCTGTGGCGCAGCTAACCGCAAGCGGGATGCCTTTGTAGGCAGGGCCAAATAACATATCGAATTCAATGCCGGAGTCAATGATGGCAGCAGCATAGGCTTGGCCTAGTTTTGCGATGCCGCGACCATCGTTAAACAAACCGGTATTAAAAAAGTAAGGGCTTTGCCGACCTGACTTTAAGGTGAAATCACCAAAGCAAAGCGCACCTTGGTCAAGAGCGAATTCGATGAAGTGCTTTTGATAGTCTTGCATGGTTGTCCTAGGCTGATTTTGCCGGTGTTTGATGATGCCGTTCGAGCACATCTTTTAAGAAGCGGCCGGTATGTGAATGACTGGCTTGTGCGATCTGCTGCGGTGTGCCGGCTGCGATAATCTCGCCACCCTTGTCGCCGCCTTCGGGACCGAGATCCAGAATCCAGTCAGCTGTTTTAATAACATCCAGATTGTGTTCGATAATAATAATCGTGCTGCCCTGGTCGCGCAATCGATGCAAGACCTTTAACAGTTGGCGAATATCATGAAAATGCAGGCCGGTGGTTGGCTCGTCAAGTAAATAAAGGGTGTTGCCAGTGTCACGCTTGGAAAGTTCACGCGACAGCTTGACACGTTGCGCCTCGCCACCTGACAGGGTAGTCGCATTTTGGCCTAACCTAATATAAGAAAGCCCCACATCGACCAGAGTATCGAGCTTGCGTTTTAATACGGGTACGGCGCTGAAGAAATCAGATGCCTCATCTATCGTCATTTCCAGGACTTCGTGAATGGTCTTGCCTTTATAGCGTATTTCCAGTGTTTCCCGGTTATAACGTTTGCCTTTACAGATATCGCAGGGTACGTAGATGTCAGCGAGAAAGTGCATTTCCACTTTAATAACGCCATCACCCTGACAGGCTTCACAGCGACCGCCTTTAACATTAAAGCTAAACCGGCCGGGTCCGTAACCGCGTGAACGCGCTTCTTGCGTGGCGGCAAATAATTCGCGTATCGGGGTAAACAGCCCGGTATAGGTGGCTGGGTTGGAGCGCGGTGTGCGGCCGATTGGACTTTGGTCGATATTGATGACCTTGTCGAGCTTGTCGAGGCCGATTACTTTGTCGTGCGCGGCGGGTTCGGTGTTACTTTGGTTGATGGCCATGGCAGCAGCGCGATAAACCGTGTCATTGACCAGGCTCGATTTTCCTGAACCCGAAACGCCAGTAACAACGGTCATGGCAGCGAGCGGAAAATGGGCGTCAACGCCCTTCAGGTTATTGCCTTTAGCGCCAAACACGCTCAATGTCTGCTCAGCATCGAACTTGAAGTTATGCTCGGGAATTTCAATTTGCTTGCGGCCAGCAAGATAGTCGGCGGTGATGGAATCGGTATGCTGCAACACTTGTTCGGGTGTGCCTTGGGCGATGATTTGGCCACCATGAATGCCGGCACCGGGACCAATGTCAATAACGTAGTCAGCGGCGCGAATGGCGTCCTCGTCATGTTCAACCACAATGACCGAGTTGCCGAGATCGCGCAGATAGCGCAGGGTGTCCAGCAGGCGTTCATTGTCGCGCTGGTGTAGACCGATGGATGGCTCGTCGAGCACATACATGACACCAACCAGGCCAGCGCCAATCTGGCTGGCAAGGCGAATGCGTTGGGTTTCACCTCCGGACAGGGTATCCGCGCTACGTTCCAGCGTTAAGTAGTCTAGGCCGACATTGACCAGAAAAGACAGACGTTGTCCTATTTCTTTGATAATGCGCGAAGCGATTTCACCACGTGCACCTGGCAGAATCAGTGTTTCAAAAAAGGATTTGGCCTGATCGATAGGCAGGCGGGTAATCTGCGGCATTGAGTGTTCGGCAATGGTGACATGGCGTGCTTCACGTCGCAGACGCGTGCCCTGACAATCAGGACAATCATGGGTCGACATATATTTTGCGAGTTCGTCTCGTACAACGCTGGAATCTGTATCTTTGTAGCGTCGCTCCATGTTGGGAATGATGCCCTCGAATACTTGTTCCTTAACAAAAGTGCCGCCACGTTCACTAAAGTAGGTGAATTTAATCACCTCATCACCAGAGCCGTTGAGAATAATTTCCTTTGTCTTATCGCTCAGCTCTTCAAACGGCAAATCAATATTGAAGCCGTAATGTTTTTCCAGCGAGGTTAATAACTGGTAATAGTATCCATTACGCCTATCCCAGCCACGAATGGCTCCACCAGCGAGGCTTTGCTGGGGGTGAGCGACGACCCGCTTGGGATCAATAAAGGTTTGCTTGCCGAGGCCATCGCAGGTTGCGCAGGCGCCGGCAGGGTTATTAAAAGAAAATAAGCGTGGCTCCAGCTCGGTGATACTGTAGCCGCAGACCGGGCAGGCAAAGCTGGCCGAAAACAGGATTTCTTCGCGCTTCTTATCGTCGATGAAGGCGATGCGGGCTCGACCAGCGCCAAGTTCTATACAGGTCTCAACTGAATCAGCGAGGCGTTGCTGAATATCGGGCCGCACTTTAAAGCGGTCAATAACGGCTTCTATGGTGTGTTTGCGTCGTAAATCGAGCTTTTCGACGGCATCGATTTCCATGACTTCACCATTAACGCGTACACGCACATAGCCCTGGCTGCGTAACTGTTGCAGTACCTGCTGGTGCTCACCTTTACGTTGCTCGATAACTGGCGCCAGCAGCATTACTCGCAGTCCGTCATCAAGCTCGAGAATATGGTCGACCATCTGGCTGACTGTCTGGATCTGTAGCACGGTATCGTGGTCAGGGCAGCGTGGTTCACCAGCGCGGGCAAAGAGCAGGCGTAAATAATCGTAGATTTCGGTCACGGTACCGACGGTCGAGCGCGGGTTATGTGATGTTGTTTTCTGCTCAATGGAGATAGCTGGCGACAGGCCTTCAATCGAATCAACATCAGGTTTTTCCATGACAGACAGAAACTGACGGGCGTAGCTCGACAATGACTCAACATAGCGTCGCTGGCCTTCGGCATAGATGGTGTCAAAGGCCAGCGACGATTTGCCGGAGCCGGATAAGCCAGTAATGACGGTTAATTGATTGCGCGGGATATCGATATCGATGCCCTTGAGGTTGTGCGTGCGCGCCCCGCGGATGCGGATTGTGTTCATCTCGTTTCCTGCCAGTAATGCAACCTGTTAATATACGCGTTTTTCGCAGTAACAATCAAAAGAGCCTCTCCTTTGCCTCATTCTGGTCTGAACACGACGGAAAAGCGCGCGACGCTGACCCTTGCAAGCCTTTATTCCCTGCGCATGCTGGGGTTATTCATGATTTTACCGGTATTTTCGCTTTATGCGACTGAGCTAGAGGGAGTGACGCCCCTGCTGATCGGTATTGCCATTGGTATCTATGGCTTAACTCAGGCGCTGTTGCAGATTCCGTTTGGACTTTGGTCTGACCGTATTGGCCGCAAACCTGTGATTATTACCGGACTGGCGATATTTGCCATCGGCAGTGTCATTGCAGCGCTGGCAGACTCGATAGTGATGGTCATCGTTGGCCGTGCCATTCAGGGCGCTGGCGCGATTGCGGCAGCTATTATGGCGCTGGCAGCCGATGTTACGCGTGAAGAGCAGCGCAGTAAGATTATGGCGACGATTGGCATTAGTATTGGTTTTGCCTTTGTGCTGTCGATGATCCTCGGCCCCATTTTGAATCAATGGATCGGTGTGCCGGGTATTTTCTGGCTTACTGCGCTGTTGGCCTTGCTCGGTATGGTGCTGGTGCAGCTTGGTTTACCGAAAACGGTCACACTTCGTAGTCATCGTGATGCCGGGACCAGGCCTTCAGACATGGGTTCTCTACTTAAAGATGGCCAGCTGTTACGCATTGATCTGAGTATCTTTACCCTGCATTTTTTGCTAACGGCCTGTTTTGTTGCATTGCCGCTGGCGTTGCGCGATGGCGCAGGGCTGGAAGTGGCGCAACATCCCTGGGTGTATGGTCCGGTTTTGGTTGTTGCCATGGTGTTAATGGTGCCTTTTGTCATTATTGCCGAGGCCAAACGCAAGATGAAGCCGGTTATTCTGGCGGCAGTGGCGGCGATCGCTGTTGGTTTGTTTATTATGGCGTTGCAGTCGTCCAGTCTGTGGGGAATTATTGCGGGCTTGTTTATCTTCTTTCTGGCGTTTAATGTGCTGGAAGCGACATTGCCGTCGTTGATCGCAAAAGAGGCTCCAGTAGACAAAAAGGGCACGGCAATGGGGGTTTACTCCAGCGCCCAGTTTCTTGGTGCCTTTGGCGGTGGCGCGGTCGGTGGCTGGGTGATGGGACAGTGGGGACCGTCGTCGGTGTTTATGGTGGCGGCGGGTTTGACCGTGCTGTGGTTAGTGGTCATGTTGTCTCTACGTAATCCACATTACTTCAGTAGTCGCATGATTCGTGTTGGCGCGGTGAGTGCGGCCAGGGCAGCAGAGTTGAATGCGCGTTTATTGCTAATAGCAGGTGTTAAAGAGGCCATCGTGATTGTTGATGACGAAGTCGCATATTTAAAGGTAGACAAGAACACCTTGGACGAAGCCGCACTGGATAGGTTTCGGATTGACCAGGTGGAAGAAGACGAGGCAACCCCCTTGGAAGATTCACCAGTCAGTGTCGCAAGATAATATTTATAACGATAGATTCGGGAGAAAGAAATGGCACGAGGCGTAAATAAAGTAATTCTAATCGGCAATATGGGCAAGGATCCGGAGATTCGTTATATGCCCAGCGGTGCCGCGGCCGCCAACTGTTCGATTGCCACCAGTGAGAGCTGGCGTGACAAGACGAGCGGTGAGATGCAGGAGAAAACCGAGTGGCACAATCTGGTCTTTTTTGGGCGGCTTGCCGAAATCGTTGGCGAGTACTGTAAAAAAGGCTCAAAAATCTATGTGGAAGGCCGCTTGCAAACGCGAAAATGGCAGGATAAAAGTGGCAACGATCGTTACACCACTGAGATTGTCGTCAATGAAATGCAAATGCTGGATAGTCGTGGTGGTGCGGGCGATAACTTTGCGCCGCAAGGGCAGGCGGCTGGCGGAGGCCAGCCATCGTATGGTGGTGCAAGTAGCCAGTCACAATCCCAGCCTGCTGCACCCCAAGGGCAGGCAGTGGCGAACGATGATTTTGACGACGATATTCCGTTTTAGGTCGTACCGTAAGGCCACATAGTACCCTAAGGGCACGTAGCACCCCAGGGGCACGTGGTCATCGAGCCAGTAAAGTCAGGTACTATGAATTAGATGAAGCTCCACGAATATCAAGCCAAGGCCTTGTTTGAGGGTTTTGGTATCAGTTTGCCTAAGTACGGCGTTGCGTTATCTGTTGCCGAGGCTCGCGACCTAATGGCGCAAATCCCTGCTGATGCCTGGGTTGTTAAGGCGCAGGTGCATGCGGGTGCGCGTGGCAAGGCTGGCGGCATCCGTATGGTAGGCAATGCCGCTGAGCTTGGGGCCGCGGCTGACGACTTGCTCGGTTCGCATTTGGTGACCAATCAAACCGGACCACAAGGCTTGCCCGTTAATCATGTTCTGATTGAGCCTGCATTAGAAATTCAACAAGAATTCTATCTCAGCCTCCTTCTGGACAGAACGATTGAACGCGTTGTGGTTATTCTATCGACAGAAGGCGGTATGGATATTGAGGCAGTGGCAACGACTCAGCCAGAAAAGATTCATCGTCTTGTCATCGATCCCATAGTGGGTTTGCAGTCATGGCAGTGTCGACAAGCGGGTTTTGAGCTGGGCTTATCGCCGGCTTTGATGGCTGCTTTGGCCAAGTTGATGCGATCATTGTATCGCTTGTATTTGGCGAAAGATGCCAGCCTGATAGAAATTAATCCGCTAGCGGTAGCTGATGGCGATCAATTGATTCCACTCGATGCCAAGGTTGAGATTGACGATAATGCATTGTATCGTCACCAAGACTTGGCTGCGCTGCGTGATGTTGAGCAAGAAGACGAAAAAGAGCGAGCAGCGCGCGTTCACGATCTTAGCTATATTTCGTTAGACGGTGACATAGCCTGCATGGTCAATGGCGCAGGCCTGGCGATGGCGACGATGGATTTGATTAAGTTGCATGGCGGTGAACCGGCTAATTTTCTTGATGTGGGTGGTGGTACAACGGCGGAGAAAGTCGCCGAAGCGTTTAAGTTGATTGTTGCCGGAGACCAGGTCAACGCGATTTTAGTGAATATATTTGGTGGTATTGTGCGTTGTGATTTGATTGCCGAAGGAATTATTGGTGCGATCAAAGAGGTCGGGGTAAATATCCCAGTGGTGGTACGCTTGCAAGGCACCAATGCTGAACAGGCGCGCCGTATGCTGGATGATAGCGGTCTTGATCTGGTGACGACCGAAGCCTTAACAATGGCAGCGCGACAAGCCGTTGCGCTGGCCAAGCAAGCCCAAAAAGGCGCCGAAAGAGGCATGGGCTGATGAGTATATTGGTGGATAAAAATACCAAAGTCATTTGCCAGGGCTTTACCGGCAAGCAGGGTACTTTTCATTCAGAGCAAGCAATCGCCTATGGCACACAATTGGTCGGTGGTGTGACACCGGGTAAAGGAGGCCAAAGCCATCTTGGTTTGCCGGTATTCAATACCGTGCGACAAGCCGTAGAGCAAACAGGTGCCGATGCCAGCAGTATTTACGTGCCAGCGCCGTTTGCAGCGGAAGCGATTGTTGAGGCTGCGGTGGCTGGTGTGAAAATTATTTGTTGTATTACCGAAGGTATACCGGTTTTGGATATGCTCAAGGTTAAGGCAGTATTAAAGCAGTATGACGCGTGGTTGGTGGGGCCGAACTGTCCGGGCGTGATTACACCAGGCGCCTGCAAGATAGGAATTATGCCGGGCAATATTCACCAAGTGGGTTCGGTGGGAATCGTCTCACGTTCTGGCACCTTGACCTATGAAGCAGTGTACCAAACTACGGCTGCAGGTTTAGGCCAGAGTACCTGTGTTGGCATTGGTGGTGATCCCATCCAAGGCATGAATTTTATTGATTGTCTGCGTTTGTTTGAACAAGATAAGCAGACTGAAAGTATTATTCTGGTCGGTGAAATTGGCGGCCAGGCAGAGGAAGCAGCGGCGGAGTTTATTCAAAGCGAAATCAGTAAACCCGTGGTGGCTTATATTGCCGGTGTGACTGCGCCAAGCGGTCGCCGCATGGGGCATGCAGGTGCTATTGTTTCAGGCGGGCAGGGTACGGCCGCAGGCAAGATCGCTGCACTAGAAAAAGCTGGTGTCGAGGTGGTTCGTTCGCCGGCAGATATCGGCGCGCAATTAAAGCAAAGACTGGCTGCCTGAGATTGATTGTCGCATTTGGTCAGATAGCGTTTTAAGCTGAACAGTTTTGCAAGGAGTAGCCAAGATGACGCACCCTATCGTTGCCGGGCGAGCACCTATAGCGGTAGCTTTAGAAGCCGGTAACACCTATTACTTTTGTACTTGCGGTCGCTCTCATCGTCAACCGTTATGTGACAGCTCGCACAGAGACAGCGATTTTTCGCCGAAGGCGTTTGCCGTTGAGGACTCTAAAACCTATTATCTTTGTATGTGTAAGCGGTCTTCCAATTTACCTTTTTGCGATGGTACGCATGCCAGGTTGGACGATGAGGCTTGATACTTTATTGCGTGATGGGGTGCTGTGGCAAATAAGCTTCGTATAAGTATTGCGCAATGTAATCTGCAAGTTGGCGATATCGACGGCAATGCTGGACAGATATTGTCTGCAATGTCTGTTGCCAGAGATGAGCAAGCGGCCGATGTGGTGGTTTTTCCCGAATTAAGTTTAAGTGGTTATCCGCCGGAAGATCTGTTGCTGCGTGATGGTTTTTGTGCGGCAGTTGCGGAATCGTTAGTGTCGCTGGCCAAACAAGTGAAGGGTATTGACGTTGTCCTAGGTTATCCCTTGCAGCAGGATGGCCTGCTCTATAATGCGGCATCAGTGTTGCGCGATGGCGATATACTTTGCACCTACCGCAAGCAACAAATTCCTAACTACGGTGTATTCGACGAGAAGCGCTATTTTACGCCGGGTGATGAAGCCTGTATCTTTGATGTCAATGGTACGCTATTGGCAATTACCATTTGTGAAGATATCTGGCGGCCGAGCCCTACCCATCAAGCCGCATGCGCAGGCGCCAATTTGGTTATCAATATTAATGCTTCACCTTATCATGCGGACAAGCAGGGCGAGCGCGAAAGAGTGCTGGTGCAACGTGTGCGTGAAAGTGGCCTGCCGATTGTTTATTGCAATCTGGTAGGTGGTCAGGATGAGTTAGTGTTTGACGGAGCCTCATTGGTTGTTGGTGCTGATGAGACCATTCACCATTGTGCTCCGGTGTTCGATTCGGCCAATGTTCTGGTTGAGTTTGATGATGATTTGCGGCCTCAGGTGGCGAAATCGTATACCTTGCCGGGGCGCGAGGAGTCGCTGTACCGAGCGATGGTGTTGGCGGTTCGAGATTATGTCGGAAAAAATAGATTCCCTGGCGTTGTGATTGGCTTGTCTGGAGGTATTGATTCGGCGCTAACGCTGGCGGTCGCTGTCGATGCCTTGGGTGCTGAGCAAGTACAAGCCGTGATGATGCCTTATCGTTATACTTCAGATATCAGCGTAGAGGACGCATGTGCCGAGGCCAAAGCCTTGGCTGTTCGTTATGATGAAATCGCGATTGAATCGATGTTTGATGCTTTTATTGCCAAGCTAAGCGAGAAAGAGGGAATGGCTCTTAGCGACTTGGCGCGGCAAAATTTGCAGGCGCGTTGCCGCGGTGTGCTGCTGATGGCAATTTCAAACGAAACAGGTCGCATGGTGCTAACCACCGGTAATAAAAGTGAAATGGCGGTGGGTTATGCCACCTTGTATGGTGATATGGCTGGGGGCTTTGCGCCGTTAAAGGATCTGTCCAAGACTATGGTGTATCAATTAGCGCGTTACCGGAATACCATCAGCGAGGTTATTCCCGAGCGCGTCATTGCGCGTGCGCCGTCCGCCGAGTTGGCAGCTGATCAAAAAGATGTTGACTCCCTGCCTGCTTACGAAATTCTGGACCCTATTCTTGAAGCGTATATTGAAGAGGATAAATCCATTGCTGAAATTGTTGCTGATGGTTTTAATGAAGAGACTGTGCGCAAGGTAGCTATCATGGTACGACGCAACGAATATAAGCGGCGCCAGGCTCCACCGGGCGTCAAATTAACGGCGCGCGCCTTTGGTAGAGACCGGCGTTATCCGATAACATCGCGCTATATTTAGCTTTAAGATTGTGCCTGACTACTGGCGCCAGCTCCGGTAAAATTGGCACAGGGCATCGACGTCAACTCGGAGTCGTTGTACTATATGTGCTACGCAAATGCGACCGACGGTTTTTGCGACATACTAATAACCCTCTCTGCTCGAGGCAGCTCATGAAAAAAATAGAAGCGATTATCAAGCCGTTTAAATTAGATGAAGTACGTGAAGGATTGTCTGCTGTCGGTATTACTGGTATGACAGTAACGGAAGGCAAGGGATTTGGTCGGCAAAAGGGACATACTGAGCTATATCGTGGAGCCGAATACGTTGTTGATTTTATTCCCAAGGTCAAGATCGAGGTGGTCGTCACCGATGATCAGTTGGACAGCGCTCTTGAGGTGATTACCAACGAAGCGCGCACAGGTAAAATTGGTGACGGTAAAATCTTTGTGCTACCGGTAGAAAAAGTGATTCGTATTCGTACTGGCGAGCAGGATAACGACGCCATTTAGTCCTCGTGGGCAGCGCTCATTAGAGAGCTGCCCACCGCTGTTATTCTCAATTGCGCTACAGCAGCTCTTGTTTTAACCCCGTGCTTGCTTTTGATTGGCAAGTGGATGTTCAGGGTAGTTGAGTCGTAATACCTCAAGGCTGTCATTGGCCAAATAATGCATGCCGATGCGCTTATAGGCGCGAACCAGTATTGCTAAAGCGTCAGCGGTAGCGTGTGACTGCGGTAGTTTGTTAATAATATATTTAGCGCGGTTTATCGCCGCAATAAAGGCGCCACGCTTAACGTAGAAGCGAGCGACATGGAGTTCATGCTCGGCCAGGGTGTTGCGTAAGTAAATCATGCGCTGTCTGGCATCTGGACTATATTGACTATCAGGAAATCTGCTCACCAGTTCAGAGAGATACTGGAATGATTCTTGAAGTGTGCGCGGATCACGCGTGGCAGGGTCAAAAAATCGAATAGGTCCAAATCTCCCAGAACGGTCATCAAAGGTCGCTAGGCCGCGCAGATAGTAAGCGCGATCCACCTTCTCGTGCCGTGGATTGAGGCGAATAAAGCGATTCGCTGCACTCAATGCTGCTTCAGGTTCTTCATTATCGAGATGAGCAAAACCGATGTCGAGCTGCGCACGCTGGGCGAAGGGGCCAAACGGAAAGCGCTTTTCCAGTTCCTGAAAATATTCGATGGCGATGTCGTATGACTTTTTTTTGTAAGCAGCAGTCGCTTCATCGTAGAGACGTGCAGCAGACCAATTGGCCGGAACATCCTCTTTATCCGGCAACAAAGAGCAGCCGCTGCTGATGAGTGTCAAAGCGATCAGTAATAGTAGAAGGTGTGGGCGAGAGACAGGCACGGTTTCATATACCAAGTTTAGCTAAACGATTATTATAAACAGCCGCGACGACAAAGGCACCGGCTAATTAAGGGGCGCTGATCTTGTTTTGTATATCCGACATGGAGCGCACCCAGGGCTTAGGTGCGCGTAACTCGGCACTTAAACCCTTCAGCGCGAGCAAGGCTTCGTTTCTGCTGCGATAATAACCGTAGGTCAGGGTAAACCAATCGCTATCAGCGTTACGGCTGCGGAAATAACCGGCTTCAGTAGCAATATCATGCTTTTCAATATAGGCTTGCAGGGCATTTTCGTCGTTAGTTCCCAGCAATTGCAAGGTATAGCTGCTGCTGGGTTGAGCCAGGTACCAGGCTTCGCGTCTGATACCGTCATCGTCGACAGCGAAGTCCTCGGCTTGCGCAGTATTGGGCGATACCAGTCGAATATGAGCATCGCTTTTCAGCTCTTGCTTGACGCGCGGTG
Organism: Gammaproteobacteria bacterium; assembly: GCA_015492075.1. Lineage (GTDB taxonomy): Bacteria > Pseudomonadota > Gammaproteobacteria. The sequence continues at coordinate 70,382 of WGFU01000034.1, forward strand.
GCGATGTCTCGGCAAGGGCACTGTCGACCGCCATGCTTGGACGAGACCTGATGTTTTGCTGCCGCTTTAGTTTGTTTGGGTCGACGCGAGTGACCTCTGTAGCGCTGATACGCGAGCTCTCTGTATGATGATAATCGGGAAACTTACGCTTAAGTGCTTTACGCACATCATAGGCCTGAACCAAATCACCCTGCGCGGTAAATGCCTCGATCATGACCGAATAGGCTTCTGGCGCGGCTTCGGCACGCGCGTAATTCTTGATAAGATATTCCGCTCGTGCGATGGCTTCTTTGTATTTGTTAAATGACAAGGCGTTTTTTGCCAGTTTAAGTTCATGCTCGGCCAGTTTACTGTGCAAGACTTCCATGCGAATACGCGAGTCTTGACTGTATTTACTATTAGGAAAGCGACGGACCAGTTCGGCAAAGGATTCAAATGACTTGCGCGCCATGCCCGTGCGTGCGTTGCCGCTGAGCTGGCGGTTTTGCAGTTGTTCAATGCCTTCACTGTATCGGGCCAGGCCGCGCAAATAATAGGCATAATCAATGAGTGAATGATTTTCGTAAGTTTGAATAAAGGCATTGCTGGTTTCTACCGCGGCGTCGTTGTCGCCGAGTTTATAATAGGCATAGCCGCTACCGAGCAAGGCTTGAGGTGTGGTTTTGTCCTTAGGGAACTTTTTCCGTAAAGAGGTGAAATATTCTAAGGCCTCGCGGTAATTACCATTATCGATGGCCTTCTGGCCGCGCGAATAGATCGCTATTGGCGAATTGGCGGCGACAGAACCTTGTCTGACATCGGCGCTGCCGGGTTCTGTTTTTGGGGTGCTTACGCATGAGGTACATAAGAGTACGACCAGTCCAAGCAGCGCTAGTTTGTTCACAACCTCAGCTCCCATAAGGTATGCAGGCTAAACAATCACCGACGTGGTGACAAGTGGATTTTGTTGGCTGAACTATAGCAGAGCTTATGCAACACTGCCTGAATTTCAGCAGGGGCAAGGTATGTTTTTTATATCTTGATGAATCCAATGTCAGCTAATTTCATCGAATGATTGCTGCTGCAATTTATTCGATGTTTGACAAAGTTGCCCAGCGGTCGGACTATCCTAGGTGTATCGATCGCAAAAATTGCGCAGCGCGAATATATGGAACTATCTACATTTATGAATTCAAGCAGCAATGATGTTGGCATGTTAAGTACTATCATAAGTGACGAGCTCGCTGGAATGCGGCTCGATCAGGCGTTGGCGCGTTTGTGGCCCGAATATTCGCGTTCACGCCTGAAACAGTGGGTGGATGAGGGGCTGGTCAGCGTTAACAGCAAGGTTATGCGGCCGAAAGATAAGGTGCGTGAGGGCGATAAGGTCTTACTGCAACCTCAGCAAATCCCCGATCAGAGTTGGCTGGCAGAAGATATAGCCATTGATGTCGTCTACGAAGATGATGAGATTATCGTCGTCAACAAGGCGGCGGGAATCGTCGTTCACCCGGCGGCGGGTAACTATCAGGGAACCTTGGCCAATGCCTTATTACATCATGCGCCAGACCTTGTCAGTGTGCCGCGTGTCGGGATTGTGCATCGTCTCGACAAAGACACGACAGGTTTGTTGGTGATAGCCAGAACGCTGCGAGCACATAAATCCCTGATCGAACAGCTGGAGGCGCGTCGAGTTAAGCGCAAATATGTTGCGATTGCTCAGGGTGTCATGGTGTCAGGTGCCACGATTGATGCGCCCATAGCCAGACACCCAGTGAATCGTCAACGCATGGCCGTAGTCAGGACGGGTCGTGAAGCCATTACCCACTATCGGGTGCGCGAGCGCTTTCGTCGCCATACCATGGTCGATGTGCAACTTGAAACCGGTCGCACTCATCAGATTCGTGTCCACATGGCGCATATCAAATGCCCGCTATTGGGTGACCCCGTTTACAACGGGCGGGCACGCAGAATGGCTGGCGCCTCACCTGAATTGACGGCGTGTTTGGACAGCTTCAGACGCCAAGCGTTACATGCCTTTGAGCTGGAACTCGTGCATCCCGCCAGCAAAGAGACCGTTGGATGGCAGGCCCCGATTCCTGACGATCTGTTGACAGTCGCTGAGGCCTTGCGCCGTGATTGCCAGTTACATCTTGAAGACAGGTAGCCAATAGCGTTGAAGTCATCATTGATTTATCCTGACTGGCCCGCGCCATGTTGGCTACATTCGGTCTCGACCACGCGCCAAGGGGGGATTAGCGCCAAGCCATTTTCAGGTTTTAATCTGGCGCTGCATGTGGGTGATGAAGCAGATGATGTCATGTTGAATCGCGCCCAACTCGCTGGTCTCGCCAGCTTGCCAGGGCAGCCACATTGGCTGACCCAGGTGCATGGCAATAGCGTCGTCGCAGCGGGACAGGATGCGTTGCCCGAGGCCGATGCTGCGTATACCCGTGAAGCGGGCGCGGTATGTGCGGTGATGACGGCAGATTGTTTGCCTATACTCTTGTGTCATAGACAGCAAAGGGTGGTGGCCGCTGTGCATGTTGGTTGGCGGGGTTTGGCCGCCGGTGTGATCGAGGCAGTCCTGTCAAAGTTTCCTGTGGACAAGCAAAACGTAATGGCTTGGCTCGGGCCTGCCATCAGTACCCAGGCTTTTGAGGTGGGAGATGATGTCTATCAGGCATTAGCGTTAGACAAGAGAAGTGCGTCGTGTTTTATCGCAGGTGATAGTGGCCATTGGTATGCCGATCTGTATGAGCTGGCGCGAATACGCCTGCGTCAAACAGGTGTCGATGCTATTTACGGCAGTGATTTTTGCACCTACCGTGACGCACAGCATTTTTTCTCTTACCGTCGTGACGGTAAGACCGGTAGGATGGCTAGCCTGGTCTGGATGAGTGCGTAGTTATTTGAGTAAGGATGTAACGGCTGGCCAGACATTGTCCAGTATTCTGTCTTGTGCTGCGCGATTGGGGTGTACGCGGTCTGGCAGGAAATATTCTGGATTGTCTTCAAACCCTTTTAATATCGACGGAACCAGTGCGACCCCATGTTTGTCCGCCAATAGAGAATAACTGTTGCGAAAGTCGCCAGTGTATTGTGGACCATAGTTGGGAGGCAGGTTAACCCCCAACAGCAATACCTTTGAGTCATTGGCTTGTGCTGTCGCAATCATGCGGCCAAGATTGTTTCTCATCTCGACGAGCGATAAACCGCGCAGACCGTCATTGGCGCCGAGCTCAATAATTGTTAGCGTGGGCCGTGCGTGACGCAGTGCATTATCGATGCGGCTTACACCGCTGGCAGTGGTGTCACCGCTGATGCTGGCGTTGATGACATTAAAAGAGAGATTGTTTTCAAGCAAACGCTTTTGCAGCAAGCTCACCCAGCCTGCTGCTGGCGGCATATTATAGGCAGCACTGAGGCTGTCGCCGATAACGAGAATGCTTGGTTTGCCAACAGTAGACGCGGACGCAGTTGATACACATAAGACAATAGCAACTATATGAGTAAAAAAGGCTGTAATGAATTTATCCATGAATATCAAACCTGTGTCTGCGCCAGTATTGCTTGTTTCCTCGCTCTCGAAAACCGTTAATGGCCCTGGCGGGCGTCTGCAATTACTGCATGATATCAACTTTAGCGTCAATGCCGGAGAGCGTGTTGCGATTGTAGGTGCATCGGGCGCCGGCAAATCGACCTTGCTGGGATTGCTTGCAGGCTTGGACACCCCCAGTACCGGCTCAGTTCACCTTGACGGGGTATCCATGTTTGACCTTGATGAAGATCAGCGTGCGCGCTTACGTGGTGACAACATTAGTTTTGTTTTTCAATCGTTTCAATTGTTGGTCAATTTAACCGCATTGGAAAATGTGGCCTTGCCGCTGGAAATAAAAGGTGACGCTGGCGCACTGGCCAAAGCCCGTAAGCGTTTGCACGAAGTGGGTTTGGCAGAACGGATACATCATTATCCATCGCAATTATCCGGCGGTGAGCAGCAACGGGTCGCGTTGGCACGTGCATTTGTGACCGAACCAAAGCTACTTTTTGCCGATGAACCCACGGGTAGTCTCGACAGCAATACTGGTGAAGCCGTCATTGAATTGCTGACTCGTCTTAACCAGGAGCACGGCTCGACATTATTGATTGTGACTCACGATGACAAAGTGGCGCGGTATTGCCAACGCACCATAACAATGGAGGCGGGGCGTATTATGGAATCGCAGGCGTGAATGGCTTGCGCTTATCACTGCGTATGTTGCGTCGTAGCTGGCGTAGTGGCGAGATACAAATACTGTTTTGGGCCTTGCTCATCGCTGTGGCCGGCATGACGGCCGTTGAGGCGTTTACCGATCGCGTGCAACAGGCGCTCGAAAACCAGGCCAGTGATCTATTGGCTGCCGATTTGGTATTGCAATCGGATCACCCTATTGAAAATGCTTTTGTCGAGCGAGCGCAAGAGCTTGGTTTGCAATTTGATTTTAAAACCGAATTTCCGAGCATCGTCACCGCTGGCGATACATTACAGTTAGGTGCCATCAAGGCGGTGGGCGGCGCTTACCCGTTGCGTGGACATTTACGTATTAGTGATGATATCGGTGCGGCAGCGGTTGCAACCACACAAGGGCCGTCGCCCGGTCAGGCATGGCTGGGCGCTCGCATATGGTCGCAACTGGCGCTTGATGCCGGCGACAAGATCAAACTTGGCGCCAAGACCTTTACAGTGACCGCAGTCCTGTGGCAAGAACCCGATCAGAGCAGTAATTTTTCAGCGCTAGCCCCGCGCGTGATGATTCACCTCGATGACCTGGCGGCAACGGCCTTATTGCAGCGCGGCAGTCGTGCACGCTATACCTTATTACTGGCAGGAAGCCCGTCGCAGTTAAGCGGGTTTCGTCAAAAAGCCGAACCCTTGCTCAATCCCGATCAGCGTTTGCAAGATATTCGGCAAGCGCGGCCGCAGATGGATATTGCGCTCGAACGCGCTGATCGTTTTTTGGCCCTGGCTGCCATGGTCAGTGTCGTTTTGGCGGGCGTGGCTATTGTTAGTGCCAGTCGCCGTTATTTGTCGCGCCACCTGGATGCTTGTGCCGTCTTGCGCTGCATGGGGGCAAGCTACCAAACTATATTCACGATTATCGCTGGTCAGCTTGTGGTTGCCGGCATGGCTGCAGCGGCTCTGGGTGTGGCGCTGGGCTATGGCGCCCAGTTTTTGTTGGGTCAAGCATTGGCCCCTTTGCTGCCCGGTCAACTGCCTTTGCCAGGCTGGCTGCCAGGCCTCGGTGCATTTCTGCTCGGCACCGTTTTATTGTTAAGTTTTGCTTTGCCGACATTGTTGCAGTTAAGAAAGGTACCGGCCTTGCGTGTCTTGCGCCATGATCTGGGTAATCTCGAAGCGCAGGGTATCACAGTCTACGCCCTCGGTATGGCGGTCGTAGCAGTGCTAATGGTATGGCAGGTACGGGACATCCTATTAGTTGCCTATGTTGTATTAGGTGTGGTGATGGCGGCCGCCTTGCTCTACGCTGCGGCATGGATAATGATTCGTTTGCTACGAGCAGTTCCCTTGAAGAATGGTTATGGCTGGCGTCTTGGTTTGCGTGCGATGACGCAGCGTGGTAGCGACACCGCCAGACAGTTGACGGCCTGCGGTATTGGCTTGATGGTGCTGTTGTTGCTGGCATTGATTCGTAACGATCTATTAGGGCAATGGCAGGCCAGTTTGCCGGACAAAGCCCCCAATCAATTTTTAATTAACCTGTTGCCAGATCAACAGCAGCAATTATACGGTTTGTTTGATCAGCACGAAGTTGAGCGTCCGCTGCTGCACCCAACAGTGCGCGGACGTTTGGTGGCGATCAATGGAGAGGATGTCAGCAAAGTAGATGTTGATGGTGATCATGCCGGACAAGGTCGGTCGACGAGAAGTTTAAATTTTTCGTTTTCGAGTTCTGAGCCAGAATACAGCCCGGTAGTCGCAGGTCGTTGGTGGTCCGAGAGCGAGAGCGGCTTGGTTTCGTTAGAGCAAGAGTTCGCCCAGCGTATCGATGCCAGGATAGGCGACCTTATTCGTATCAATGTGGCAGGGGTGGAGCTTGAAGCGGAGGTGGCGAATTTACGCAAAGTCGAGTGGGAATCCTTTAGGGTCAATTTTTATATGATCTTTTCGCCTGATGTGATGGCGAACCAGCCAGTAACTTATATTTCGTCTTATTACCAACCCGAGACGGCACGCCGTTTATTGCGTGACATCGTTGCGCAGTTGCCCAATGTGACGCTTATCGATGTTGGTAGTATGGTGACGCAGATAAAGCAAATTATCGACCGTGTGACGCGGACGGTAGAGCTTGTTTTTATTTTTACGTTAGGTGCGGGCGGTGTGGTGTTGTTCGCCGCCATTCATGCAACGCTGGATCAACGTATCCGGCATAGCGCCTTGATGCGAGCATTAGGCGCGAGCCGTCGTCAGCTTAACCAGGCAAACCTAGTGGAGTTTATAGGCCTGGGATTAATGGCAGGTTTTATCGCCTCTGCCGTGGCGACTGTTGTTGCCAGTGTGATCGCATCGCTACTGTTTGATCTGGTGATCATTATTAATCCCCTGGTATGGTTATGGGGGATTATTCTTGGCGTGCTGTTGGTCAGCATGGTCGGTTTTAGTGCGACACGGCATGTGCTACGGCAACCACCTTGGCAAGTGCTAAGAACACTGGATTAAGTATTCTTAGCATACTTGATTCGGATCTGATGGCTATTGCTTACTGGTTTTGGCTCCGACATCACGCAATAACCACTCCAATTTTTTTAAGCCAGTTTTGATTTTCTCAGGAGCGCCGTTGCCAAAATACGCTTGCCGGCTTAACACGCTGTCGAGAATGGTGCCCTTGCTATACTGAACATTAAAAATTGCCGCCACATCAGCATCGGGGTGTTTCTCTTTAAGTCGTTTAAAATAATTGATGATTTTTTCACCTGTAATATAGGATCGAGTAACCTTATTTAGTACGACATGCATCAATGATTCACCTTGCAGTTCGCCGCAGTTAATTTCAAGATAGATGCGTTCCAGTCGTAACTGTTGCTCTGCCAGTAAAGCAAAGAACTGTGTATATTGATTGCGTTCGACGTTTTTGCATAGTTCGGTGACGATATGAGCCCGTTTTTTCGGGTCAGCTGAAATATGAGAATCCTTAACGAACCCGGAGGCGCTGCTAACACTGTCATGCAGTGGTTCACTTTTGGTGGGAATACCGGCCAGACTGGCTTGGCCAAATAGTGCTGTGATCAGTAATAAGCGTAAGCAATATTTCATTGTGTGTCCTGGCATGGTGTTATATTGGTAACAGAGACTATTAGGTCGGCAGCTACGCCGTAAAACTAAAAAGTGCCGCTGTTCCAGCCCCACAGATGGCGCTCGGCACTGCTGAACTCGATATAGACACGGCTGGCGTGAACAGGCATGTGCAGGGCAAGCAGTTGGCTCAGGGTGTTAGCGAGGGTGGCTGTTTCAGCCTCAGGCAAGCCGATACTTTTTAGCTCAAGATAGGCTAGCGGTGCATCACTGCCAGCAAAACTCATATCTGCGCAGTGTGTATAGCTGATCATGACGTATTTTTCGGGCTTCCCAAGCCGGGTCGAGACGGTTTGCGAGGCGTCTCGAAGTAATTCTTTGCGCTGGTCAGGACTCAGCTTTACGTTGGTTTTAATGGCCAAATACGGCATAAGCGGGGTTCTCTAGAGCAAAATTGCTGTTTTACTTGGCTTAAGGATAAGAATTCTAGGTCTAAACACCCAGAAGCATTATACTGAATGGCAAGACCCGTGGCATAATACCTCGTTTTAACTCTTTGACTTACTCATTATTTAACTAAAGACCATGCAGCAAAAATCTACTGGTGCCGAGATGTTAACCGGTGCGGAAATTCTGGCCCGGTGCCTGAAAGATGAAGGCGTTGAATTCGTCTTCGGCTACCCCGGTGGTGCGGTGTTGCACATCTACGATGCCTTGTTCAAGCAGGAAGATGTCAAACACATCCTGGTGCGTCATGAGCAGGGCGCATCGCATGCCGCTGACGGCTACGCTCGCGCAACCGGTAAACCAGGTGTGCTGCTGGTGACCTCAGGTCCGGGGGCGACGAATGCCGTGACCGGTATCGCTACCGCCTATATGGATTCTATTCCTATGGTGATCATTACCGGTCAGGTGAATACCTGGGCCATCGGTAGTGATGCCTTTCAGGAAGTCGACGCTGTGGGTATTACCCGACCCTGCGTCAAGCATAATTTCCTGGTCAAGGATGTGAAAGATTTAGCTGAGACCATAAAAAAGGCCTTTTATCTGGCCAGCAGTGGCCGCCCTGGCCCGGTCGTTGTCGATGTACCGAAAGATGTCACGGCGTTGACCACCACTTATCACTATCCTGACAAGGTCGAGATTCGTTCTTATAACCCGGTGGCGAAGGGGCACAACGGACAGATTAGGCGCGCCGTCAAATTATTGCAGCAAGCGAAAAAGCCAATGCTCTATACCGGTGGTGGTGTCGTGCTCGATAATGCGTCGCAAGTGTTAACCGAGTTTACGAAGATGCTGGGTTTCCCTATTACCAATACGCTGATGGGCTTGGGCGCGTTCCCGGCGTCTGACAAGCAGTTTCTTGGTATGTTGGGTATGCACGGTACCTACGAAGCCAATATGGCTATGCATGATTGTGATGTCTTGCTGGCAGTGGGCGCGCGCTTTGATGACCGTGTGGTAGGCAAGGTCGCAGAATTTTGCCCTGACGCAAAAATTATTCATATTGATATCGATCCGGCATCGATCTCAAAGAGCGTTCGGGTGGATGTACCCATCGTTGGTTCTGTCAGCAGTGTTTTAACAGACATGATGATGCTATTGAAAGAACAGGACTTTAAGACTGATAAAGATGCCATTGCAAAATGGTGGCAACAGATAGAAGACTGGCGCAGGCGTGATTGTCTGCGTTATGACACCAAGTCTGAAATCATTAAACCGCAGGCTGTGATCGAAACTCTGCACAAGCTCACCGAGGGTGATGCATTCGTGACTTCAGATGTGGGGCAGCATCAGATGTGGGCGGCGCAGTATTATGGCTTTAATAAGCCGCGCCGCTGGATTAATTCAGGTGGTTTGGGCACCATGGGTTTTGGTTTGCCAGCAGCGATCGGTGTGCAGCTGGCCCACCCTGACGAGACGGTGTGTTGTGTGACGGGCGAAGCCAGCATCATGATGTGTATTCAGGAGTTATCGACCTGTTTACAGTATGGTTTGCCAATCAATGTGGTGTCGCTGAATAATCGTTACATGGGCATGGTGCGGCAGTGGCAGGAATTCTTTTACGAAGGTCGTTACGCCATGTCATATATGGACGCGTTACCAGATTTTGTTGAATTAGCTCACAGTTTTGGTCACGTTGGACTTCGTGTTGAGTCACCGGCTGATGTCGAGGCGGCGCTCAAAGAAGCCATCGCCGATACCCAGCGGTTGTATTTTATTGATTTTGTCACGGATCAGTCTGAAAACGTTTTTCCGATGATCGAGCAGGGTAAGGGGCATCATGAGATGCATCTGCCGGCGCATATGAGCCCAGAACGAGATTTGGCTTAGGGCCTTCACCATGAGACACATTATTGCAATCTTACTTGAAAACGAAGCCGGCGCTTTGTCACGGGTATCAGGTTTATTTTCTGCGCGCGGCTACAATATCGAGTCGTTGACCGTGGCAGCGACAGAAGATCCGACTTTGTCACGCATTACCCTGGTTACCAGAGGCTCGGATCAAATCATTGAACAAATCATCAAGCAGCTGAACAAGCTGATCGATGTCGTCAAGCTCGTCGATTTGTCCGAGGATGAGCACATCGAGCGTGAACTGATGTTGGTCAAGATAAAAAGCAGTGGTAGTGATCGCGAAGAAATAAAGCGTCTAACTGAGATTTTTCGTGGTTGTATTATCGACGTCACGTCGCGTACCTATACTGTTGAGTTGACCGGCACAGGTGCCAAGCTGGATGCGTTTTTGCGGGCACTGGAAGCTGCGTCGATTATTGAAACCGTGCGTTCAGGTACATCAGGTATTGCGCGTGGTGATAAAGGCTTGAGTTTGTAAGCAGCCTGTTTTTGATTTCATTTTTCATTTAATTATTATTTTTAGCGGGAGTTATCTTGGTTATGAACGTGTATTACGATAAAGATGCGGATCTGTCGATCATTAAATCGAAAAAGGTTGCAGTTTTGGGTTATGGCTCGCAGGGGCACGCGCATGCCAACAACCTGAAAGACTCGGGTGTCGATGTCGTAGTGGGTTTGCGCGAAGGTTCTGCTTCAGCGGTCAAGGCTCGTAACGCTGGTCTGGCAGTGGAGTCTGTCGCCAACGCTACCGCTGCTGCCGATGTCGTTATGGTGTTGTTGCCAGACGAGCATCAGGCGCGAGTTTATCGTGATGAGATCGAACCTAACCTAAAGCAGGGCGCCGCATTGGCCTTTGCCCACGGCTTTAACATTCACTATGGCCAGATTGAGCCACGTGCCGACCTGGACGTCATCATGATAGCGCCGAAAGGGCCGGGCCATTTGGTCCGCTCTACCTATGAAAATGCAGGTGGCGTACCCACTCTGATCGCCGTGCATCAAGATGCATCCGGTCAAGCGAAAGATATTGCCTTATCTTATGCTAGTGCCAATGGTGGTGGTCGCGCTGGTGTCATTGAAACCAACTTCCGCGAAGAAACCGAAACTGACCTGTTCGGTGAGCAGGCTGTATTGTGTGGTGGGGCTACGGCGTTGGTTCAGGCGGGGTTTGAAACCTTGGTGGAAGCTGGCTATGCACCGGAAATGGCTTATTTCGAATGCCTACATGAGCTCAAACTGATAGTTGATCTGATGTATGAAGGTGGTATTGCTAATATGCGTTATTCAATTTCCAATACAGCAGAATATGGCGACCTTACCCGTGGCCCGCGTATTGTCAACAGCGAAACCAAGGCTGAGATGAAGCGTATTCTTGAAGAGATTCGTAATGGTGAGTTTGCCCGAGAATTTATTTTGGAAAACCAGGCCGGCGCGGCAACACTTAAATCCAAGCGTCGCTTAGGCCAGGAGCATCAAATTGAAATTGTCGGTGCCAAACTGCGCTCGATGATGTCATGGATCGAGTCTGGCAAGATTGTCGATCACTCCAAGAACTGATTATTGCTGTATAGCCTGGCGTAACACCCTGACCAAGCATGGGTCGACGTTCCCATAGTCCTATCTCTCTAGCCGGGTGGCCGCTGTTTTTAGCGGCCACCTTGTTGGCAATAGTCTCTTTTCAATACAGTGTCATATTGGCGTTGTTCTTTTCGTTTCTATTACTTGCGCTGTTGTATTTGTTTCGCGACCCGTGGCGTGCTATTCCTGCTGATCCCTTGGCAATAATCGCTCCAGCAGATGGCCAAGTAGTAGAAGTGGCTCGAACCAATAACCCGCTGACAGATTATATAGATCAACGTATCACTATTGAGATGTCAAAAACCGGTGCCTATGCCGTACACAGTGCGACAGAAGGCAAGATAAGAACCCTGAGTCGTAATGCACCGGATATTGCGCACCGTGGCAAAAATATTACTGCTCTGTCTATTGTTATTCGTACCGATGAAGAAGAGGATGTGATCATGGTGATTCATCGCGGCTATCTGGGACATTATCCCAGGTGTTATCATCACGCTGGTGAGCGTGTCGGCCAGGGGCGGCGAGTGAGTTATATTCCGTTTGGCAGGCGCGTCGATGTTTATATTCCCAATACCGCCCGCATCGATATCAAACCAGGAGACAGGCTGATTGCAGGAGAGTCCGTGCTTGCACACTTTGTGCATTAACATGCTAATGTGAACAAATCGTAGGCTAGACAGAATTAATGAGCGTGGAACCAGAGCATTACGAGGCGGGCAAAGATAGGCGTAAACCGCGTAGCCGCGGTATTTATCTGTTGCCGAATCTTTTTACCACAGCAGGCTTGTTTGCTGGCTTCTATGCAATTGTCTCAGCGATCAATAACCAGTTTGAGGCAGCGGCTGTCGCCATTTTTATCGCCATGGTGCTCGATGGGCTTGATGGCCGGGTTGCACGTATCACTCATACACAAAGTGCTTTTGGCGCCGAATATGACAGCTTGGTTGATATGGTGGCATTTGGTTTGGCACCTGCCTTAGTAGTCTACCTATGGTGTCTGCAATCACTGGGCAAGGTCGGCTGGCTGGTAGCGTTCATCTATGCTGCCTGTGCGGCATTGAGGTTGGCGCGTTTTAATTCGCAAAACGGCGACTCAGAAAAACGTTTCTTCAGGGGCCTTGCGAGTCCTGCGGCGGCCGCGCTTGTCGCGGGTTTTGTTTGGGTTGCTACCGACTGGGTGGGAGTTGGCTCGATTGACGAGCCAAGCAGGTTCGTAACCGTGGTTGGTCTGGTGGTTACGCTGTTTGCCAGTTTGCTGATGGTGAGCAATATTCTCTTTCGCAGTTTTAAAGACTTCGACCTTAAAGGGCGAGTACCTTTTGTTGCCCTGCTCGTTGTCGTCATGGCTTTTGTATTGATTTCCATTGACCCCCCTATTGTATTGTTCGCCGGCTTTTTGATTTATGCGGTGTCCGGTCCAATCGGTGCATTGCTGCGTGGCAGGTCGAAACGCTCGAGCGGAAACTCTTCGGAAAAATAAGCCCCATTTTGCTTTTCACTAACGGTTGGCGCCGGCAATGACAACCGCTATGCTTATCGGGCAGACTGGGGGCCGGTGGCATGAAGTTTCTATTAAAAACTACAGTTAAGCTGTTTATTGGCGCAGCGTTGATCTTTGTGGCAGTGTACGCCGCAGCGCCTTATCTGATTGAGAATCTGCTACTGAGGCAGTTAGAGCAACAGGGCTTTGAAAATGTCTCTATCCGTGCCGAGCGCCCGCGCTGGAATGCCCTGAAACTCAATTGGCTGAGTTTTGAGTCGCGTCAAGGTGGTATAAAGTGGTTACTTGAAACACGTGATGTGCGTGTCGTAATTAATCCGCTTGAATTGTTTTTAGGCAACTTGCCAACGGTCTCGACATCTAAAACCTACCTTAAAATAGACAGCCGAAGCCGCAGCACTAACGATCTTGTCTCTGACTTTGAATTGGCCTTGCCGGCGCAATGGCTTTCCTTTGTTCCATTGCGATCATTCAATGTGGGTCAGTTAGTGGTCAACTGGCGCGGTCAGCAACAGAGCGCAGAATATACAGGCACCGTTTCGGTAGAACGCATCGCAGACCGTATCCAGATGGAAATGTCTTTGGCACGACATGGCAGTTCCCTTGAGATGCCGTATAGCGCCGCACTGTTAATGACGCGTAGCGGACAGTTAAGCTTGTCTATTGCACAGCAGAACAAGAATGACACGCCACTATTGTCGCTAAAGGCTAGGCTGAGTGATCGTAGCGATACGATAGAGATCAGCAAGGCGGAGCTTGCATTCGACACATTGGCCTTGAGCGAGTTTGGTAGAGAATTACTCTTGTTTGCGCCGCTAAATGCCGAAGTAAGCGGGTTAATTACTGTTAAGCCTAGTGGTTATATTAGTAAAAAAATTGTTGCTGGCGCACCACTGAAATATCGATTGCGTGGTGAGCTATTAGCTAAGCTTGATGCGGTTGCCGCGCCTTTTTATACCTATGATGCCAGTGCCGTTCTTTCTGCCAGCTTTGATATCGACCATGTTAGTACGGCCATGACACTTGATACGAAGTCGCTAATCGAAACCGCACCGCCGGATGCGCTACTGGCATTTTCCATAGCCTCTGCCGAGTTATTGCCGCTGGCCGTAGATAAGCCCTTGCGAATTGAAATTGCCGAACCCCTGCATTTTAAATCTGACCGAGAGCTAAGTGACGTAGTTGATTTGCGACGTTGGACGCTTGATGGCGTTGTGTTGGTGAGTTTGCCGCTTGTTGGCGGTAAGAGCTGGCAGCTTGCACTTGACTCGCCCAGTTTGGATGTTAGTGATGTGGTGACGCTGAGTGCTGATTATGAATTGAAATTGCCATTGAATAAACAGACTTTTAGTAGCGGCTATCTTGGCTCGTCAGGTTTTAACGCTACGGGTGTACTGAATATTCGCAATGATCAGCTGGTGGTATCGATAGATCAAGGTTCAAACTGGTCTATTGGCGAAACACGCCTCGGTGAGGAAAAAATTGAGCAGCTAAAATTAGAGGTAAATAAGACGGTAGAGCTGGACTACGATGTTAGCCAGCAACGCTGGCAGCTTGGTAAAGCACAATTAAAGGTAGACATTGGCGTGTTTGATGCCGGTGAGTATGTGATCACTCCGGGACTCATAAAAATAGATATCGAGCAGGCGCTGGGCAGAGCAGGGAAATGGAGCGTAAACGGTAGTTTGCTGGCCGAGGTTTTTGCATCGAATCGTATATTAAATGAGAGTTTGGCGTTCTATGCCCAAGCGGAGTTCAGGGCGGACGACGAAGCCTTGCTTGGAAACAGTCGGCTAGCGCTTAATAGCGAGAGCAATACTATCGCTAATGGTGAGTTTTCCTACGATTGGCGCAAGGCTACAGGGGGCATGCGCTGGCGGGCGGATGCTGTGCCCGTCAAAGATGGGGTTGCCGCTTTGGTAGCGCTGATCCCCAGTGTCTTCGCTGACGGGTTTGGGTTGGACGGTGGCACGCTAGATGCCGATGTCTCATTTTTGCTATTGGAAGAGATCAGCAAGGCAAAGGCGAGTGTGCGACTCAGCAATCTAGAGGGCAGTTATGGCAGCTTGCAGGTGAATGGTTTGTCCGCGCGCATTGTGCTGGATGACTTGTTGGCATTATCGAGTAAAACGGCAAGCGTCATCACTGTTGAAGGGCTAGATCTCGGATTTCCGGTTAGAAAGCTACGTTTCAATGTGCAACCGTTATCAAATAAGGAAGGTTTTCTTGGGTTTGTAATCAGCGATGCTTCGGCAAGGCTATTGGGTGGGCGGGTCGCACTGCGGCGTATGGTATGGCTACCGGGTCAAAAGAGCCAGTTTAACGTTGATGTGAACGCGATTGATTTAAGAGAAATTCTCGCTTTAGAGCAGCGACCCGAATTGTCAGGCTCAGGCATTATCGATGGCCGCATTCCGATCACCTTATCTGGTGGTGCCATATCGGTTACAGCGGGGGGCTTGCAATCCCGGCAGCCTGGCGGCGTCATTTCCTATCGTCACACTGATGCCAACAGCCTGGCAAAGACGCATGCCGGTTTAGGATTGGCGCTGAAGGCGTTGGAAGATTTTCGATACGACAGCTTAAGAGCGAAAGTGGATTATAGCCCCGATGGCGAGCTGATCCTGGCATTGTCTATTGTCGGCTACAATCCAGATTTTGAAAATGGGCGGCAGATTAATCTGAATATAAATATTGAGCAAAATGTGAGGTCGCTGTTGCAAAGTTTGCAGCTTGCCGACGAATTAACTGATAAGATTGATCAACGTGTTCAGCAGGGGTTAAAGTGAAAATGCTGACAATAGATATACGATATATTGCCGTACAAGGCTTCTGTCATGAGGATAGCTATGTTGTTCATTATAAGCCGCATTTCTCTCAGTACGGTGATAGTTACCCTTGTAATAGCCTGCACGCCGACTGTCAAGGTGCAGGCTCCCGAAGAGCCTATTACCATTAATCTTAATGTCAAAATAGAACATGAAATTCGCGTTAAGGTAGAAAAAGACATTGACGACTTATTTTCTGAAGAAGGAGGCTTGTTCTAGGTCATGAATGCTTTCAAACAATTAACACATAGTATGTATAAAGGATTGTGGCTGACAGCACTATTGTTTGTCGTATCCTTGCCATTGTCTGCTGTTGCGATGGATTTACAAGAGGCCAAATCGCGTTTGTTGGTGGGTGAAAGTGTGAGTGGCTATGTCGGCGTGGTCAAAGATGCCCCGGGTGTGGCTGCGCTGGTGCGCGATATTAATGCCAGGCGTAAATCCAGTTTTGAGAGAATTGCTCAGCGCAATGGCACCAGCCTTGCTGCTGTCGAACAGCTGGCAGGTAAGAAGGCGATTGAAAAGACCCCGCGCGGGCAAATGATTCAGCTTTCGCCTGGTGGTGTCTGGATTAAAAAATAGCCGCTCTGCTGCGGCAGTTAGGTAATTGATATCGGAGACTCAGGTGATGATTCTGCTGCGAAATATTTTTGTTACGGTAGCGCTAACGATAATGGCCACTGCCTGTGCTTCAAGCAAATCAGGTAAGGTCTATTCACGCGGTGAGACACAACATATTCAGACCGTAAAAGTCGGCACGGTCATCGCAGTGGATGATGTGCTCATTGAAGGAACCAAAACTCCAATAGGTGCCGCCGCAGGTACCATTGCTGGTGGCGTTATTGGTGCCGGCTCGGGTGACAGCTCAGGTGATCGCGTGCGCGGTGTTATCGGCGCAGTCGTCGGCGGTGTGGTTGGCGCTGCTGCGGAAGAAGGCTTTACGCGCCGTAAAGGTCAGGAAATTACCATTGAGCTAGATGGCGGTGATGTCATATCCATTGTTCAAGAGGCAGATCAAAGAATAGCCGTTAACGATACGGTGCGTATTCTTACCCAACCTGACGGAACCAAGCGTGTTACCCGCTAGCCCAGACTATTGATGAGGCAACAGGCCTGGCCGTGTCATCAGTGGCATAGGGCAGCTCAGACATGCTGAGACAACACGCAGCAGATCCCAGGCCATTACAGTAATTTTCTCAGCGTCATCTGTTTGACCATAGGAAATACAAGCAGCGCAGGCGGCAAGAAACTCCTGCTTTAACATCGGCACCAGATGTTCAAGCCTCGATAGTGCATTATCTACGGTTTGTAGAGTGAGGTTGTCTGGTTGCAGGCGTTGCTCCACTTTTATATTGAGTTTCACTAAACCAGTGTCAAAGGCCTGATCTCGTTTGTCTTCGTTGTCATGGCTGACATTGGCTAATAAAGACAGCATGCTTACGCAAGCATCATCGACTTGATACAGGCCGTGGTAATGACGACGACGTTTCAGGTTTTCCTTTTTACTTGAAAACTGTGGTTCGAGAAAATGACAGATCAGGCGGTAATGCAGCCACTCCTTAAGGTCTGATACTTTATCGGCCATGATGAATTGTGTCATTAACCACTTTAGTTGGTCATATTGCTGAGCCGATTGATGTTTTAGTGCCGGGACGGCAAGTTCAATCAGTGGCAAACTCTCAGCGGGGTGCAGCGCGTTGACTAACGGCTTTAGCCGCATGACCTCTCGAGCCATAGTCGGTGCATCGCTAAGGTAGCCAAGCTGTTGTCGTTGTATCACGCTATTGGAATCGAGCCGTAATGCCAACATCAAAGCCTGGGCTGACGCCGGGTGTTGTGTGGCGTGATACAGTAACGTGGGTAGTGATTTGATTAAGGCGCCCGCTGCAGCCATGATGACCGGGTCCAGCATACCAATGATTTTTAGTGAATCCGGCAAGCGATCAATAATGTCCGTATCGCCAATGTTCTTACCGGCGTCTTTTGCCGTCGCTGCCTTGGTTCTTAGTGGCTTGCCAGATGGATATTTCCCGTCCCAAAAACGATCAATACGCGCAATACGTTCGTCAAGCGGTGGGTGCGTGGCAAAGAAATTGAGGCTACGAACCGACAACACATCGCCAAAGAACATATGGCTAAATTCTTCTGCATGACTGTTTTGTACACCTGTCCCGACACCCGAGCCAATGACTTTTAATGCGCCCGCAATTCCCTCAGGGTTGCGCGTATACTGCACCGCCGAGGCATCGGCCAAAAATTCGCGTTGTCTCGATACGGCCGATTTGATCAGGTTGCCGAAGAATGTGCCAACCGCGCCAATTAGCACTAGGCTTAGCCCTAGAGCCAGAGCGAAGATTGCGCCGTGACCAAAGTTGCTTCGGCGTCGCACACGGCTCATGCCACCTATCAACGTTCGGCCTGACAGCCCAATAAATATAATCCCTGACAGTATAGCAATCAGGTTCAGGTTAAGGCGCATATCGCCATGCAGTATATGGCTGAATTCATGCGCGATTATACCTTGCAGCTGATTCCGTGAGAGGCGCTGCAAGGCGCCACGCGTAACGCCTAACACCGCGTCGTTAGCGCTATAACCCGCCGCAAAGGCATTAATCGTTGTTTCATCAAGCACAAACACGGGCGGCACAGCAAGCCCGGCAGCAATAGACATTTCTTCCACGACATTAAGTAGCTGGCGCTCGTCAGAATCTTGTGTGTCCGAATAGACGGGTTGGCCGCCTAAACGTTCGGCAACGGTATAGCCACCTCGTCCAATTTGTATGCGCTTAAATATGACAACAACGGCCACCACGATAATAACGGCAAGCGCGGTTTTAAATAACAATGGCCAGTTAAGATAGTCTATCACCGATCCTGTTGTACCAGATTTGCCCAATACCTCGAATCCCCACAGGCCGCTGGCGACCACTAGCGTGGTGAGGCCTATGATTAAAGTTAGCGCGACAATAAATAGAGCGATGAGCTGCGCTGTTTTCTTGCGCGCCTGGTCTTGTTGTTGAAAGAAATTCACGAGCAATTACTCTCTATGTAGTAAGTATTTTTTCCATGTGGGGAGGCATCAGAGTCGGTCACCACAGTAGCCTTATCAAGTTCCCTTGGTGGGGAGCAAGCAAAGGCTAAGTCAGGCAAGGGTTTTATGTTGTTTGGCTAGAAGGATACCTTGGGTGCGTGCTGAATAACTTCGCTGTCCGGCATTTCTAAAAGTACCGCATCATTTGGGTGGCCAAAGGTGGTGGCAAGCAGAACAGGCGGGAAGCTTTGACGATATTCATTGTAAGCTGTGACGGCATCATTAAATGCCTGGCGCGAGAAGGCCACCTTATTTTCAGTTGTAGTTAGCGCTTCGGACAACTGCATCATATTTTCATTGGCCTTAATGTCAGGGTAAGCCTCAACCAAAAGGTTAAATTTTCCCATAGATGCACTAAGATTGTGTTCTGCTTTGGCAAGGTCATTCATTGCGCGTTTGCTGCCTGGACTGGAATGTGCCGCGCTAAGCATAGCGCTGGCGTTATTACGCGCGGTTACCACGCTTTCCAGCGTTTCACGTTCATGCTTCATATAACCTTTAGCGGTTTCGATCAGGTTCGGGATCAAGTCATAACGTCGTTTTAATTGCACTTCGATTTGAGCAAAGGCATTTTCAAAGCGGTTTTTCAGGCTGACTAAATTATTGTAGATGCCTATGACATAAAGTATTAAGGCGGCACTAACAACCAGTACGATAATGAGCGAATAGTCCATAAAATCCTCACGTCTTGTATTTTGTGGCAAGTGTATTGGAATTTTTAGTATTTGTTTCAGGAGTATGACGATTGGGTGGCGATTATTCAAGCTGTTATTGTTTGTAAGCTATTGATATTTATCATAAAATGATCGTGCGACCAGTTGCTGTAAGCGGCATTTTTTGTTCCTAAAATATAGATAGAGTCTGCTGTCGTACTCATTCGCATATTTTCTTTACGTCAAGACTTTAATTCAACTATTATTTGTGTTAGCGTAGGCTCATGAGTGTTTCGTCTTCAAAGCCAATATTTGCAGCACCGCTCCTTGCGGGTGCTGAGCTTTTGCTCGTTCTGCTACGACTACTGCCGTAAGGCAGACTCCTCTTCCTGACAACTGGTTTCGCACCAGACAAAAACACCCGGAATTTTCATTCCACTTCTTTTTTGAATGCATGGGCTCGGTTACACTTGCCGTAGTCTTCGGAGTTGAATAATGAGCAGCAAAGAAAAATTAATTATTTTTGATACCACCTTGCGTGACGGCGAGCAGAGTCCGGGCGCGTCGATGACGAAGGATGAAAAAGTGCGCATCGCCAAGGCCTTGGAGCGCATGAAGGTCGATGTCATTGAGGCCGGTTTCCCAATGGCGAGCCAGGGTGACTTTGATTCAGTCAAGGCGGTAGCCGATGCCGTGAAAGACAGTACGGTCTGTGGTTTAACGCGCGCGCTGGATAAAGATATAGATCGCGCTGGTGAGGCACTTAAGGGTGCCAATTCATCGCGTATTCATACCTTTATTGCGACATCGCCAATTCATATGAAGGCTAAGCTGCGTATGGAGCCAGATCAAGTGGTGTCACATGCTGTCGCTGCAGTGAAACGCGCACGGCGCTATACCGATAATGTTGAATTTTCGCCAGAAGATGCCGGTCGTTCCGAGTTTGAATTCCTTTGTCGTGTGCTTGAGGCGGTCATTGATGCCGGTGCGACCACCGTTAATATCCCGGATACTGTGGGTTACAGTGTGCCGCATCAATTTGGTGAAACCATACGCCGTTTAATTGAGAACATTCCTAACTCAGATAAGGCAGTCTTCTCGGTGCATTGTCATAATGATTTAGGTTTGGCAGTGGCCAATTCTCTGGCAGCTGTGATGAACGGTGCGCGCCAGGTTGAATGCACCATTAACGGCTTGGGTGAGCGCGCCGGCAATGCCGCATTGGAAGAGATTGTGATGGCAACGCGCACGCGGGCAGATGTGTTTCCATGCGAGGTAAATATTGATGCCACGCAGATTGTGCCGTGTAGCCGTCTGGTGTCCGGCATTACTGGCTTTGCCGTGCAGCCAAACAAGGCGATTGTTGGTGTCAACGCCTTTGCCCATGAATCCGGTATTCACCAGGATGGCGTTTTGAAGCATCGCGAGACTTACGAAATCATGCGTGCTGAAGATGTTGGCTGGAGCGCCAATCGCATGGTTCTGGGCAAGCACTCCGGGCGCAATGCTTTTCGTACGCGGCTGGATGAATTGGGTGTCAACTTTGATTCAGAAGAAGAGTTGAATGCGGCTTTTTCCCGCTTTAAGGAGTTGGCAGATAAGAAACACGATATTTATGATGATGACCTGCAAGCGTTGGTGACCGAGGCTAACCTTGACTCAGAGAACGAGCGTATTAAGTTGGTTTCAGTCAAGGTTGCCTCTGAGACCGGGGAGACACCGAAGGCGCAGATAGTGCTGGCTGTTGACGGCAAGGAAGGGCAGGCGACTGAGGCGGGAGCGGGGGCGGTCGATGCAGTGTTCAAGGCGATAGAGTCTATTGTTCGAACCGAGTCAGAACTACAACTGTATTCGGTCAACAATATTACAACGGGCACCGACTCGCAGGGCGAGGTCACTGTACGCCTGGCCAGGAATGGCCGCATCGCCAACGGTCAAGGCGCGGACACGGATATTGTGATCGCCTCGGCACGTGCCTATGTGCATGCAGCGAATAAGATCGTGGCGCCGACCGATCGTGCGCATCCACAAAACTCGCCGGTATAAAACGCGATGCCATCACGTCATGCCGAGTATCTCGACGCCATCGGTATTCAGCGTTGGCTGCTGCGTGATGGTGGTTCAGCTGTTGAGCCATCTCTCGATGAGCCTTCTGTCCAGTCCGATGTCGTTACTAAGAAAGCGCCTGTCGCAGATAGCGAGGGCGAATGGTGGTCGCTGTCTGATGAAGTGTCGGCTTGCCGTCGGTGTCAACTGCACCAGAGCCGTACTCAAACCGTGTTTGGCACGGGCAATCAAAATGCTGATTGGCTGTTTATTGGTGAAGCGCCGGGTGCGGATGAAGACCGTCAAGGCGAGCCCTTTGTTGGTCGCGCAGGGCAGCTGCTGACACAAATGATTCTGGCCTTGGGCTACGCACGTGAGCAAGTCTATATCGCCAATATTCTTAAATGTCGTCCGCCGAATAACCGTGATCCTTTACCGGATGAAGTGCGCAGCTGCGAGGCTTATTTGAAACGACAGATTGCCTTGATCCGGCCCAAGATTATCGTCGCTGTTGGGCGCGTGGCGGCGCAAAACCTGTTAAAAACCGATACCAAGATCGGAGCTCTGCGTGGTCAGCCCTATCACTACGGCGAGCAACAGATTCCACTTGTTGTGACCTATCATCCGGCTTATCTGCTACGTTCCCCGCGCGAGAAGGCCAAGGCGTGGCAGGACTTGCTGCTGGCAAAGCAGGTCTTGCAACAGACCCAATGATCAATGCCGGGTTCTTGCGCTATCGTGCTAGACTAAACCCGGTTTTTATTTATGTATTTGTCTTATGGCCTGTAAAAAAGACCACGTCGAAGAATCGTTATCGCAAGCGTGTCAACTACGTCCTATGGAGCGGCGTGATGTGCCGGCGGTACTCGCCATTGAGCAGCGTGCCTATGATTATCCTTGGACTGAAGGGATATTTAATGATTGTATTCGTGTCGGTTATCATAGCTTTGTCGTTGAGCGCGATGAAAAAATTGTTGCCTATGCCTTCATGAATACTGTGTTAGGTGAGGCGCATGTGTTAAATCTCTGTGTTGATCCCGAGTTACGGCGCCAGGGAATCGCCCGTAATTTGTTAGAACACATCATCGATTTGGCCAGAAACCTTAAAGCATTGACGCTGTTTCTCGAAGTGCGCGAGTCAAATTGTGCTGCGTTGGCACTCTATCAAAGTTGTGGTTTTGACGAGATCGGTATACGCCGAAATTATTATCCGGCCCCGGTTGGGCGCGAGGATGCGATCATGCTTATCAAGCAGTTGGATTTGGAGCAGATGTGAAATGATGCTTGATTACAGTGCGGCGCCGTGAACAGGGCTAGCTGTTGGTCTCTTTACAAAAACCCTTAGAACTGCGTTGAAAAACTGAAATAAGCGATGAAGCAAGTGTCGGTTAACGGTATTTTTTAGTCCTCATTTTTTTGTCGGTGAGTTGGCTTTTTAGCCGACGGATAGACATACTGATAACAATCCAAACTAGCCCCGCCAGCGCGCCAAAGAGATGTGCTCTCGCCGCCACAACAAGGCCGTGGCTTAAGCCTTCTATACGCTCTCCCGATAATTGTTGTGTAAGAATATATAAGCTAATACCTAACAGAGCTAGGCCATTGAATATTCTTCTACGCCAATAATCACGTAGCGCAGCAATATAAAACAGGCCCACCAGCACCCCTGAAAGCCCACCGTACCATTTAAGTGTCTCGCTAAAAATTAATAGGCCTGCACTAACACTAAGCATAATAAACAAGGTTGGCGCAAGCCAGCGCCAGTTTGAGAAATGCTCGCCGTAAAGCTGTTGCAGCAAGACAAGTCCCAGCATATTCATTAGCCAATGTGTCCACGACAGAT
Source organism: Gammaproteobacteria bacterium (assembly GCA_015492075.1). GTDB lineage: Bacteria > Pseudomonadota > Gammaproteobacteria. The sequence continues at coordinate 93,553 of WGFU01000034.1, forward strand.
GACTGAAGTGACCGCTGATGATGCGCCAAATCTCACCGTCTAAAACCTGCCCGAAATCCAGATACAAGTTTGTTCTGACGTTATCGGGGAACAGCATGGCAGATGCGCTAAGCAGTGCCAGCCAATAAAGAGTTCCTCCCGTGCGCGTGTTCACTGTTTGCATAGGTTTAAGCGACATATTTTTGTCGTGTATGAAGCTGCTCTTCGACAACAGAATGATTTGCCTGGAGTTTCTTGTTTTGTCAGCTGACGCATGTTGTTTTCGCTCCTCGTTTTTCGCCGCAGACCTTTAAAAAAAATGACATTGGTCGATAAGCAAGTACATGCCCAAGGAAAGGGTGTTTGGGGGAAAAGAGTGAATCATGAAAAGAATTATAGCGCTAGTTGTCTGCCTGTGGGCAAATGTGGCAGCGTTCGCAACGCCTGTTGTTTTGCCGGTCACCGTTGGTGACGAAAGTTATCTGATAGAGTTAGTAGAGAATAAAACGCTGTCAGAGAAAGTGTCGATACAGTTGGGCCAGGACGTTGGTGACCACTATTACGGCGCCATTGCTGCGCTGCCGGACAGCTGGGCGCGGGTATCCAGAATCGGTGACCGTTGGCAGGGCATAGTTTCTGTCTACGGCACGCTCTACGTAATCGATCAGCCGGCGTACGAAAGCATGCCGTCGGCGCAGGCGGCCAGTGTGACAGCGCCTGCTCAGGCGCTTGCTGATTTCGCCGACGATATGGGAGGTTGCGGTGTCGCCGCGCATGATGTTGAGACCGGCGCATCAATCGTGTCGATCATGGAATCTGGTGTGGCACAAGAGGTTGCGTTTTCGAGTTTTTGTGCCGCCCAAGTAGATGGTTTATGCATTTTGCCCGAGATTGAGTTTGCCTTTGATAGTGATTTTCAGTCTTTGTATGGCGCCAATACCGCTGCTCAAGCAACCTCACTGATTAATACCGCCGAAGGTTTCTTCCGCCGTGACAGGGCGGAGGCGGATGGTAACAATGGCATGAATATGGCCTTTGACGCGATTACTGTTAATTTCCTGTCCTCGGAATTGTTTAGCACAACAACAAATGCGAGTAGTTTTCTCAGTGATATCCGAACAAAGAAAGCGAATTCTCAAATTCCGTTTATTAAAAACAGCCGCGCCTTGCTGCATGTGGTGACAGGACGCAGCTTTGACGGTTCTACCGCTGGAATTGCCTTTGTCGACGCTATGTGTAATAGCGATGGTTTTGGTGTGGGGACGACATCTGTCGTGGGCAGTACCACCCTTACTGCCGTTGTCATGGCACATGAAATCGGCCACAACCTGGGTTCATTTCATGATGGCGACAGTGCCAACAGCGCTATTGCGGGTATGTGCGCCAGCGGTACGCATATCATGTCCGCTTCGGTAAGTAGCAGTTTTAGCGGTTTTTCTGCTTGCTCTGTTACCCAGATGGTGAATACTGTTGAGGCGCTTGCATCGCCTAGCCAATGTTTTAATTACCCTGCTGATATCGCTATTTCCAGCGTTGTTAGCCCGACTAGCGCCAATGTTGGAGATACGTTTAATGTGTCTTATATGGTGTCAGTTGTCGCGACCGGTTTTCAGCAGGTCAGTCAGGTGATATTGACCGGTACCTCGAATGTTGGTGCGCGATTTACAAGTGTGACGGCTAACGGTAATGCCTGCACGATTGGCATCAATGCTGGGTATGAAAATACCAGTTATAGTTGTACAGTAAATAATCCGGGTGCGGGTATCACGATAAATATTGATGGCACTATCACGGGTTGGGATGCGCAGGCGATTACTCAGCATTTTGCGACGATATCCACTGCTGATGTGGTTGATGTGTTAACTAGCGATAATACTGTCATTAAAACCATCGCCGTGGCAGGCACGATCACAGATCCTCCACCGCCGATAGGTGCTAACGTGACGAGCGACGGTGGAGGTGGAGGCGGAGGAAGCCTGGGGTGGCCTTGCCTGTTGGCGGTGCTTGGGCTACTGTTTCGTCGCCAATATTCCTCATAGATTGTTCATTATCATGCGTCTTCGTATTGCTATTGTGGTATTTATGGTTGCGGTGCTAAGCGCATGTTCCGGCTTTGCGCAGCAATTACCCCCAATGGTGGGCGAGTACCAAAAAAGTCTGAAGCGATGGCAACAAGCAAGTTTGCAGAATTATGATATTAGTTATCATCGACAATGTTTTTGTCTTGCTGAGCTAGTTAGACCGCTGCGGGTGGAAGTTAGGGATGGTAGGATAGCTAGTGCAGTTTATGCTGACGATGGGAGCCCATTGTTGCCTGATCTCGATTACGATTTGAAATCTGTCGACGATTTTTTTGATCTGATTGCTGATGCAATAGATCGATCAGCGGATAAATTACACGTAAGCTACGACGACACACTGGGCTTCCCCAGCTCGATATCCATCGATTATTTTAAACGCATGGTGGACGACGAAGTCACGATAACATCCATTCAGGTGGTAAGAAAATAGTACTTACTGGTCGCAGTGGCTAGTAATGAGGTGGTTTTTCATCATCAATACTGGCGCCGGTGTCACTTGCTTGCAGACTTTGATAGCGTTCGGTTAGTAATTTTGATAGATCTGCCAATTTATCTATCTGTCTTTGTTGCTTTGCGACGATATCACTCAATTGCTGTATGGTATCTTCTTGATAGGCAATACGTGTTTCAATATCAATTAAGCGATTTTCGTTCATGTGTTTGCTCCGCGATCGCTGCTGGTGTTGCTTAGTGAGTGAGCGGTTTGTATTTGATACGGCGTGGTTGCTCGGCGTTGGCACCCAGACGGCGCTTTTTATCTTCTTCGTAGTCATTGTAATTGCCAGCAAACCATTCCACTTTACTATTACCCTCGAAGGCGAGAATATGTGTCGAGATGCGATCAAGAAACCAGCGGTCGTGTGAGACGACCAAGGCGGTGCCGGCGAAATCAAGTAGGGCTTCTTCCAGTGCGCGCAAGGTTTCAATGTCAAGGTCATTGGTAGGCTCATCGAGCAGGATGACATTGCCGCCGCTGCGTAGCAGCTTGGCGAGATGAACGCGGTTGCGCTCGCCGCCGGATAACTGGCCGATGTGTTTTTGCTGGTCTTGGCCTTTAAAATTAAAGCGGCCGACATAGGCGCGCGAGGGCATTTCATATTTGCCGACCTGGATAATATCGCAGCCGTCACTAATTTCTTCCCACACCGTTTTGTTATCGTCAAACTGATCACGCATTTGCGTGACGGAAACAAGTTGTACCGTTGGCCCAATAGTCAGGGTGCCACTATCAGGTTGTTCTTCACCCGTTAGCATTTTGAGTAGTGTTGATTTACCGGCACCATTAGGACCAATGATGCCAACAATTGCACCAGGCGGAATTTTGAAATTTAATGCTTCAATCAGCAAGCGGTCATCAAAACTTTTTTGTATTGCATTGGCCTCAATAACCAGATCGCCGAGGCGTTCTGCAACAGGAATATAGATTTCATTCGTTTCCGCGCGCTGTTGATAGTCCCGAGAGTTGAGTTCTTCAAACCGTGCGAGGCGAGACTTACTCTTGGCGTGGCGGCCCTTGGCGTTAGAGCGCACCCAGTCCAGTTCATGCTTGATAGCGCGCTGCCGGGCCGCCTCCTGCTTGGCTTCGGTTGCCAGGCGCGCCTCTTTTTGTTCCAGCCACGAGCTGTAATTGCCTTCCCACGGAATACCCTGGCCGCGATCCAATTCAAGAATCCAGCCGGCGACATTATCCAGGAAATAGCGGTCATGGGTAATGGCCACCACGGTTCCAGGGTATTCAGCAAGAAACTGTTCTAGCCAGCCTACTGATTCAGCGTCAAGATGGTTGGTGGGCTCATCGAGCAGCAGCATATCGGGTTTGGATAGCAGTAAGCGGCATAGGGCAACGCGACGTTTTTCACCCCCCGACAGTTTGCTGACGTCGGCTTCCCATGGTGGTAGTCTCAGTGCATCCGCAGCGATTTCGAGTGTGCGTTCAATTTCCCAGCCACCACAGGCATCGATGGCATCTTGTAATTTTCCTTGCTCAGCCAACAGATCATTCATTTCATCATCTGTCATCGGCTCGGCAAACCTGTCGCTGATCGCATTAAAGCGTTCTAGTAATTCTATGGTGTCACCCATACCTTCTTCGACATTGCCGCGCACGTCTTTTTCGGTATTTAGCTCTGGCTCCTGCGATAGATAGCCGATTCGAATGCCGGGTTGTGGCCGTGCCTCACCGTTAAATTCGGTGTCAACCCCGGCCATAATGCGTAATAAAGTGGATTTACCGGCTCCATTTAACCCCAGTACACCGATTTTAGCGCCGGGAAAAAAAGACAGTGAGATATCTTTGAGAATCTCACGTTTTGGTGGAACCACTTTGCCAACGTGGTTCATGGTGTAGACGTACTGAGCCATTAGCTAACCTTTATTATAGTGAGTTGAATTAGCTGTTTTACTTGCACTCTTGGGGTGCGTGGTTGAGAACCTTATGGGCGGCCGCCAGGGCAACGCCACGTTGGATGGGTGCATTCATGCTGCTTAAGACATCTTCCAGCGCATTGAGACAGAATAAGACATTACGACGACTCGACGCGTAACCCATGAGACCGATACGCCAAACCTTGCCTGCCATAACACCAAGACCGGCACCGATTTCGAGCTTGTAGTCGGCAAGTAGTTTGCTGCGAACAGCGGCGTCATCAACACCTTCAGGGATGGTGACGGCATTGAGCTGTGGCAGACGGTCGGCTTTACCGACGACGAATTCCAGCCCCATGGCCTCCAGACCATCACGCAATGCATTATGGTGATGTAGGTGACGTGACCAAGAGTTTTCTAACCCTTCTTCTTGCAGGATGACCAGTGATTCATGTAATGCATAGAGCGCGTTAATTGGTGCGGTATGGTGATAAGCACGCTTGGCGCCCGTGCCCCAGTAACTCATAACTAGATTTAGGTCGAGGAACCAGCTTTGTACTCTATGCGTGCGCGCTTTGATTCTTTCGATGGCGCGTTCGCTGAAGCTGACGGGGGATAGACCCGGAGTACAGGACAGACATTTTTGACTGCCGGAATAAATGGCATCAATACCCCATTCGTCGACTTTCAGCGGCGAGCCGCCTAGTGAAGTGACGGCATCGACGATGGTCAAGCAGTCATGGGTATGTGCGAGTTTGACCAGAGTTTCCACATCGGAACTGGCTCCGGTTGAGGTCTCGGCGTGCACCATGGCGACGATCCTGGTATCAGGGTTGGCTTTCAATGCGGCTTCAAGCTTGTTGGCATCGATGGCATCGCCCCATGCATCCTCGACCATGACGGCCTTGCCGCCACAGCGCTCGACATTTTCTTTCATACGCCCACCAAATACACCGTTTTGGCAAACGATGACGGTATCACCAGGTTCAATCAGATTGACAAAGCAGGTTTCCATGCCGGCAGAGCCTGGAGCCGAGACCGGCATCGTCAAGGTGTTGTTTGTCTGAAAGCCATATTGGAGCAACTCTTTGAGTTCTTCCATCATGACAATAAACTGCGGGTCAAGATGGCCGATGGTGGGTCGTGACATGGCCTCCAAGATACGCGGATTAACGTCAGAAGGGCCAGGGCCCATTAGAGTACGTTGTGGTGGAATAAACGATGTAATTGCCATGGGTTTCTCGTCAATGTTCGTCGAAGTTGTGGTAACCAGGTTTTCCTGCGAGCAGGAGAGTTGCTTACCAACAGCTAAAGGGCGCCTAGTCTACCGAGAATCGGGTTTTTTTGCCACGTAAAGGGCATTTAGCCATGTTTATAGGCCTAAAATAACATCTTAAGTTTGCGAGTTTTTTGCCGTTATTTTGAGCGATAGAGACAAGGAGGTGCGGTCACTGCTGCACAGAGTCAATGGCATGGGCGGTCGCTTGCGGTCAAGCCTGGAAAGGGGATGTATGCCGGATCTTAACTTCGAAAATGCCTTGGCGGCTGCCTCCCTATGATGAGTACGGCGACAATATTTACTTGTTACTCGATGCTCAGGACTACTACAGTATTGAGGGAGCGGCATGAGTGACGAGCCGATATTGGAAGCGACAGCCGGCAGTGGCTATATGCCGGCAATTTTGTTGCTCGATGACGACAGGCTCATTATCAAGGCGCTGCAGCGGGTTTTGCGTTGTGATGATTACCAATTGTATTGCGCCGGGAATGTCGAGGCAGCGTTTACCTTGCTGCGTGAACACCCGATTCATGTGGTGGTCTCCGATTATCATATGCCTGATATGGATGGCGTGGAGTTTCTTGCCGAGGTGGCCAGGCAGTGGCCGACTGCCGTTCGTATCATGTTAACGGGTTGTGAGGATCACGATATCGCGATCAAGGCCATAAATCATAATGCCGTCCATCGTTATTTGAGCAAGCCCTGGGATGACGAGGTTTTGAGGTCCGAACTGAAGGCGGCTTTGAGTTTTCATCGCTTGGGTCATGAAAAAAGGTATTTGGAGGAAGTGACCTACCGTCAGAACGAAGAACTCAGAAAGCTCAATGAAAGCCTGGAGGCACGTGTTGCCGCGCGCACTCTGGAAATCCAGCAGACCTCCGACATGTTAGACCTTGCCTACAAGGAAATGAAGCGCAGCTTTGTTAATTCGATACCTGTTTTTGCCAATTTAGTCGAATTGCGCGAAGGTGGCGGTGGCGGCCACAGCCGCCGCGTGGCCGAACATTGCAAGCTTATGGCAAAAAACCTTTCGCTCGACAAAGAAGAGCAAGAAGATATCTTTTTTGCGGCACTGTTACATGACATCGGTGTCATTGGTTTTCCCGATGAGCTTGCGGTCAAGCCCTATGTATCGCTGACGCGAGCAGAACGCGTGCGTTACGAGCAGCATCCCGTGCGGGCGCAGCATGCGCTGGTCGCGATGGAGGCATTAAATAATGCCGGTATTATTATTCGTGGTCATCACGAGAGGTTCGATGGCAAAGGTTATCCTGACAAGCTGTTTGGTGATCGTATTCCAATGGGTGCCCGTATTCTTGCCGTTGCCAATGACTATGATTCTTTGATCATTGGCATGTTGCTGGATACGCCTCTCAGCCGCGCCGAGGCGCGAGAATATCTTGAGGGAAACAAGGGTAGCCGTTACGACCCGGAGATTGTTGAACTCTTTCAGCAAATACTGGATAAAATTCCGGATAGCGCACCGATTGGTGGCGAAATTCGATTACTGACCAAGGATCTGCGGCCAGGTATGGTGTTGTCTAAAGATTTGCTCAACGGTGAAGGCATGCTGTTGTTGACTAAGGACCACACGCTTTCAGACAGCATTATCAAAAAGATTATCTTGTTCGAGGCGGAGAGTGAAAGCAGTTTTGTGGTCTCGGTCTATCACGAAGTCGAAAAACGGGACGTCGCCTGAGTTGATTTTCCGTTGTTGGCTCGAAACGCCGCCTCAGCCTGTGTATGATGCTGGCCTATGAGCAAACCGCTGACACTGGATGATTACAACCGAGCAGATGTTATGGGCTCCTTGCTTAGTGTCAATGATTTTGTTCGTTGGCTAAGCAGTTGTCTCAATTCCGCTGATTTGGTCTACGGCCACGGTTATGCGGATGCGGTTGACGAGGCCTTAACCCTGGTTTTGTATGGCATTAATATGGTTGCGCCGGTGCCCGCGGAGACCTTGCGCTCCCACCTCACCACGGCGGAAAAAAAACGCATTATCGAGTTGCTGGAGCGTCGCATCGACGACCGTATTCCTGTGGCCTATCTTACCCAGAGCGCGCGCTTTGCTGGGCTTGATTTTTATGTCGATGAGCGTGTTCTGGTGCCGCGCTCACCTATAGCAGAACTGGTGGAGCAGGGTTTTGAACCCTGGTTGCATAATCAAACAATCAAGCGCGTGCTGGACCTTTGTTGCGGCAGCGGCTGCATTGGCATTGCCTGTGCCTACAGCTTTCCTGAAGCGCATATTGATATGGTTGATCTTTCTTCCGACGCCTTGGATGTGGCGCGGATCAACATAGCCAGTCATGGCCTGAAGGATACTGTGGCGGCGATTCAGTCGGATTTGTTTTCAGCGCTTGACGGGCGCCGTTATGATTTGATAGTCAGTAATCCGCCCTATGTGCCGCAGCCGAGTTACGATGCGCTGCCAGCGGAGTTTGACCACGAACCCGAGATGGGTCTGGTATCTGGTCAGGATGGTCTTGAGCATGTGACACGTATTCTCGAGCAAGCAGCGGAGCACTTGAGTGAGCAAGGCTGGTTCTGCGCTGAAGTGGGTGAAGCGCGCGCGGCTTTGGAAAATCAATGGCCGCAAGTGCCCTTTATCTGGCCAGAGTTTGAGCGTGGTGGAGGCGATGTGTTTTTACTCGATGCAAGCTCAGTGCGCGAATATTTCTAGGCGGAAACCAGTAATGCTGGCAGGGCGGTGGCAGTGAGCGGCTTGCTAAATAAATACCCTTGATAACTGTCGCAATCTTGTTGTTTTAGATAATCGAGCTGAGCCGGTGTCTCTACGGCTTCGGCAGTGATCCCGATACCAAGATGATGGCAGGTCGAGATCAAAGAATCGACCGTTGTCATGGAGGTGGCTGTCTCGAGGAATGAATGCACTAGGGAGCCATCTATTTTTACCTGATCCACCTTGAAATGACTCAAGGTATGTAAAGAACAGCTGCCAGCGCCAAAATCATCGATGGCCACTTTGATGCCTAATGTATTCAATTGTTCGAGCGAGTCCTGGCTGCGTTTGGGGTCGTGACGCAGGGTGGTTTCGTTGACTTCCAGTCGCAGTAGTTTGGCATCACTACCATACTTAAGCAGGGCGTTTTCTAGCGTGTTGACTAGGGATGGATCAATGAACTGTTTATGGCTCAGGTTGACCGCAATAGGGAGCGTTTGCTGACTAGTTTTTTGCCATTCGCTGATTTGTTGGCAGGCTTTGTCAATGACCCAATGCGCTACTTTCGTGCAGTGTAGACTTTGTTCAACATGGTGCATGAACTGGGCAGGTATTAATAGCTGGTTGGGCTCCAGCTGCCAACGCAGTAGCGCTTCGACAGCAATGATGCCACCGTTCTTGATGTCCACCTGAGGTTGGTACATCAGCCGAAACTGATCTTGTGATATGGCTTCGTGCAGGCGCGAGCGTAAATTAAGCGTTTCAGCAGCGCGTGGGCGCCTGCTGTGCTGAACGAAGTGATTGGGACCGAGATCTTGAGCTAAAGACAGGGCATTATCGGCGTCATCGATCAGATCGCTGGCTTGGCAATGGCGTACACTGGGCAAGGCGATGCCGATATTGCTTGCTATGATACTGATATGGCCATTTAAGTCGTAGGGTGCTTGTAACAGCTCAATCAGCTTTTCAGCAACGATGGCCGAGTTCGTATCGGCGTTAAGATGGCGAAGCAAAAGGATGAAATTACCATCTTTGCGTCGCGCTATGATGTCTGTTTCGCGCAGTTTACGTTCAAGACGCCGTGCAATGGCCTGGCTTAGGCGCGGCAACAAAGTTTTTTCTTCGTTTTCGAGCCAGGGTTTATTATGGGTGGCAATAGACAATACAGCCATTGATACTTGCTCAAGATCGGCGTGCTCGAGCGCCTTTTCCAGGGTGTTATAGAACAGGTTTTCGTTAGCGAGGCCGGTCAGGTTGTCATAGCGCGATACCTCGGCCTTTTGGGTTGACAGCTTACCTGGCTCACGGGGTGCTGTTAGTGCATCATAGATAGACTCTTTACTCGCGCTTGTGTGTACAAGATAGTCATCAGCGCCGTGTTCGCGTGCGCTCGTGGCAGATAGCTCGTTGAATCGGTTGTCAACGGCGATAATGCGGCATGGCGCATAAGTGTCTACTAATCTAGACAGGTCACGGCTGTCGATTCCGCTGCCATCACTGACATCGATGAGTATGACATTAAAAGACGTGTCTGACTTGTGCGATAATGCGTGGTAAAGGCCTTGCGTATAGGTGTATTTCAGATCGACGGCGACCAGTTTGGTCAAGAATTCGATCATGTGATTTTCGTTGCTGCAGCGACCGCCTACGACCAATATATTAGGCGCTTGATTTGGCTTGTCGTGTTCGGTATTGCTATCGGCCGTCATTGCCGTGTCCAGCGTTATTAAGCTGGTCGGGAATCCTAACGGAAAATACGCAATCATTCAAGTCGGCGCCATTTCCAAGGGCGGACAAAACAAGAAGTCGGTACAATATTCTCATGTCAGGAAATACTATAGGTCGTTTGTTTAGTGTCACCAGCTTTGGTGAGAGTCATGGCGCCGCCATTGGTGCCGTTGTAGATGGTTGTCCTCCTGGTTTGGAGTTAAGTGTTGCTGATCTGCAACATGATTTGGAGCGCAGGCGGCCAGGTAAAACACGTCATACCACACAGCGTCGCGAGACCGACGAAGTGGAAATACTGTCGGGCGTATTTGAAGGTAAGACCACAGGTACACCGATAGCCTTGTTGATTCGCAATGTTGATCAGCGCTCTAAAGACTATTCGGACATTAAAGACCGTTTTCGTCCTGGTCACGCCGATTATACCTACGAGCAAAAATACGGTTTTAGGGATTATCGTGGTGGCGGCCGTTCTTCTGCACGTGAAACGGCATCTCGAGTCGCGGCTGGCGCAATTGCAAAAAAATATCTAAGCACACGCTATGGCGTCACCATTCATGGTTATCTTTCACAGTTAGGCCCGATACGTGCCGAGAGCATTGATCTGAATGTGGTTGAAGATAATCCTTTTTTCTTTCCCGACGCATTACGCGTTGCCGAGCTTGAGCGATATATGGATAGTTTGCGCAAAGAAGGTGACTCTATTGGCGCCCGGATTAACGTGATTGCCAAAGGTGTGCCGCCGGGATGGGGGGAGCCAGTGTTCGACCGCTTGGATGCGGAGCTGGCGCATGCATTGATGAGTATTAATGCGGTAAAAGGGGTCGAGATTGGCGCCGGTTTCGACGTGATAGAGCAAAAAGGCACCGAGCATCGCGACGAAATATGCCCCGATGGTTTTCTTAGTAATCGTGCCGGCGGTATTCTCGGTGGTATTTCTTCAGGTCAGGATGTCAATGTCAGTATCGCTTTAAAACCCACCTCTAGCCTGCGCTTGCCGGGTCAGACCGTTAATGTACATGGTGATCAGGTAGAGGTGGTGACCACTGGGCGGCATGATCCCTGTGTCGGCATTCGCGCAACACCCATTGCTGAGGCGATGGTGGCTATTGTGCTGTTGGACCATGCCTTGCGTCATCGCGGTCAAAATGCTGATGTTCGTTCAGATACCCCCGTCGTACCTGCCTTTCCTGAACGCGATTAAGCAAGTGCTTTCGCGTTTGCTGTAAGGTCGAGCATGGAAGCAAGTGTTCCCTATTGGCGCTTGTCAGCGTTTTATTTTTTCTTTTTTGCCGTTCTTGGCAGTTTTGTCCCGTATTGGAGCCTCTACTTAAAAGAGTCGGGTTTCAGCGCTGCCGAGATCGGTGAAGTGCTCGCGATTTTTATGCTGATGAAGGTGGTGTCGCCAAATTTGTGGGCTTGGTTTGCCGATTACAGCGGTCTACGTATGGCGTTAACGCGTTGGCTGGCTGTCTTCGCAGTCCTTGGTTTTTGTACCGTTTTTATCGGTCACAGTTATGCCAATGTCGTGACATCTATGGTGTTATTCAGCTTGTTTTGGCATGCCATCGCGCCGCAGTTTGAGGCGACAACATTAAATCATCTAGGTCGTCATGTGCATCGTTACAGCCATATTCGCCTTTGGGGCTCGGTCGGCTTTATTGTCGCGGTGGTTGCGCTTGGTCCTATACTGGAATGGCATGGTGCGTCGTGGTTATTACCGGTGATGGTTATATTGCTGGCCGCGACAGCGATAACTGCTTTTTTTGTGCCTAGCGATACTGGTCATCATCAGTCAATAGCGTCGCACGGTATTGTCCGGATCTTACGGCGGCCGGAAGTGATAGGGTTACTGCTGGCGAGTTTTCTGATGCAGTTAAGTCATGGGCCTTATTACACTTTTTATTCCATTTACCTACAATCAGCTGACTATGGACGCGGTTTCATCGGTGTACTCTGGGGCTTAGGAGTATTGGCGGAAGTAGCGCTGTTTATTGTGATGCATCGCGTTTTCAATGATTTTGGTTTGCGTTTTCTCATGTTAGCCAGTCTCTTGTTAACGACCATTCGCTGGCTCTTGATTGCCTATTTTGTCGACTACATTGCTGTACTGGTTGTTGCACAGTTACTGCATGCGGCCAGTTTTGGTTTGTACCACGCAGTGGCGATGCAATTGATACACCATCATTTTGTTGGTAACCACCAGGTTCGCGGCCAAAGTCTCTACAGCAGCATCAGCTTCGGTGTCGGCGGCGGTGTTGGTAGTTATATCAGTGGCGGTTTATGGGACAGTTATGGTGCTACAGTAGTTTTTTCATTGGCCGCGCTGGCGTCCATGTTAGCGTTGGTGGTCGCTTGGTTGACCGTGCGTTTCGGCAAGGTTTTGTCGGCCTGCCCTTAGCGCGGTTTGTCGCTACGCTAGGCTGCATCAAGGGCATTTTCCAGTATCGTCTGAGTGTCTCCATAGTTTGACGGCAGGGGCCGTGAAGCGTATTATTCCGTGCCTTGCTGAAGGGTGGCCAGTTCTTTTGGTGCGGGGTGTTTCGGGGTGTAGCGCAGTCTGGTAGCGCGCCTGCTTTGGGAGCAGGATGTCGGGGGTTCGAATCCCTCCTCCCCGACCAACAATCCGGCATCTGAATCTGGCATAATCCTGCAGTGTGGAAAAACTCGGTAGATGCGCCTTAGGGCGCGCCTGCAAGGAGTACTCTCGGGCGCGCCCGTAGCTCAACCGGATAGAGCATCGGCCTTCTAAGCCGAGGGTTGCAGGTTCGAGTCCTGCCGGGCGCACCATAAAGTAGTGCGTGCAGGCTGTGATGGTGAATGTAGCTCAGTTGGTAGAGCCCCGGATTGTGATTCCGGTGGTCGTGGGTTCGAGCCCCATCATTCACCCCAATTTTGCCTGGTTTGGTAGCTCTATATCATTAAAGATGGGCCGTTAGCTCAGTTGGTAGAGCAGCTGACTCTTAATCAGCGGGTCGTAGGTTCGAAACCTACACGGCCCACCATCTTCTTATTTCTGCCTTGTTAGGCGGATCTGCTTTGCTGATGAGTGCTTGCTTCAGGTAATGATGAAGACAAGTGCCATTATCCTGTATAATCAGACAAGTTTACGCTGTGCGAGAGTGGCGGAATTGGTAGACGCGCTGGATTTAGGTTCCAGTGGGGTAACCCGTGAGAGTTCGAGTCTCTCCTTTCGCACCATTTTAAAATTACTTCATTAAATCAATGAGTTGGCTTTGGCCAGACAGACAGATTCCAGAGGATCGCATGCAAGTTTCAGTGACTACTACCGAAGGATTGGAGCGCCAGATGAAAGTGGCCGTTCCCGCAGAGCAAATTGACAACGAAGTTCTGAGCCGCCTCAGAAAGATCGGTAAGACCACTCGTATCAAAGGTTTTCGCCAGGGCAAGGCCCCGATAAAGATCCTGCAGCGCGATTATGGTACTGCAGTGCGCGATGAGGTGGTGGGAGACATCATTCAATCGAGTTTTATCGAGGCGCTGGCTCAGGAAAGTATCAAGCCTGCTGGGCGTCCACGCATCGATGACAAGGCCTTTGAGCCGGGTCAGGAGCTGACTTATACCGCTGTGTTTGAGGTGTACCCATCACTGGATGACGTTAAGTTTGAAGGTTTTGAGCTGGAGACTGTGACCAGTGATATTAGCGATGCCGAAGTCGATGATGTTATCGATCGCATGCGTGAGCAACGTAAAGACTGGCAAAAGGTTGAGCGTGCGGCGGAAAATGGTGACCGGGTGGTGATTGATTTTGTTGGCACAATAGATGGCGAAAAATTTCTGGGTGGCGAAGCAGAGGGTTATCCACTGCAGCTTGGCGCAGGCACTATGCTTACCGGTTTCGAAGAGCCCATCATCGGTGCCAAGGCGGGCGATGAAATCGATGTGAATATTACTTTTCCCGAAGAATACAATGATGAAAACCTGGCCGGTAAAGATGCGCATTTTGCTGTCACCCTAAAGCAGGTTGAAGGTGGCGTTATCCCTGAATTGGATGCAAACTTTGTTGAGCGTATGGGTGTTGAAGACGGTAGCGTTGATACGCTACGTAAAGAGGTGCGAGAGAATATGCAGCGTGAGCTGGATGCCGCAGTAAGAACTCAGCTGAAGCAGCAGGTATTTGACTCCTTGGCTGCTGCAAACCAATTTGACGTGCCCAAGACCATGATTGAGGCAGAGATTGACAGCATCATGCAGCGCGCTAGAGAAAGTGCCGCAAGACAAGGTAAGTCGCCGACCATCGAACGCGAGAGTTTACGCGATGAAGCGGAAAGGCGTGTGCGCTTGGGTATAATTTTGAACGAAATAGTCCTCAAGAACGAGCTGAAAGTGTCGCAAAAGGAATTAAGAGAATTTATTGTCGCTGAGACCGCTTCTTACGAGAACCCGGAAGAGGCTGTAAAGATGATGCTTTCTGATAAGGAACGGATGGAAGGTATCGAGCCCTTGGTGCTGGAGAACAAAGTCATTGATTTGATCATAGACAAATCCACCGTAAATTCGAAGACGGCCAGCTTTGATGAGGTGATGGGTCGCTAAAATCAAGAAAAAAGAAAACAGGTTGGAGCAGAGCGACATCGGCGCGCTCATTGCTTCTGTGTGAAACGGAAACATAGGTGACGAAATAGTGACAGACCTTAGCGGCACAACCCACTTTGACCCTTTGGCAATGAATATCCCCATGGTCGTCGAGCAATCGGCTCGTGGCGAGCGCGCTTATGATATTTATTCGCGTCTTTTAAAAGAACGCGTTATTTTTATGGTCGGTCAGGTTGAGGACTATATGGCCAATTTATTGGTTGCTCAGCTGTTGTTCCTTGAGTCTGAAAACCCGGATAAAGATATTCATTTATACATTAATTCACCGGGTGGTTCAGTCACTGCGGGTATGGCGATTTACGATACCATGCAGTTTATTAAGCCCGATGTCAGCACAATGTGTATTGGTCAGGCCGCGAGCATGGGCGCATTATTGTTGGCTGGTGGTGCAGCAGGCAAGCGTTACTGCCTGCCACATTCGCGCATGATGATCCATCAACCTCTGGGTGGTTTTCAGGGCCAGGCTTCGGATATTGATATCCATGCCAAAGAGATCTTGATGATACGAGACCGTTTGAATGGCATACTGTCCAAGCATACCGGCCAGCCTATTGAAAAAGTGGCCGGTGATACCGACCGCGATAATTTTATGAGTGCAACTCAGGCAGTTGAATATGGTCTCATAGACCAGGTCATCGAGGACCGGGCTGATGCCGTTAGCCCGGCCAAGAAATAACGCCAATCGACAAGGGGCGGTGTAGAGATGAGTGACGATAAAGATCATAAAAAAGATGATGACAAGCTGCTTTATTGCTCTTTCTGTGGCAAAAGTCAGCACGAAGTGCGCAAGTTAATCGCAGGTCCGTCGGTATTTGTGTGCGACGAATGTGTCGAGTTGTGTAATGACATTATTCGCGAAGAAGTCGAAGAGAAAGAAGGTGCGGAGCATGATCGTCTGCCGACACCGGTTGAAATCTGCGAGATTCTTGATCAATACGTAGTGGGCCAGGACCGAGCTAAAAAAGTGCTGTCGGTCGCGGTTTATAACCACTACAAGCGTCTCAATAACGGCACCCGCAAAGACGAAGTCGAGTTGTCAAAAAGCAACATTCTGATGATTGGGCCTACCGGTTGTGGTAAGACCTTATTGGCAGAAACTTTGGCACGCATGCTTAAGGTGCCGTTTACCATTGCCGATGCCACTACACTGACCGAAGCCGGTTATGTTGGTGAAGACGTTGAAAACATCATTCAAAAGTTACTGCAAAAATGTGACTACGATGTTGAAAAGGCGCAGACCGGCATTGTTTATCTTGATGAGATCGACAAGATTTCACGTAAGTCTGATAACCCTTCTATTACCCGTGATGTTTCGGGTGAAGGCGTACAGCAAGCACTGCTGAAGCTTATTGAGGGTACGGTTGCCTCAGTGCCGCCGCAGGGTGGACGCAAGCATCCACAGCAGGAATTCTTGCAGGTCGATACGTCAAATATCCTGTTTATTTGTGGTGGAGCTTTTGCTGGTCTTGACAGAATTATTCGGGATCGTTCGGAAAAAGGCGGCATTGGTTTTGCTGCCGAAGTGAAGAGCAAAGACGATAAAAAGTCCGCCAATGAGCTATTGCATACCGTTGAGCCGGAAGACCTCACCAAGTATGGTTTGATCCCCGAGTTTGTTGGCCGTATGCCTTTGATTGCGACGCTTGATGAGCTCGATGAGGACGCCTTGATAAATATTCTTACCGAGCCGAAAAATGCCATTACCAAGCAGTATGCGAAACTGTTTGATATGGAAGGTGCTGAACTGGAATTCCGTGAAGACGCCTTGCGCGCAGTCGCACGTAAGGCTATGGAACGCAAAACCGGCGCCCGCGGTTTACGTTCGATTCTCGAAAACGTTTTGCTCGATACCATGTATGAATTGCCATCTTTGGATAATGTCGGCAAAGTGGTTGTTGATGATGGTGTGATCACTGGTGACTCAGAACCTTTGTTGATTTACGAGAATGATGAGTTGGCAAAGCTGGCGAATAACTCGTCTTCAGAGTAGTTTTATAGAGGCTGGTATACCGTTGTCAGCCTAATAAGCGGTGCGTGTGGGAGCTTGCATTGTGTGTTTGCGGCCCCATAATGATTAGGTAACCCTATTTTTACCGACAGGAGCTGACGGGCCACGCGATGCAAAACGAAGACTCGAAAAAAGCAGTCATTCCCTCTTCAAAATATTTTCCGGTTCTACCGTTACGAGATGTTGTCGTCTATCCGCATATGGTCATCCCGCTTTTTGTTGGCCGCGAGAAGTCTATCAGGGCGTTGGAATCGGCAATGGACAAGGACAAGCAAGTGCTGCTCGTTGCGCAAAAAGACGCCAGTATCGACGATCCGCAACTCGAAGATTTTTATCATATTGGTACCGTATCAACCATTCTGCAATTGCTGAAACTGCCTGACGGCACTGTCAAAG
>WGFU01000035.1 GCA_015492075.1 Gammaproteobacteria bacterium
ATTCAAACTGGGTATCTTGCTTTATGATGGTGATCACACCACAGCATTTGGTGATAAGCTATTTGCTGTACCGATTGGTGCTTTATGGACGTAAGTGCGAGACTCATATTGACTCTAATCTTTAGGAAAGCGGCAACTGGAACGCTTGCGGGGGTCGGTTGATCCTCTTCTTTTCGCCGCTGCTCGTCAACCGCTTTGATATAAAATTCAGTTTACCCGCATGTTCAGGCTCGAAGTCCACGGTCTTCAATTCCACAATAATATAGCAATGCGGTTGTGTATGATAAAACAGCAGATCGAGAAAAAAATCCCGCTCTCCCACCTGTATTGGCACCTGTCACGGTCTGCTGCCGCAATTGGGCAACAGACTGTTGCCCAATTGAGGCACTCTCTGAATAGAATAAAAACCATTGGTGAACGCAATTGATTAATGGGTGTCCTGTTTTTCTTCTGGAATAAAAAGGGATATAAATTCTACAAAACACCCGTGTTAACCAGCTTGATATTTGGTGCCAAGTTAGAAAACACCTACTGCTGGTCACAACCAATACTTTCTCCTTTTGACGGCGAAATCATTGAAGCACAAGATGGCATTAAAGAGCGAAACCCTGTTCACATGGTACGTGATTTTTTTGTCGTTCTGAAAAATGGTTTTTTCTTCCGGGGTGAAACCAATAGTGAACTACATCCAGTTCTTGGTAACTTCATTATTATAAAAAGAGATAATGGTGTTTATTGCCTCCTAGCTCACGCTCGCAAAGGTTCAATAAAAGTCAAAGCTGGTCAAAAAGTAATGGAAGGTCAGCAGGTGGCAGAGGTTGGCCATTCGGGCAATTCTACTGCTCCGCACCTCCATTTCCAGCTTATGGATAACCCGAACCTTATTGAAGCTAAGGGGCTGCCATGTTGCTTCAAAGGTTATAAGGTATATAGTCAAGGCGCGTGGGAGCCGGTAGAGAATGGGATTCCAGGAAAGAGAGTGCGGATATTTTCATAACATAACAATAGCGGTCGTGAGGAACCCGACGCTAGCGATATATGACACTATCGTTATTTTCTCTGCTGTTTGATCAATCAGATTCAGCCATTGAATACCGGGCAATTTAATGAATCCATTAACATGGTTATCCACAGATTCTGTGGATAACCTCTTTCGCTCAATTCGCACTCATTTCCAGCCCAGTCATCTCAGGTGATTAAAGCCAATTTTTGTGTTGTAGTTCAAGTAAAGACCGATCAACTTAAACAAAGTTGATGAAGACATTACGCTAGTTTCTTCTGCTTTCCTCGATATTTTACGAAAGCGAAAATGCAAGCCAGTCCTATTATTATTTCAAAAACGGCTGCCTGTACAAACCCCTCTGCTGGCATTCCATCTATCGCTATGCTCATCACTCTGGATAAGCCATAGGGCAGATACAGTAGTGTGGAAACCACTATGGCGGTAAAGGCCAATTTATCCACGAAAGCACCTGACATTATTAATATTCCACTGGCTAATAATGCGCCACCAGATGCTCTTATTTCATTCAGTAAACCGAAGTTATCACCAATTTCTATTCCATATGCCGCATAGAAAGCCACAGGCATAAACAGTATTGCCGCTCCAATTCCTGTAGCGATCAAACCGGAGGTAATCAATATAGTTTTAAGCACTTTTGAGTTTCTCATGTTCTTTAATCCCTCTTACTAATAAGTCAGTCTCTGCATAGTCGCTGAGACTGACTTCGATGAAGACCTTACGCTGATTCTTTCTGCATCACGGTATTCCAAACGCCCGACCCAATCGTCTTCTGCACATAGGTTTTGAAGTCGGTAGCGGGTCGACCAAGCGCCTCTTCAATGCCTGACATCACGTTGCTGTTTCTGCCATCAAATACCACGGTAAACAATTCACGCAACAACCATTGATAGTCTTCTGGTACGTCCTGTTCGTTTAACACGTTGATATAGGCATCGACGGGAATGCCTGTGTATTTCACGGGCCTGCCAAGTGCGTCGGAAATTTCTTCGACGCATTGAGTAAAGGTTAGTGCGCGCGGGCCAGTAAGCTCGTACAGTTTATTGCGGTGGCTTGGATCGGTTAAGGTTGCAACTGCAACATCTGCAATATCATCCGCATCAACAAAAGGCTCAATGGTGTCTGCGGCAGGCAAGACCAATTCACCGGCTAATATGCCCTCCAACATAAAGCTTTCACTGAAATTTTGACAAAACCAGCTGCACCTGACTATATTCCATGAGATACCGCTCTCCTGAAGTATTTTCTCTGCGCGTTGTGCGCCTTCTTCACCTCGACCAGAAAGAAGAACGATGTGTTCCAATCCGTTTTCGCGGGCGACTCGCACGAACTCTTTAATCGCGGGTTCTGCATTGGGTACAGCAAGATCCGGCTGATAGGTGACATAGGCACTGCGAGCGCCCTTGATGGCAGCGGCCCATGTCGCGCTGTCCTCCCAATCAAATGATGGCGTGGTTGATCTGGAAACAGCACGAGTGTCATAGCCAAGGGCTTGTAGGCGCTGGTTTACGCGCGAGCCTGTTTTACCGTTTTTACCAATGATGAGAATGGGTGAGTTTTTCATGCCCAAGGTTTTCATAATAGCTATCTCCTGTGTTGATTGATGTTGGGTTTGAACGAACGACACACTTGTCATGGGTATAAGTATGGGAGACGAGATATGGATTAACAATCACTTCTAATCCAATTAAATTGATCTATCGTCCAAACATTCTAGACAATCGGTAAATTTCCATGGCAATATTCAATCCATGCAGGGTACCAACACAAAAATCCCTAATTTCACTGACCCGCTCGGTGAAACCCTGCACCTGCTCAGGCTTACCGGCACGCTTTATTGTCGATCTGAGCTAACTGCACCTTGGGGTATAGACCTGCCCTCATTTGATGACTGCATGATGTTTCATATCGTTACTGGGGGTCACTGCTGGCTAGAGGTTGACGGCGAAGAGCCGCGTCTGCTTCAACAAGGTAGTCTGGCACTCGTTCCCCACGGCAACGGCCACTGTATGCGTAGCAGTCCGCAAGAAGAGACCGTGCCGTTGTTCGATATACCCGTTGAGAAGGTAAGCGACCGTTACGAGATCATGCGCTATGGCGGCGCGGGTGAATTAACCCACCTGACCTGCTGCGTCGTACGCTTCGATCATGTGGCGGGCCAGCAACTGATAAGGTTGCTGCCCAAAGTATTGCAAATCGACAGCTGGGCCGATGATGAGGACAGTTGGCTGCAAAGCACGCTTCGTTTCATTGCCCGTGAAGCCAAGGAGCTACGACCAGGCGGCGAAACCGTCATTACTCATTTGGCCGATATTCTCATTATTCAAGCGATTCGCTCGTGGATAGACTCTGCGCCCGAAGCGGAACGAGGTTGGCTCGCTGCCCTACGCGACGATCAGGTGGGAAGGGCACTCGCGACTATCCACCGCGAGCCTGAAAAAGAGTGGACGGTGGCCTCGTTAGCCAAAGAGGTCGGTATGTCACGCTCGGGCTTCTCCGCTCGGTTCACCAGCCTGGTAGGCGAATCCGTCATGCGTTACCGCACCCAGTGGCGTATGCAACTCGCTCGTGCGCAACTTCAAGAAACGTCGGATTCCCTCGCCGTGCTTGCCGATCGCCTCGGCTATCAATCCGAAGCAGCGTTCTGCCGGGCATTCAAACGAGTATTCGGTGTGCCGCCGGGTAGCGTTCGTCGCACTGCCAAAGTTTCACAGTAACGCGTAGTGTCCTCTGCTATCAGGCTTAAAGAGCCTAATTAGCAGCACTCGTTAACTGAGGCTCAGGTTTTCAGAATGTCCTCAGACACTATCGACAACACTACATTTCCCTTTTTGTGCCCGGTATCAATATAGCAATGTGCCTTTGCCGCCTGCTCTAACGGGTAGCGCCGGTCAATAACCGATTTGAGTTTGCCAGCCTCAAACAGCGCCTTCAGCTCATTAAGCAGTGTCCGAAGTTCTGAAGCGGGGCGTAACCCAGTCGCTGAAAATTTTGCTCTCCTGCTTGCGAGCTTTGAAGTCCATAGCATATGCAGCAACAGGGATAATCTGAGAACCGGCGATAGATAGATGCCGTCAGGGGTTAGCGCCTTTTTAGACGCTCTATAGGATGACTTGCCGACGGTGTCGAAGATGAGATCGTAAGTTTTGCGCTGTTGAGTAAAATCCACTTTCGTGTAGTCGATAACCTGGTCGGCCCCCAACGATCTCACCATCTCTACATTCGCTGTGCTGCAAACCCCGGTTACTATCGCACCGAAGTATTTGGCGATCTGTACGGCAGCGCTGCCCAGACTACCGGATGCGCCATTGACCAGCACACTCTGCCCGCATCTGATTTTTCCAACATCTTTGAGAAAACTTAGTGAAGTTAACGCGCCATCGCAGAGAGGGGCGGCCTGTTCAAAGCCCATGTTGGTCGGCATCGTTGCCAATACGCCATGTTCAGGCAGACATAGATATTCGGCATTGGCACTAAAATTTACACCGGTCTCGCCAAAGACCAGGTCGCCCGTTTTGAACTGTGTCACGGCCCTACCCACCTCTTCAATCACGCCAGCGAAACCCGTCCCCGTGACTGGATTGTTCGGTCTCATCAAGCCGATAAACAAGCGAGCATAAAATGGACTTCCGCGCCGCATCATACAATCCGCCGCAGTCACACTCGCCGCATAGACTTTGATCAATACCTCGTCCTCTGCCGGTCTCGGCTTGTCGATCTCTTTTAGTTGCAGAACATCCGGTGAACCATACCCACTACAAACTATCGCTTTCATCCCGACTCTCCTGAACTGTTAACTATTGATCTCATTAGCGTAACCCATGTAAAATTGAATTAAATCCACTTAATTTACATTAAAGCTATTCATATCTGCATGGACTGGAGATCGATAAAATTTGACTGGAATCGGGCACGCGCCTTTCTTGTCACTGCGGAAGAGGGGTCGCTGTCGGCGGCGGCGCGAGCGCTGGGTATGACACAACCCACACTCGGCCGCCAGGTAACGGCGCTTGAACAGGAACTGGATGTGGTGCTGTTTGAACGCATCGGCCAACGGCTAGCGCTCACCCCAAGCGGCCTGGAGTTGCTGGAGCATGTACAGGCGATGGGTGAAGCCGCCACCCATGTTTCGTTGACGGCCAGCGGCCAGTCACAAAATATCGAAGGCAGTATCTGCATCACCGCCAGCGAAATTCACGCTGCCTATCTGTTGCCACCGATTATCGACAAGTTGCGACGAGCAGAGCCGGGTATCGATATTGAATTGATCGCGTCAAATAGCGCCAGCGATCTTGGCCGACGTGAGGCGGATATCGCGGTACGTAGCTTCCGCCCGACCCAGCCAGAGCTGATAGCAAAAAAGATTAAAGAGGTGCCAGCCCGCCTATACGCCACAACCCACTACCTCAAAAAAATCGGCTTTCCGAAAACAGCGGAGGATCTTAACGAGGCCGACTTCATCGGTTTCGATAAAACCGACATGCTTGTAAAGGGATACAACGAACTCGGCCTGAATCTCACCTTGAAGAACTTTCCGATACAGACCGAAAGCCATCTCGTCCACTGGGAGCTGGTCAAGCAGGGCTTAGGTATAGGCATCGTACCCGAAGATATTGGCGATGCAGAACCGCTCGTTCAGCAGGCCCTGCCAACGCTTGCGCCAATCGTTTTCCCCATTTGGTTAACAGCTCACCGTGAATTAAAAACCAGCCGACGGGTTCGTCTGGTTTTTGATCTTCTGGCAGATGAACTCAGTTAATTGAGCTTAACTGTGCAACAATTCGACCCCAAATCATTCTTAACAAAGTCCCTGCGGCCGACCTTACGAGACGATGACACTTCAATAATTTTTCAAAACCAATAACTAATTCTTCATTGTTTTAACCCCCCACTCCAAGCCAGTATATCCCCACGCCGCAGCCGTGTTGGATGGTCTTCATGCGAAGCACACTGTTTTTTATTTTTTTGTTTTACGCGGCAATCAATAACGCCTTTGCAGAGTCGTGTTGGCAGTCCGCAGCAAATCGCTACGGCATACACGAGACCATCCTACGCGCCATTGCAGTTACCGAGAGTGCAATGGATTCACAGCCCATAAACCGTAACACCAATGGATCGGTGGATATCGGTTTAATGCAGATAAATTCTCGGTGGTTTCCATCCTTAGCCAAAATAGGAATTCAGCCCGGAGATCTTTGGAATCCATGTAGCAACATTCATATCGGCGCGTGGATACTGGCGGGCGAAATCCGTCGTTTCGGCTACACCCGGCAAGCAGTCGGCGCATACCATGCTGGCCCTGCTCAGTCTGTAGTTCGTGAACAAAGACGAATGAGATATGCACAACGGGTTTATCACAATTTGGCTAATGACAAGCATCACCTTAATGATGGAGTACGCCTCTACGCCAGAAACAAGTAGTGAACCAAAAGAGGCATCCGCTGATACTCCGGTTAATCACTGCAACAATCAAATCATTAGCATCGTTGATAACTACCCATGGTCGATTCCTGGATACCGCGATACGCTAACAAAACAGTCGGCCCCTTTAAGCATCACCCAAACCCGAGGCGAACCGGATCAGTTCATCATCTGCTCTGATTGCCCATGCGCCACACCAAAAAACGCCACTGAACACAAGCCTCTCAAGAAAAAAGAAACCGCGAGACCAACCAGCAATCTTAAAAAATACGATGGGTTGTCAGCGGGCTATCGCTGAACAAGTAGCTGATCAACAGGGAGATTATGTCCTGAGCCTCAAGGGCAATCAGAGTAAGCTTCATGACGCAGTTGAGGATTTTTTTGTGACCGCGAAAGCCAACCACTTCGGCGATGTAAAGCACGACTATGAGGAGGAGCTGGACAAAGGGCATGGTCGGTTAGAGACCCGACGTTATTGGGTGAGTGATGTTCTGCAAAGTCTTCCAGATACGCACAAATGGAAGGGATTAAAAAGTATCGGTATGGTTGAGCGAGAGTGCCTGGAGGCTGATGTTAAAAGCATTGAGCGGCATTACTTCATCAACTCAATCCCAGCGGATGCAAAGCGATTCGCAAATGCGGTACGTGGAGATTGGGGTGTTGAAAATCCGCTTCATTGGCGGTTGGATGTGGTCTTTGGTGACGATGCCAGTCGTATACGGAAAGGGAATGCAGCCGCGATCATGACTAGCGTTCGCCACCTGTGTATGAATCTGTTTCAGCAGGAGCCTTCTTCGCTCAGTCTTGCCAAGAAGAGCCTGGAATGATAGCTACCGCGCTAAGGTCATGTTTTTAAATGCTTTTTAATGCGGTGGCCCTGGGTGCATAACCTCAAACATACATTCGGTCGCCGATTACGTGCCGCCGGTGTACCTCGTGAAACACGAACAGCGTTGCTAGGCCATTGGGATGGAAATATAACCGCCCATTATTCAGCCGCTGAAATCGGGGAACTCATTGAGGGGGCCAATGCACCATTAAAGACTAAGACAGGAAGCAATCCTGGGTTAACGCTTATAAAAATTACGTGCGGCAACGAATGCTGTGACCGGCAAAAGTTCGGCAGTGAAATTAAGCGTAAAAAAACGGCCACCGAGCAACCCGGTAACCGTTTGTTTTTACTACTAAAAAATGGCGCGCCCGGAAGGATTCGAACCTCCGACCGCCTGGTTCGTAGCCAGGTACTCTATCCAACTGAGCTACGGGCGCGTAAAAACGATGACTAACGTCAAATGGCAAGACCAAAAGAGCGGGGGAATATACCAGCTCCGTCATCCAGTTGCAAGAGAACGGGTGAACTTGTTGTCCTTCCTCTAAAACAATCCCTTGCCACTCTTTTAAAAATGGCGGAGAGCGAGGGATTCGAACCCTCGATACGTTGCCGTATACGCCCTTAGCAGGGGCGCGCCTTCAGCCACTCGGCCAGCTCTCCCAGTCAACAACGCAATTATCTGCGAATACGACAGGGGCGCTATTCTCCCAGAATTGCGCGCAATAGAAAACCCACTCCGGCGACTCTTTCTGATGAAATAGCCAACTATTCAACCTTCCGCAATAACTTCGCCAATAGGTTGGCAAGCATGGAGTGGTGTTTCGTCAAATGAACGACAAAAACGACAGGGGAGGCACTGCAATTACATCCACAAAATACTGCTAACACACCTGACGAACAGCAAGCGGGCAACCGCTGCTATAGAATCCCCCGAAAATCCGCGTTACGATGCAGATTCTTTCGACACCTTTTCATTCTGGATACGTTCGTAAATTTCTTCACGATGTACGGATACTTCTTTGGGGGCGTTGACCCCGATACGGACCTGGTTGCCTTTGACGCCCAGGACAGTTACGGTGACGTCATCTCCAATAATCAGGGATTCACCCACGCGTCGCGTCAAAATTAACATGCTTATCTCCTT
The DNA here is from genome assembly GCA_015492075.1 of Gammaproteobacteria bacterium. GTDB lineage: Bacteria > Pseudomonadota > Gammaproteobacteria. The sequence continues at coordinate 8,419 of WGFU01000035.1, forward strand.
GTTTACTTCAAACTCTCCATCACGTCCCTGCTGGCCCG
>WGFU01000036.1 GCA_015492075.1 Gammaproteobacteria bacterium
CAACGTATATTCCACTGGGCATCAAACACCGACTGGAAAATCCCGGTAGTCTTGAGTTGGAGTTGATCGAAGTCCAGTCTGGAAGTTACTTGGGTGAAGACGATATTGTGCGTTTCGATGACGTGTATGGGCGCGCCAACTAGTTTGTGAGAGTGTATCGCCTTGGGGCTACAATTTTTGGGTTAAGTGAGCAAATAGTCTTGATGCTGAGGGTTGCTCGTTGAATGGGCCGTAGACCGGTTTGTCATTGGGCGGTTTTGGTATTCTCTTTTACACTGACAGATCAATATTGAAAACAGATATATCATGAACTCTGATTTTATTCCTGCATGGTGGTTGCCTTCACCGCATCTACAGACTCTGTGGCCGTTTTTCTTTCGTAAGCGTCGACGGCTGGATATTCGGCATGAACAGCTCGAGCTTGACGACGGTGACTTTCTTGATCTTTGCTGGAGTCGGCGCCAACACGGTGAGTTGGTATTGTTGGTGCATGGACTTGAAGGCTCTATTCAATCGCACTATGCGGCCGGCATGTTTCATACCTTAGAGGTTCAAGGCTATCGCCCTGTGTTGATGCATTTTCGGGGTTGTAGCGGTCGCGACAACCGTCTGGATCGTGCCTATCATTCTGGTGACACAGCGGATATTGCTGCTGTGGTGGCGCATATTGCGTCGGCGACGAATTCACGTGTTTACGCCGCCATTGGTTTTTCTCTCGGCGCTAATGCCTTGTTGAAGTGGTTGGGCGAGACAGGCACAGATAATCCTTTGGCAAAGGCGGTGGCCGTGTCAGTGCCGTTTAAGCTGCACGATGCTGCCAAACGACTGGATCAGGGTTTTTCGCGTTTTTACCAGCAGTACTTGCTCAGGCAGCTGCGCTCTAAAATGATGCATAAGTTTACCGGCAAGCCATCACCTATTAAAGTGGACGTCAGAAAACTAAAAAGCTTTTGGGATTACGATGAACATGTTACTGCACCATTGCATGGTTTCAAAGGGGTTGATCATTACTATACCGAAAGTAGTAGCCATCAGTACCTCAAAGAGATCCGGATTCCTACACAAATCATTCATGCTGTCGATGATCCGTTCATGTTTGCCAGTTCGGCACCCACTGCTGACGAGGTAAGCTGTTCAGTCGAGAGGGTGCTGTGTCAGCGAGGTGGTCATATTGGCTTTGTCTCCGGTAAGATACCGTTTCGGGCGCAGTACTGGCATGAAAGTAAAATCATTGATTTTCTGGCTCGCTAAGCGGCGTTGTGGCGTGTTTGGCGATACCACTGTTTTAGGCAAACCTTTGTGGATTCGTTAACGTTAAACCATTCCCAAGTTGGTGCTGGTTCAGCTAACCTGTATCGCCTAGTTGTATTACGCGGCCTGGCAATCGTGTTGCAACTGGTCACTTTGGCCGTCGCCGTGTTGTATTTGCAGTTGGCGTTGCCTTTATTCGCGATCACTGTTGTTATTGCTATCTACATCGTACTCACAATTTATACCTGGTTACATTCACGGCGTGTTGAAAACGTCGATAGCAATGAGTTTTTCTTACATCTTTTGGCCGATATCACTATCTTGACCGCCTTACTCTATTTTTCCGGTGGCGCCGCCAATCCGTTTATTGTGCTCTATCTCTTGCCTATTACTGTTGCCATTGTTCTTTTGCCGGCACGTCATATTTGGCTGCTCGCTGCAACGACAGCCATTTGCTATACCTTCCTGCTTTGGCAGTATGTACCTGTTGCGCACAGTCACGGTGGCCACAACGAATTTAATGTGCACATCATCGGTATGTGGTTCAGCTTTGTTATTACTGCAATACTGATTTCCTATTTTGTCGTCGCCATGCGCAGTGCTATGCAACAACAGCAAGCAGCATTAAACGAGGCACGTGAAGGCGCGATGCGTGATGAGCAACTGGTCACATTGGGCACATTGGCAGCCAGTACCGCCCACGAGCTAGGCACACCACTTGGCACCATGGCGTTACTGCTAGATGAGTTGGCCGATAAAACGGTTTCGACACAAGAGAAATCAAAAACCATTGATATCATGCGTGGCCAGGTACGTCGTTGCCGTGACGCCTTAACAACTTTGTCTGCATCAGCAGGGGGCGTTCGTCTTGCTGGTGGCACAATCGTTCGTCTTGATCAATATATTGAAGCGCTTTGCGGGGAATGTGATGCAAACCGGCCGCGTAAGCCGGTTGCGCTAACGATTAAGGGTTCGGCAGAAGCACCAAGGATGGTAATCGATCGCAGCTTAAGCCAGGCCATAATGAATATTATCGATAACGCACAAAAAGTCTCAGAGCGTGATGTCAAGGTGGTTGCGGCATGGAATGCACAGACATTAGATCTTTCAATTCAGGATGACGGTCCAGGTGTGCCGGAGACATTACAAGACTCTATTGGCAAGGCGCCCATAACGATGGCATCCGACGGGCTGGGTTTGGGTTTGTTTCTCGCCCATTCTGTGATTCGTCGCTTTGGCGGTAAGGTCAGTCTGCAAAACCGGCAAGTGGGCGGAACGCTAACATTAATCAGTTTGCCGCTGCCTAGCTTGCGGGCCTGAGTAGCGGATATGACAGATAAATCACTATTGATCGTCGATGACGACGCTGTTTTCGCCACTACCCTGGCGCGGGCGCTGTCCAGACAGGGTTATCAGGTTACCGCGGTCAATGATGTCGACTCTGCCAGCATCAAAGCAATCGAGTCTCACTTTAGCTACGCCGTGGTGGATCTTAAAATCGGTGACGAGACGGGCCTCGACGTTGTCGGGCATCTCCATAGACACCAGCCAAAATGTTGTATTGTCGTGTTGACCGGTTTTGCCAGTATTGCGACGGCGGTCGAAGCTATCAAGCTCGGGGCCAGCCAATATCTTATGAAACCTGTCGAGATCGACGACTTGTGTGCAGTGTTGGAGGGTGGTAAGCCTGAAAATGATGCTGAGCCTCGGCAAGAACCCATGTCAGTAAAGCGCCTGGAATGGGAGCATATACAACGGGTGCTGAACGAGCATGACGGCAATGTCTCGGCCGCTGCGCGCTCACTCAATATGCACCGGCGTACTTTGCAGCGAAAATTGCAAAAACGGCCGGTAAAACGCTAGCAGCCGGACAATATCCACGGTAAAATTGTGGGTAAATAATCCAATTGAATGAACAAGGTTGTCTAATGAGCACTCAGCAGCAAGCGCAGGAATACTGTCTTAACATTCTTAGTCATCTCTATGAGCGGCGTAAAGAAGACCCGTCCTCTCAGCTCAGTGTCGCCAGTCTGGCGGCGGCGCTTAACTACGACGAACCCTCTACCAGCGTCATTGTCGAGGATTTGAAGGACAGTGATCTGGTCGCCTCAGAGAGTGGCAGCGACGAGGTTTTTCTCACTGCCTTAGGTCTCGACGTTGTCAACCGTTACCGGTCCAATGACAATACCGTTCCCGCCCAGTCAGTCGATATACGAGAAGCGACTCTGGCCGGCAGTTTGCCTGAGCAAATTGATATATTGCAGCCGGAAACGCATGGTGTAGTAAGGGTCACCTTCCCGGCGGTGGCAGAGGCATTACGTGGCGCTGTGCCAAGTCTGGGGTTAAGTGACGCGCAAAGCGCTGAACTGGAAGCTGATATTCATACTGTCGAAACCCAATTAGCCTCACCACGGCCAAAAACTCAGGTGCTAGTGCAATGTTACCGTGCTATTGAGCTCACGCTTAACGAGGTTGACGATCAAGACAGTGTTAAAGAACTGATACGTTCTGTTAAAAGCCTGATGGCCTAATGCAAAAACTCGCAAACGATGTAACACCCTTAGCCTCCTATTTACTGACACGGCGTGGTCATCAATTCGGCGAAGTCTTTGACCACGCACCAAATTCGACAAGCGACGCACTCGCTGCCTGGCAAAACGGTAAGCCCGTCTTTCTGCCAAACTGCTGCTCGGCTGAACTTACAGAGCATTACAAGGATATTGCGCAATCGCACAAGCTTTACGAAGCAATACTAGATGAGCAGGAATGCGATGCTGTATTAGCGAACCCGCCCTATAGTCAACGATTAGATAAATATTTTGAACCCCTGGGTAGCAGTGTTAACGAAGGCGATAGTCAGGAAATCGAAACTGTCTTATTTGACGCCATCGACGGTGACGAAGTGCTGGCCGAAGACCTCTGGCTTAAAGTCTCCTGGCTATCATTTTATGAAGAAGACGCCTCGCTACGGTTTCGCTTTTCTTTTGGTGTCGATAATGTCGAAGACGTCGCCGCAGACAAACAACGCCAACACTATGCCGCCTTGTTAACCGACGCGGTATTTCCCGAGTCACGGCTCATCACACAGAATAAAGCACTTAAGCAACAGCTTTGTGAAGTTCTAGATTGCCGGTCTGTCACCTTTGTCGAGCGTATTATCTATTTCAACTCACCCGATGGCGGTGCCTATTTGCATCATGATCGTGAAAGGGGGCATGCCGGTGTTGTTTACGCCCAGCTTAGCGGCCATACCTATTGGCTAGCACTAGCCAAGCATGAACTCATGGCTGAGATCACAGCGTTTGTAAATCAAAGTGAGACAAAAGACCGCTGGCCAGAATCTATTTCAACTTCACAACGTCAGGAGCTCATCGACATATCGCGTAATAGCGAAAACTTGTCAGTAGAACTTGAAAGCTTCAGTAACGATGCGCTTATTCAACTTATCAACGAAACCGAATCATTCGTACAACAATTAATCGCCAACGGTCATGGTAGAGTAGTTAACCCTGGTGATGTGTTGTTGTTACCGCAAGAAACAGACATGAATTGCTGCTGGCATTCGGTGTTTTGCCTCGGTGAAGAATCAGGTGAGGCCTTGTCGTTTGCTATTCGTAGCGCATAAAGGAGAGTAGCGAGGGGTCAAGTCTATCGATATATTGATAATAGTATTTGTACTTGATAACGCGTCGCACCTTCAAGACATCATCTGATCGTGGCACGATTACCTATGATAGGATTTGGCCAATAACCAAATATTTCAGAATTCCGGAATGGAATTCCGGGGACAGTATACCTATTTTCGAAATGTCATTAGAATAACTCGGGTACGGATGCGCTCAGGAGATGAACTATGGCCAGGATGGCTCGAGTTGTTGTACCCGGATACCCTCATCACGTTACCCAGCGCGGTAATCGACGGCAAAAGACGTTCTATTGTCATGACGATTACCGCTACTACATTGAACTGTTATCTACTTATACGAAAGAGTATGGCACCGAGGTATGGGCCTACTGCCTAATGCCAAATCATGAGCATCTGGTCATGGTTCCAGGTGAGGAGGAGGGCCTTCGAGCATCGCTGGGTGAAGCGCATCGGCGTTGTACACGGCATGTGAACTTTCGTAAAGGGTGGCGTGGGCATCTGTGGCAGGAGCGTTTTCATTCGTTCGTGATGGATGAAACCTATCTGCTGGCGGCAGAATAATTGGGGTCAGGTACAAATTAAATGGTAATCCCTCCATTATTAACTGGAGTGAAAAGTAGAGGTTAATGCGCTAACTGCGAGCCAATAATTGGGGTCAGGTACACATTAAATCATTGCTGATAGGGTTGTGTTTCAAGCTAGCCAGGAAGGCGAGTGTTAGAGATTGACAGGAGGAATTCCGGGGACAGGGATATTTAGGGTCAGAGTAAAAACTATTTATTTTTATGTTTGAGTTGGTTATAGCTTTATAAGTTTTTGCTGACTATAATTGCCCCAAATATTAGACACTAAATATCGCTAATTTATTTTAGGAGTATAGGAATTGAGAAAAATTATAGCTAGAATATTATTGAGTGTTTTCTTGTTTGTTCCGCTTCACAGTATGGCTGCACAATTTACTGCAAGTGGTACAATAGTTGGACTTTATTTTGATGCAACGCCTGGCACTGAAAGGCTGCTATTCCGCCATACAAATCAGATAAATCCAGACAATTGTTCAAAAGGTGGTGCGTACTACGAACTTAAATATGATGCATCCACGAGCCAAGCTGCATTGTCTTTGTTATTAAGTGTGGATGCTACACAGAGAACTGTTCGAATATATCTTGATGGATGTGGTCCTACTGGCTGGCCGCTAGCGGTATTGATTGACACAGTTATATAGATATTTAGGATCAAAATAATTGGATATCGATATTTAGGGTCAGAGTATAATAATTGGGGTCAATAATTGAGAATTCCGGGGACAGTATACCTATTTTCGAAATGTCATTAGAATAACTCGGGTACGGATGCGTTCAGGAGATGAACTACGGCCAGGATGGCTCGAGTTGTTGTACCCGGATACCCTCATCACGTTACCCAGCGCGGTAATCGACGGCAAAAGACGTTCTTTTGTCATGACGATTACCGCTACTACATTGAACTGCTATCTACTTATACGAAAGAGTATGGCCCCGAGGTATGGGCCTAATGC
>WGFU01000037.1 GCA_015492075.1 Gammaproteobacteria bacterium
ACTTGTTTGACTTGTTCATGGCTCCATTCTCTCAAAGGTTGGAGCCTCCTCAAAACCCGGGGCGGTTCAACTTGATGAAGTATATGCTGCCTTAGATAATTCTCTCTTTGCACTTGCATCATCAGGTGTAAGAACTGCAATTGAGAGAGTTCTAATTAATACTCTTGGTGATATCGGTGGATTTGATAGAAAACTTGCATCTGTTTTGGAACAAAAGATAATTGGCCAAAATGAACGTGAGCTATTAGAAGTAATCATTGATGCAGGAAGTGCATCTGTTCATAGGGGTTTTTACCAGATGAACAATCAATTGAACATATTATGGAAATAACAGAACATATATTTTACGAGATTTGTATAAGAAAAAACAAGTCAACGCAACTTGCAGAAATGACAGAAATGCTAAAAAAATCAACACTAAAAAGAAATAAGGCATAACAATGAAATTTCATACTGACGCATTTTTTGCTCGCTGCGCCACTACAAATACGCAGGTGAATTGCGACGTTATGTGCTGATGAAGTCACGGTAATTTGCTACAGTCAGAATTATAAACCTAGTGGAGGAGTTATGTCAGACGTATTTAAGCAAGTCATTGAAAATATTAAGGAACTGTCGTCTGATGAAAGGGCTCTCGTTGCTCATTGTCTTATTTCATCCCTAGAATCAAGGCAAGATGAGGGTGTAGATGAGGCATGGGCTGCATTGTCGGAAAAGCGTCTCCTTGAGTTAAGGTCGGGAGAGGTAAAGGGGGTTTCCTGGAGTGAAATCAAAAATGAGGTGAAGGGCCAGGATGGCTGAAATTATATTTCACCCTGATACTGCCCATGAAATAAAGAGATTACGAGTGGTATCAAAATCAGGCTGAAGGATTGGGCGATGACTTTATAGCAGAGCTAGAGTCAGCATATGAGGCAATAGCAGAACTTCCCAGAACGTGGCCAAAATTCACAAAAAACTCCGCCGGTTTTTGTTGAGCAAATTTCCGTTTTCAGTAATCTATCAGGTCAATAATGATTCCGTTTTTATATCGGCCGTCATGCATAACAGCAGAAAGCCTGGTTATTAGGAAAGTCGCACATAACAAGCGACTGTGGCGTCAACCCTGGCAAAAAATGATTAACAAGGCGACTCTTCAACTCGGACAGACCTCCGCGTTGGTTGGTTAAGCGCGACGTTAGGGCCGCTTTTTGATGCTCGGCCTTAGTGCTGAATCAAGAGTTTTAATTGCCCTAGATAAAGATGAAGATTACCTACATTACCGTATGATCAATGGTTAGATTCCAATTTTCCGGAGCAATGAGATGATCGGTTACATTACGCTTGGCACCAATGACCTTGAAAAATCTGCTAGCTTTTATGATGAATTGTTAAATGAGACAGGTGCCACTCGAATATATGATACCGAAAAATTTGTCGCCTGGAGTGTTGGGGAAGGGACACCCATGTTTTCAATTACCCGACCTTTTGATGGTAACCCTACTACAGTGGGAAATGGAGGCATGATTGCATTGAAAGCGGAAAGTTCGGAGGCAGTGGATTCTTTTCACACCAAAGCACTATCCCTTGGCGCTGTCGATGAAGGCGCGCCCGGCAAGCGCGAAGGTGGTTTTTATTGCGCCTATTTTCGTGATTGAGATGGTAACAAGTTAAACTATTATCATCAGTGATTCATTCCACATAACAAGTACATTCAGCGACCGGCGAAAAGCACCATGCCTCTTTATGCCTCTTTCACAGCCACTGATATAGTGATAACAGGTGTAAGAGATAGATAATAAATTTTAAGAACTGAAAACCCTGAGCTTGCAGGGCCCCATTGAGAGGAAGCTGTATTGGAAAATCATTCGCAACATAATAAATCGTCGCAGTATAAAAAAAACAGCCTGACATTGGTGGGCGCCGTATCGATGGGCACCGGGGTAATGATCGGTGCCGGCATACTTGCTCTGACGGGACAGATTGCTGAACTCGCTGGTTCACTATTCCCTCTGGCTTTTCTTGCCGCGGCAGTGGTGACCGCTTTTAGCGCATATTCCTATGTGAAATTATCCAATGCTTATCCTTCTGCCGGCGGCATTGCCATGTTTTTGCAAAAAGCCTATGGCAAGGGGGTGTTGACGGCTGCCGGCGCACTGCTCATGTATTTTTCGATGGTCATCAATCAGAGCCTGGTGGCAAAAACTTTCGGCACCTACAGTATACAACTGTTCGATATTGACGCTGGCAGTTGGATAGTACCGGCTCTAGCGGTCGGGCTGCTGGTGTTTGCCTTTTTGCTCAACATCTCAGGCAATCGTGCTATTGGTCTTTTTTCACTGCTGATGGCCTTTATCAAAATTGGCGGTATTGTAGTATTTGCCCTTGGCGGTTTGTGGATGGCTGATTTTTCGTTTGAAAGTAGTTCGGCAAGCATAACAGAGTCTTCCGCGACTGGCTTCATCGCGGCCATGGCGCTGGCCATTCTGGCTTATAAAGGGTTTACCACCATTACCAATAGCGGCTCAGAGATTGTTGATCCACATCGTAATGTAGGTCGCGCCATTATCATTTCAATTGCGGTCTGTGTCGTGATTTACATCCTGGTTGCGCTGGCGGTAGCAGGCAACCTGAGTTTGACGGAAATCATTGCGGCAAAGGATTTCGCCCTGGCAGAGGCGGCGCGTCCGGCGCTGGGGGATTACGGTTTATGGTTCACCGTTGCCTTGGCAATTGTCGCCACAACTTCGGGCGTTATCGCCAGTATATTTGCGGTATCACGTATGCTGGCGATGTTGACTGACATGAAGCTGGTACCGCACCGCCATTTTGGCATGCCGGGTAGCATCCAAAATCATGCTCTGGTTTACACTATTGCGGTAGCCATATTCCTGACCCTGTTTTTCGATTTGACTCGTATTGCCTCGCTAGGGGCCATTTTCTATTTATTAATGGACATCGCTATACATTGGGGCGTGTTGCGTCACTTGCGCAAGGAAATCAAGGCCAATGCTGTTATTTTGATTGCCGCGATTGTTTTTGATGTCGTTGTACTGGCTGCATTTCTGACGGTAAAAGCGTCCACAGACATGATGGTGATCTACTCGGCATTAGTGGGAATTCTAGTGATATTTATCGGCGAGAGAATGTTCTTGCGCGAACGTTAAAGAGTGCCACACATAACACTCGCTCCAGCCTTCGGCTGTTCAGCCAAATAAACTAGACCGGTGTTCCTGACAATTTTGTGACATTAAAAGCAACTCACCCAAGAGAGGGAAAAGGGATAATGGCTAGCACTGGAAGTGAGAAAAGTCCTTGTCGCCTCGACCTTAACCTTTGACATGCTCGGTGTTTGGGTGCTCCCTTGAGGGAGAAGGAATTGAAGCGAGTTTTTGCTTTTACAAAAATGACAAAACAGTTATAAAACAAAAACGGCTAGCAAAAGCTAGCCGTTTATAGAGTTATGTAAGCAAGTGTACGTTTAAGCCATCATCGCCTTTTTGATTTTACCCATTGCGCTTTTTTCAAGTTGGCGGATACGCTCGGCAGAGATATTGTATTCCGTTGCTAACTCTTGCAAGGTCGCTTTACCTTCATCGGCCAACCAACGACGTTGTACAATATCACGGCTGCGCTCATCTAGCTCTGTCATCGCCTTGAGTAAACCGCTATTGCTGTGGCTTGCCCAGTTAGCTTTCTCTACCAACTCAGCAGGGTCTGCGTCTTCATTCGTGAGATAGGCTGCCGGAGAAAAAGCACGCTCATCCTCGTCGCTCGCTTCCGGGCCTGGATCAAATGAGGCGTCATGTGCGCTCATGCGTTTTTCCATTTCAAGCACAGTCTCTGTTGGCACACCAAGATCTTTGGCAACCGCTTTGACTTCATCATGACTAAACCAACCAAGGCGTTTTTTGCTGCTACGCAGGTTAAAAAACAATTTGCGCTGCGCTTTGGTGGTCGCCACTTTAACAATACGCCAGTTACGCAAAATAAATTCGTGGATTTCGGCGCGGATCCAATGCACAGCAAAGGAGATAAGACGTACGCCAACTTCCGGGTCAAAGCGCTTTACGGCCTTCATCAAGCCGATATTACCTTCCTGTATGAGGTCGGCCTGCTGCAGACCATAACCATTGTAGCCGCGGGCGATATGCACGACAAAACGCAATTGAGACATAATTAATCGACGTGCGGCTTCCAGGTCTTCTTGTTCGCGAAAGCGACGAGCAAGCTCGCGCTCTTCCTCTACTGGCAAAACAGGGACACGGGCAACCGCTTGGCAATATGATTCGATACTGCCGACTGGGATAATCAAATTCATCGAGTTCATATTAGTGGTCATTATTCCGTCCTTCGTAGTCTGCGCATAATTTTAGCACTCTCCTACTTCGAGTGCTAATTATAGCGGAAGTTCAATTGAAACCTTAACATTTATACCTAAAAACTATCGTAAACCGATCAACTATTGATCAACTATTGATCAACTTGGCGATTGTCGTGCCTTAAGTCGGCTGAATATCACGTAAATGGCGGCTTACCGCCAACCAGGAGCCTCCCCAGCCTAATAAGACGGCCCCGATAACAACCGTGCCGGTGGTCGATAAATCGACAGCTAACAAGCCAAAACTGTCATCATAAAGCCGCGCCAAGGCTTTCACAGGACCACGAATCGCCAACAAAGCGATATTGATGAGGATTAAAGCAAAAACCCCGCCAAAGAGCCCATACCAAAGCCCACTGTAAAGAAATGGTCGCCGAATAAAGCCATCAGTACCACCAATCAGCTTGGTAATCTGAATTTCAGCGCGGCGGCCTTCGATACTGAGTCGTATGGTATTGCCAACCACCAGCAATACCGCCAAACCCAGCAAACAGGCAAGCACGATAATCGCGCGTTGACCGATATCGACAATGGCATACAAACGCTCTAACCAGCGCCGGTCAAGCTGAACAAAGTCGACTTCGGCCTTCGCCTCTAAACGCGCAGCCAGTTTAGTCATAGCCTGCGTATCAGTAGCGCTGGCTTGAACAATAATGATACCCGGCAGCGGGTTGTCATCCAACACCTCGAGGCTATCACCCAGATCAGCTAACTGGCTAAACTCGATGAGTACTGCGGCCGGATCACGGTACTCAAAATCGCTAATCTCCGCATCCTGTTTAAATTCATCAAGCAGCTTATTAAGCCGTGCTGCGGGCAGTTCTTTTTGCAAGAAGACCGAGAGCTGCGTCGCGCTTTGCCATTGGTCATCAAAACCACGCAGGTTTTTAATCACCAGATACAAACCGGTCGGCAAGGCCAAGGCAATACCGATTACCATGATGGTCATGATGCTGGCCAGCGGGGCCTTGCGTAAACGGCCCAAGCTATCAATGAAGGCCTGGGCATGGCGCAAGACATAAAGGCGTAACCGCATGCGCAGACCACCCGCACGTGGTGCGCGCCGGTGCCGGGCGCTGACGCCTTTCAAATGGGCCGATGCATGGTCGCGTCGGCTCGAGGGGCGACGCTGCTGAGACTGGCGCCGCTTCATGCCAGCACCCTGTCATCGACCAGGCGGCCTTGCTTTAAAGTCAGCACACGCGTGCGCATACTGGCAATAAGGGCCAAATCATGGCTGGCTATCATGACGCTGACGCCGACCTGGTTAAATTGCTGAAAGAGCGTCATGATTTCTGCAGACAATTCCGGGTCCAGGTTTCCGGTCGGCTCGTCGGCGAGCAATAGAGGAGGACGATTGACCACGGCACGGGCAATACCGACACGCTGTTGTTCGCCGCCGGATAAGCGCTGCGGATTCATTTTTTCTTTATCCAGCAGACCCACTTTGTCCAGGGCCGCGCGTACGCGCCTGGCAATCTCGGCGTGCTCAAGTTGGCCGCTAACAATCAAGGGCAGCGCAACATTGTCAAACACGGTGCGATCGTTGAGCAGGCAATGATCTTGAAAGACGATGCCGACATTACGTCGTAAAAACGGTACCTGCCGCGGCTTTACTTTCGCCAGATCTTTACCGTAGACAAAAAGGCGGCCGCTGCTCGGCCGCTCTATCAGGGCAATCAAGCGCAACAAGCTGCTTTTACCGGCGCCGGAATGGCCTGTCAAAAAGGCCATTTCACCACGATCCAACGTAAAATTGATGTCATGCAAGGCATCGCGACTGCCTTCATAACGCTTGGAAACATGGTCGAATTCAATAATCATCGAGCTAACGGCGTCTTCCCAGTATTTATTATTCTTCTACAGCCAGTAGTGAATCGACAAAGTCCTCGGCGTCAAAGAGGCGCAGGTCATCGATACCTTCGCCGACACCGATATAGCGAATGGGGATACCAAGCTTATGGGCGATGGCAAAGGTAATCCCCCCTTTAGCGGTACCGTCAAGCTTGGTCAGAACGATACCGGTCACGCCCACTGCCTCATTAAATTGCTGTGCCTGCACCAGGCCATTTTGCCCGGTCGTGGCGTCAATCACAATCCAGGTTTCATGTGGTGCATCGGGTAGCTCGCGCGCGATCACTCGCTTGATCTTTTGCAGCTCGGCTATCAAATTCGATTGCGTGTGTAAACGACCTGCGGTATCAGCCAGCAGCACGTCGATATCGCGCGCCTTGGCAGCATTAATGGCATCAAAACTGACTGCGGCCGGATCGGCATCCTGACCTTGCGCAATCACCGGAATATCGTTGCGCTCACCCCACACTTGCAGCTGTTCTACCGCCGCCGCGCGGAAGGTGTCGCCAGCAGAAAGCATGACACGCTTGCCATCGCTTTGAAACTGCTTGGCGAGCTTGCCAATGGTGGTGGTTTTGCCGACACCATTAACTCCCACCATCATCAACACCCAAGGCTTGGCGCTATACAGCTCAACCGGCTTACTGACCGGTGCCAATGCCGCCAACAGTTCTTCACGCAAGGCCGCCAGTAACTGATCGACATCAGACAATTGATTACGCTTTAGCCGTGTTTGCAGCGAAGCAATAATCTCCATGGTCAGCTCAACACCCATATCGGCGCTTAGCAGCCGCGTTTCCAACGCATCCAGCACCTCATCATCGATTTTTTTCTTGCCTGACACAAGGCCGGCCAAACCGCCGGTCAGGCCTTTACGGGTGCGCGACAGGCCACTTTTCAATCTTCCCCACAGGCCTTTATCCCCCCCGCTATCTTCGGGGCGATCCTCTTCTGCACTTTTGTTTTTGAAACCAAACACCATCTTTTCACTCAAAACTTGGCGCGTGAGGCTGCCAACACGGTAACATCACGCTTTTGTAAAGCGCACTATCCTACCATCTAGTGCCGAATTCTGAATGACTGTTTTAGTCGGGACGCTATTCCCAGGGAACACAACGAACAATGCGAACAAAACAAACACTATTGAGTCTGGGGCTGGCCGCTCTGCTGGCGGCCATGACGCCTCCACTGCAGGCAAAGCCCAGCGACAATACCCACGAATTCATCTTTGATAACGGCCTCAAACTGATCGTCAAAGAAGATCACCGGGCACCGGTACTGGTTTCCCAGATCTGGTACAAAGTCGGCAGCACCTATGAATATGACGGCATTACCGGTATTTCCCATGTACTGGAACATATGATGTTCAAGGGCACGAAAAAGTTTCCCGCCGGCGCCTTTGACCGCATCGTCTCCGACAACGGCGGCCGCCATAACGCCTTCACCAGTCAAGATTACACCGGCTATTATCAAGAGTTTGAAAAAAGCCGGCTCGCTATAAGCTTTGAGCTGGAAGCCGATCGTATGCGCAATTTATTGTTGCCTGAGGATGAATTCAAGAAAGAAATCCGAGTCGTGATGGAAGAACGCCAGCTACGCACGGAAGACAATCCGCAAGCGCTCACCTATGAACAATTTAATGCCGCCGCTTTTCTCAGCAGTCCGTCACGCTTTCCCGTCGTCGGCTGGATGAATGACCTGGAAAATATGACCATAAATGACCTGCATGCCTGGTACCAGCAATGGTACGCACCCAACAATGCGACTGTCGTCGTGGTCGGCGATGTCGACCCGAATGAAGTTCACGCGCTGGCAAAAAAATATTTTTCACCCATCAAAGCGAGTCCTGTCATCGCCCCCAAGCCACGCCGTGAAATCAAACAAAGTGGCATGCGCACTCTTGTTGTCAAAGCACCTGCAGAACTACCCTATTTCATCATGGGCTATAAGGTACCGTCACTGCTAACAGCCGAGGATGAATCAGACGTCTATGCGCTGGCAGTTTTATCAGCCGTACTCGATGGCGGCAACAGCTCGCGCTTTGCAAAAAAACTGGTTCGCGGTAGTGAGGTTGCAGCCAATGCGGGCACTGGCTACAGCATGCAGGCGCGTAGTGATACTCTGTTCTATATTGACGGCACACCTGCGCAAGGCAAAACGATTGGCGCACTAAGAAAAGTGATCGATGATGAAATAGAAATACTGAAAACAGAATTGGTCAGCAAAAAAGAGTTAGAGCGGATCAAGGCGCAAGTGGTCGCAAGTGAAGTTTACCAACGCGATTCTGTCTCATCACAAGCATCGACGATTGGAGCACTTGAAAGCATTGGTCTTGACTGGCGCATCATCGACGAGTTCGTCGACAAAATCACTGCGGTCAAGGCAAAAGATATTCAACGCGTCGCCAAAAAATATCTCATCGATGACAATTTGACCATCGCTGAACTCGATCCGCAGCCGCTTGATCATGCCAGACCTCGACGCCCTGCTGCCAACATTCGCCACTAATTCGAGAGCCGCCATGACAACCCTGATAACACCTGTAAAAAAAATTGTAATGGTATTCATTGCCGTTGCCCTATTTTCCTACGCCCAACTGTCCCATGCCACGCCGGAGATACAACACTGGCAAAACACCCATGGCAGCGAGGTATACTTTGTCGCCGCCCCTGAACTGCCCATGATCGATATTCGCATCACCTTTGATGCCGGCAGTGCGCGCGATGGTGACAAACATGGCCTGGCATTGATAACCAACGGCTTATTGGCCGAGGGTGCCGGCACGTTGGATGCCGATACCATTGCCGAGCGCTTCGAAGAGGTTGGCGCCAAGTTTGGCAACAGCACCAACCGTGACAGCGCCGCACTTAGCCTGCGCAGCTTGTCGCAGACAAAATGGCTTAAGCCAGCGCTCGACACCTTTGTCACGGTGCTAAGCCGACCGACCTTTCCCGACATCGCATTGGAACGTGAACGGCAACGCGCGCTGGTGGCGTTGCGCGCACAAAAACAATCGCCGCGGGCCTTGGTTGCGAATGCATTATACGAGAGCCTGTATGGTGCTCACGCCTATGCCGCGCCGACGCTCGGCTATGAGACGAGTGTGTCGGTATTAACACGCAGCGATATCGAGGATTTTTATCAACGCTATTATGTCGCTAGCAATGCAACCATTGCCATCGTTGGCGATCTCGATCGTGCAGGTGCAGAATCGCTAGCCAATAGGCTGACCGCAAAATTAGGCAAAGGAGAAAAACCCACCGCAATTGAAGCCGTCGCCTATATGCCGAAGCAAAAACGGCTACATATCGAGTATCCGTCGACGCAAACGCATATTATGGTCGGCATGCCGTCGCATGCACGTGGCGACGAAGATCACTTTGCCTTGTTTGTCGGCAATCATATATTAGGCGGTAGCGGTTTTGGTTCGCGCATCACCAAAGCCATTCGTGAAGATCGTGGCCTGGCATACAGTGCTTACAGTTATTTTGCGCCGCTGCGTGCGCAAGGACCGTTTGTTGTTGGCTTGCAGACCAGTAATCAGCAAACGACGGAGGCCTTGCAGGTGCTTTACGATACAGTAGCGGCGTTTCTCGAGGAGGGGCCGGACGATCATGAGCTGGCCGCAGCGAAGCGTGATATTGTCAACGGCTTCCCTTTGCGCATTGCCAGTAACAGCAGCTTGATTGACTATGTCAGCCTCATCGGCTTTTATGGCCTGCCATTAGACTACCTCGATGCATTCACCAATAAGGTGGACAACATTAGCAAGCAACAAATACGTGACACCTTTACCAAGCGGATTAAACTGGACCAGTTGTTCACCGTTACGGTTGGCCAGAGTGTCGATGGAGAATAGTTTTGGCTAGCACACGGTCTCGTGGCACATTGCGTGTTATCAGTGGGGAATGGCGTTCACGTGTGCTGGACTTCGACGCCACCAGCGGTGTCAGACCTACCACGGGCCGTGTTCGTGAGACGCTGTTTAATTGGCTCCAGCATGCCACCGCTGGCGCTGCATGTCTCGACTTGTTTGCAGGTAGTGGCGCATTGGGCATTGAAGCACTTTCGCGTGGCGCACGCGAGCTGACCTTTGTTGAACGGTCTAAGCGCCTGGCCAGTGAGCTGCGCGCGCGCTTAAGTCTGCTCAACGCGCAAGACCGCGCACAGGTTGTTCAGGCTGATGCCAAGGCTTTTTTGCAGACCTGCAATAAGCAGTTTGATATTGTCTTTCTTGATCCGCCTTTTTCAACTGATATGACCGATGGCATTTGTGCTACCTTGGAACAGCGCGGGCTATTGAACGCAAAGGCCTATATCTATATCGAAACACCACGCTCTGGTGAGCCGCCATCATTGCCGTCGAACTGGGCGCTCGGTCGCGCTAAAATAGCCGGACAAGTCAGCTACCAGTTGGCACAACGACACGATTAAGTAACGAGAAAGCAACGTGAGAAAAATAGCCGTATACCCTGGAACCTTTGACCCAATCACGCACGGTCATAGCGATATTGTGCGCCGTGCAACCCAGCTATTTGATCGCGTGATTATTGCGGTGTCGGAAAATACGCATAAAAACCCTGCCTTTGACTTTAAGGAACGCATTGCGCTGGCGGCTGAGGTACTGGCCGACAATAAGCGCGCGCAAGTCAAGGGGTTTAGTAATCTGCTGGTGGATTTTGCCCGCGAACAAAATGCCGACACTATCATTCGTGGTCTGCGTGCTGTCTCTGATCTTGAATATGAATTTCAACTAGCTAGCATGAATCGCAAGCTTTCACCCAACATTGAAACCATCTTTCTTATGCCCGATGAACAATATACTTATTTGTCATCAAGCATTGTGCGCCAGGTCGCCGCCTTGAAAGGTGATATCAGTGGCTTTGTCCATCCCAGCGTGTTTATCGCGCTGACTGGCAAACACCGCTAAGCGAAAGAAATTCTTTATGGCGTTGATCATTACCGACGAATGCATTAACTGCGATGTTTGCGAACCCGAGTGCCCTAATGGCGCCATTTCTGAAGGAGCGGAAATCTATGTCATCGACCCAGAGCTGTGCACCGAATGCGTCGGACACTTTGATACGCCGCAATGTGTCGAGGTGTGCCCGGTAGAGTGCATACCACATGACAGCAATCACGTGGAGAGCCATGCGGAACTCATGGTGAAATACGAATTTCTTATACAGGCCCAGGCTAACAATGAACCCAGCGCCAACTAATATGCACTCTATAAAAAAACTGAGTGTTTTTGTTTTTCTGTTCCTCTTTTTGGGGTTTTCTCATGCGCAGGCCCATCAAGCAGGTGTTGCCACGGCGCATCCGCTCGCCACACAAGCGGCGCATCAAATTCTCGCCCAAGGTGGCAATGCCTTTGATGCCGCCGTAGCCGCCACTGCGGCGCTGGCTGTGGTTGAACCTGCGGGGTCCGGTCTCGGCGGCGGCGGGTTCTGGTTATTACATCGCGCCAAAGATGGCTTTGAAATCATGCTCGACGGGCGCGAAATGGCGCCTGGCGGTGCCCATCGTGATATGTATC
Source organism: Gammaproteobacteria bacterium (assembly GCA_015492075.1). Lineage (GTDB taxonomy): Bacteria > Pseudomonadota > Gammaproteobacteria. The sequence continues at coordinate 11,754 of WGFU01000037.1, forward strand.
TTGATGAAGAAGGCAACGTTATCCCCAAGCTTTCTATCGATGGGCCACTCTCTGCCGGCATCCCGGGAGTGCCTGCCGCCCTGGCACATCTGGCGGAAAATTACGGCAATCTTGACTTGTCAAAATCGCTTATTCCTGCCATTCGCTATGCGCGTGAAGGCTTTGCTATTGATGCCCATATGCAAAATCTTATCAAGTTTCGACAGCCAGCCCTGTTAGCCTCCCCCGCCGCCGCCGAGGTCTTTCTCGTCAACGGAAAAGTCCCCCCTATCGGCCATGAAATTGTCCAGTCCGATCTCGCCGATACCTTGCAAATGATTGCTGACACCAATGGTAAAGGCTTTTATCAGGGCGAGTTCGCCAACACACTGGCCAGCGGGGTGCAAAGTGCCGGTGGCATCTGGAAAGTCGAAGACCTGATCAACTACAAACTGATTGAGCGTGAGCCTATTCGCGGTGAATACCATGGCATAAGGATCACTTCAGTGGCGCCACCATCATCCGGCGGTATCGCCTTAATTACCATGCTAAATATACTAGAAGGATTTGACCTGGATGCGGTATCACCTATTCAGCGCAAACATCTTATTATCGAGGCCATGCGTCGCGCCTATCGCGACCGCGCGCAATATTTAGGCGATGCAGACTTTATCAACGTTCCCATAGAACGACTTACCAACAAAGCCTACGCTTCCGGCCTGCGTGCAGGCATTCATCCAAGCAAGGCAACTCCCAGCGCCCTGCTGCCAACCGCTGTCGATAACGCGGGCAATGGTAACAACACCACGCACTTCTCCATCGTCGACGGTGATGGCAACCGTGTCGCTGCCACCTTATCCATTAATTACCCCTTTGGCTCTGCCTTCATGGTGCCAGGCACCGGTGTACTGCTTAATGATGAGATGGATGATTTTTCAGCCAAGCCGGGAGTCGCTAATGTTTACGGACTGGCTGGGGCCGAGGCCAATGCTATTGAAGCAGGCAAACGTCCTCTTTCGAGCATGACTCCGACATTCCTCGAAGATGACAAGAATATCGTTATTCTCGGCACACCCGGTGGCAGCCGCATTATTACGATGGTGCTATTGGCGGTTCTCGAATATGCCGACGGCGGCTATGCTGACTCAATCGTTAAGCTCAGGCGTTATCATCACCAGTTCCTGCCGGACAAACTGATTTACGAGTCCGGCGCACTAACACAGGCTGAGGTCAATCAGCTGGAAAAATGGGGCTACCATGTCGAACAACATGGCAGCACCTTTGGTAATATGCAGGTGGTAATTGTCGATAAAAATACCGAAACTGTTTCTGCTTCCAGCGACCCGCGAAGGGAGGGCGAGGCTATCGTCAGATAAAGAGCACCGTTAATACCGAACCGGCATCCCGATGCGTGAGACTATCTCCTTGTTTCGCCAAAGTGGCTTGATTCACACTTTGTCTACGATAGGATTCCTTGTTTTACCTTGAAACAAAGCTAGCTTCCCTCCCTTTCGGATCAATAAGTTAGCGTCGCCTACAGACTTTTGTTAGCGATCATGCGCCAGCGAGCGCATAATCTCGTCAGCCAGCTTGTTTAGAGTGAAATAACCCCCTATAATCAGTCGCTAAGTTTTTGTGGTACACACTCTGAGGACTCTGACCATGTATAACATTTTCCCGCTGATCTTGATTCCGATTGCTATTTTCTTCGGTCTGGCAGTATTTCTTGCAGGATCCATGTCTGAATCTGCCATTGCCTCTTCGCTCGCTGATAAAGACGAATAGAAATTCTTCGCGGCGGCTGACCTCAAGCGCCGCAATCTGAACTTTTTTCAGCGCTGACAACCTAAATCAAGGTTATCGGTGTCTGTCAGTATTCTTCATGCCTGCCAATGATCAAGACCAGCGCCTAATTGTCTTTTTATTAGGCTCGGCATTTTTTTTGTTTATCGGTACTACGCATGGCGTCGTACAGGTCTTGCCCGGAATTAGAGACTGGCTGGTCTCGGTCGGCACTCCGGTGAGCGGCCCCGGCCATATGATTGACCCCCTGGCCCACGCCCATATCAATCTGGTAGGCGGTATGGTGCTGATCGGCATGGCAATGAGCTATTATCTGTTTCCACGCATTGCTGGCTGCCGCATCTGGTCGAGCCGATTGATCAGTCATTCATTTTGGTGGACTGCTGCCGGCGTAGTCGGGTTCTACAGCACCTTGATGGTATTTGGCATCACTGAAGGCAATTTGATGCGCGCCGGAGAGCTGGAACAACAAGCGGCCGTTCATGCCTACTACGGGCTAACCATTAGCGTCCCCGCAACTATTATGGCCATTGGTTTCTGGATGTTTTTTATCAACATCTTTGCTACCGCACGCACCTACTTCAAGAACCGCTAACACTACATCACCATGATTCTAGACTGCGGCTGCCCCGAACATTACCCAGCGCAATGGGATGGACAAGACGTTAACCTCGGCGGGCACTGCGTTCATACTCTATCGATTCTGATGTTGCTGCATATGCCATTGGCCTATGCAAGCTATCTACAGCGCCAAGCCTACGCTATTGCCGATCTCGAATTGAAAGAGCGCTGGCCCGGTCTAGTGTTGACCAAAACCGGCATGTTCCGCGGCGAAATATTACGCCTGATTGAACCCAGCGATTCGCCATCGCGATTAATCAAATATCTGCCAGTAGATTTTAATGTTCGCTGCGTTATTCACCAGGGAAGCATGGCTACATTGCGAAACAGCGCGCGCCTGCTGCAACAGAGTTTGTTCGACGAGGGCAAGCTACCTAAAGAAATGTATCTCTGCCACCTTACCTGCCCCAGATGTGCTGATGACCGCGGCGGCGAAAAGATTCTTCTATTACGCCGCTGGCAGGCCAGCGCTACACTTCAGCGACGCCTTGATAGAAAAAAACGGTCTTAGTCATTTTTTAGCCAAGGCAGCTCGAATTTGAGCTCAGTCTGCTGCTTACCACGGCGCAGATGCACATAGAGATACTTATCCCCCTCTTCGATTTTTACCGCCCGGCGAAAAATACCAATATGGCCATCCTGTACCGACTGCACCCATTCTGCAGATGGGTTTGCGCGTAAAGAAACGACCAGGCTCGAAGCCGGCCCACCCTTTTTCTTGGTTGCTTTTAACCAAATTTCATTATGGCCTACGCGCACTGGATAGGGGTGGGTTTCTATTTTGAAAATAATATCATTCCATAGCTGTGCTGGAATACGGGCACGCTCGCCTTTGCTGCAGGCAACGCTAAGTACACATAACAAAACAATGAATAATAGTCGACGCATTTAACTTATTGATCCTTTGCATTCAGGGTTAAATAGTTAGTAATCTCGCTGAGTTCGGACTCGTTAAGCAAACGCATTGCCCGTTGTGCCCGGTGTCTTTGCATACGCCAAACAACTGCTTGCCATTGCGCTGCCGTTTTTGTTTCCGGCTTGGGCAGGCCGTGGCAACCACTGCAATAACGACTCAAGATAGTGTTTGCCGGTAGTTTCTTCACTGTTACTTTCTTATCAAACGCTGCCGGCTTACTATCACAGCCGACACTTAGCACTATCGCAATAAAGGCAATCAGACTACGGTTTATCCGGCTCATCATCGCCCCGCTTTACCTCTTTGTCAGAGTCTAAACGCCCCCCTGCCTTGGAACCATAAAGACTCAGCATAGCGTAAATAAAACCGGCACAGATCGCGATATAGACCAAGGCCAAAGCAAAGCCCCAGTTAAACCATTCACGCTCAAAGCCTTCGCGGTCACCCCAGAAAGGAAAACTCAAACCGATAGCAAATAACAAGACGGCGATAATTACCGCGACAAACCACTTGGGTATGGATGCCTGAGATTCCGGAATCTTATCAACCATCTCCCAGTCTTCAAGCCCACGCTTGGCCAGACGCTCTTCTTCCGAGCTATAGCCGTAAAAATCTTCCGCCTCCTGGCCCCATTTGGGTTGGGTCGGAGAGGAAGCCACATCACTTGTCTTTGAATCAAGGTCTTTAACTTGGTCTGTTTGTTTGGTAGCCATTATTTTTTTACCGATACATGATTAACACGGAAACTACTTTGCCAGCCGTCACCAGCCTTTACACGCACCAAAAACGGATAAAAACCTGGTGCCAGCTTATCACTAATAGTGAAATTTACATCTTGTCGCTGTGCAGTACTAAATCGTGCAACATCCGCCTCGAGTTGATAACTGTTTTCCGGCAAACCCTCTATCGTTACGGACACTTCACTCGGCCTATAGAGTTTGTGGGCCAGAGAGACACGATACTCATTTATTTCTCGCCCTTGCGCAGTGCCGGTGTGAGAGACTGAAAACCGATATGGCTCATACGTCACCATGCCCCAGCCAAACATGCCCAGCCCCAATATCACTAACGGTAATATCCACAACAAGCGCGCACGCAATGCAGTCATCACATTGCGTGGTTCATCCCGGTCTTGCTGGCGCTGCCCCAGCTCAAATTTAAGCAGGCTAGCGCCTGTTTTACGCGAACCGCGAATATTCTGACAAGCGGCAATGCATTCACCACAATTGACGCAGGCGTCGTAGGTTTGCGTCTGACGTGGGTCAATCTCGACAAAGCATGCTGTCTGACAAAAATTACAGCGCGCGCATTCTTCTTGCTCCGATGCATCGTAAACAATGTGCAAGGTTTCTTTTGTTTTAAAAGAATGCTGCCAAACCTTGTAAACACACATAAAGCGGCAAAAGAAATGGCGTAGATATGCAACATCGATAAAAATTATCAATACAAAAATACTATAAATATAGTATTCAGAACCGCTCATACGCTCTTCGCTCTGAAAAGTGACAAAATTCCACAACATATCCAGAGGGTAAAAATAAAGCATTGGCACTAATGCAACGATCATCGAAAAGCCAAGCAGTATCGCGCCTAAGCCCAGCCAGTTAACAAATTTGTTTTTTCCAGATGACACTTTCATCGGCGCGCCATCAAGCATAATCTCCGAACGTTTGCCCAGCAAACGTCGGTGCCAATAATTGGCCCACTCCGACAGCGTGTTTTGCGGGCAGCTCCAGCCACAAAAGGCAGTGCCCACTGCAGAATAAGTGATAATCAGCGCGCTCGACACCATTAACCAAAAACCAATAATAATAAAAAAGTCGCCAAAATCGATCTGCCTACCAAGTATGACAAAGGCACCCGCCAGCACATCAATACGAAACACCCCTAACAAGGGTATCAGTATCGCGACTAATACGGTAATCGCCTGTAACCATCGGCGGCGACGATGTAATTTTTGACCAAGGTTATTATTAACGGTAATAACCGGTATTTGAGAGAGGGTAGATGGTTGGTTCATAGCTGCTTCGCTTATTCTTGCTCTACTCGACCCGGAAGGGTTCTGATTCATACAATGGACTAATCTGATGTAACTGATCCAAGTATTGACGACTGGCGTTGTCATCTTCCAAACGCTGCGCCAAACGCAACAAGGCCGCAAGCGTAGGTACATGACCCGGCTTAACGGCCAGAATTCGCATCAAACCGGCTTTCTCTGTTTCAGTCGCGACTGTCATGCCAGACATGGACGCTAACATTCGGTCTGCCAGTGTACCACTGACCCATTGGTCACGTGGATTCCCGCGGTAGGCGAATTGCAAAAAACGCTGTGCTCGCTCGCTGTCACCACGCAGTTGCGCCTGCCAACTGCGCATTGATGCATCAACAGACAAATAAGAGCGTTCGAAACTTTGCAGATCAGCATATTCAATAGCAAGTTCCTGCGCTGATTCCCGTGCCTGCGGCCGCTGTGCCAGCAACCAGGAAATAACTTGCTGTAAATCAATCTCGCCACTGTAGCGCACTCGCGGCAAATGATATTCGATACGCGGCCGCCATTCGTCTTCGATAATACTTGATGGACTATCGATACGGCCGAAATAACGCCCAAGCCATGTCCAAACTCCTTCCCCTCCGGTCTTGCTTTGATCGGATTCAATGTTGTTTCTGTTGGCCAGCAGATGGCTAGCGCTGATCGCACCATCCTTGCCGCCTACCATCGCCAACCTAAAACCATCGACAAACAAACTAGCACCGGGGAAGCTTTGTTGAAAACTCTTGAGCACAATTTGCAACGCCTCCAGGTCAAACTGATTTAGCGCCAACCATTGTACAAACAGACCATTGTCGTTCAGACGCGCTTTAACCCTCTCAAACTGCTGCGATGACAACAACCGACTGCGGCCAACCATGTCAGGATGAAACAAATCGCCAATGATGACATCGTAATGTTCATGGTTACGCATCAGGTAGCGACGTGCATCATCACGCACGATACGCGCCTTATTGATCACATCACGATTAAGCGGTGAAAACCATTTTTCGGCCGATTCGATAACGCCTGCCGATAACTCCACCGCAGTGATATCAACATCAAAATCCAGTGCTGCCGATGCAGATATTCCTGTTCCCAAACCCAGGAACAATACTGTTTCAGCTTTAGAATGCAATAACAAAGGTAAGCGTGCCTGGTTTCTTTGTGCGACCACCGCTGTTGGCTCTGTCGATGCATCCATACGCTGTAAATCTGACAACAGCAGACGCTGACCTTCGTTGGTTTCAACCACATGGGTCATCGCTATCGCATCTTCATGTATAAATAGCGTAGAACGACTGTTCGCATGCGCTTGCGGTAAAAGCTTGGTTACCGACGGCAAATCAGAAAAAACGGCAAAACTAACCAGCAACACTGGCAAGGCCAGCCATAACCTGCGCCACTGGCACCAACGCATACCTACGACAAACAATGTGAGTGCGGCAACAAGAATAGTCGCCGGAGTACCAATTAATGGCATTAATACAAACCCGGCCAACATAGCGCCAAGACCGGCACCCACCGCATTAGCGCCATAGAGCCAAGCGCCGGCACTTGCCGAGTCGGCATACGCTCTCACCAATAATGGTAACCATGCGCCAAGACAAAATGTGACAGTAACCGTCGCCAGCGCTAATACGGCACCTTGCTTCATGAGTACATTCGGTAGCGAGCTGTATGTCAGCGTCTCCGCCCATGCCGATATCGACGGCAGACTGATTAATGAAACCACTGCTGCAAACGCCGCCACAAGGGGTAATAGATTCAACCAGATGCGGTGTCGCCCCCATTGGGATAAGGCGCTGCCCAGTGCGGTTCCGACCAGAAACACGGCAATAATCACTGCCAGCACATATTCGGTTCGTAACAATGCCATACCATAGAGCCGCGCCCATGCAACCTGCAATATCAGCGCCGCTGCACCAATTAAGGCGTAACTCAATAAATCATTAACTGCTGGCCTCGGCTGGCGATGGCCCGTATCTGTGCTTATCGCTGGCATCGACTGTGATAGCAATAGAAACAGTATGCCAACAGCGATGCCCAGGGCGGCGATACTATAAAGGCTGTTAACCCAGCCTATGGCTGGCAATAATAAAACGGGGATCAAAGCGCCAACGCCTGCCCCCACAGTGTTCGCTGCGTAGACATGGGCTACCGAAATAGACGATTCTTTTATCGCTGCCAGAATCAGGGGGAAACCCAAGCCTAGGGCGGTCGCTGGCACTAGCATAAAGAATAGAGCACCGATCACCTCCATGCCATGCCAGGCAGCTAGGCCAAGCTCGCCATAAGAACTGACGAGAACATTAACCCAGTACTCGTTGAGTGCGGGCAAAATGAGCGCATAGAGCGCCACTGCTATCTCAATACATGCAAATATCAGCAAGGGGTTTTTAAACGGTGCGAGAATTATTCTGCCTAAAATGCTGCCTAGGCCTAAACCGAGCATAAAGGCACTAACCGTAATCACCACGCCAAAATTGCTTACCCCAAACTGCAAGCTCAGCATCCGCATCCAGAGCACTTCGTAAGACAGGGCGGCCAACCCCGACAGTGCATAGAGAGTAAGCAGGCTAATGGCGACTAAGCTTGTGTTTGACCGTATGGTGGTCATGGCACTTCTCTAAAATGGAAAAAACCAAACTACCGCTGCAATTCCATGTGCCAAGGCCAGGGTCACCGTCAAGCCTGCGCTGATCATATGCCAGACGAACACCTGTTTACCATATATGGCCATGCTAATACCCAGCACTGCTGTCGTCAGCACCAGTATTAACAAACTGCTACCCATAACAAAAAGGATGCTGTGTTTTTGCTTGATGCTGATCGCTCGTGGGCCGAGATCGATATCCTTGTCGGTAAACTCGCTGATCACATCCATGGCGTTATCGGTGGTTGTCACCGCATCGGTAGACGCTACTACGGAGCTACCAAATAGCAGCGCCAGCACAAAGCCCACGGTTAAATAACGGCGACGCAACTGCAATAACATGGTCATTCAGAATCGGCATCGATTTTGTTCTTGCCACTGTAGCGGCGTAAAGCAAAATACCAATACAAGATAGCCAACAGTACAAAAGGGGCCAATACTAAAAAACTGAGAAAAATAAAAATCGCCCATGGCGTCTCAATCGTGACGTGAAAAAAACTATAACTGTCGATACCTGCCTGGGCCGAGGCCATTGGCAACAGCAATAACAAAAAAGCATATATGTTGTGTTTAAAATTAAGCATAATTAACCCTGTTCGCCTGTAATATCCTTAACGCAGCGAAAACCATAAAAATCCGAAGCATAGTGAGGAAACGAGTAATTACGATGGTAAGAAGAGGTGGCAAAAGGATCACTTTTAAACGAACCGCCGCGCATCACCACATAGCTTGCTTCAACTTCAACCAAGTCGACAACTTTCAGTGACTTATCCAGCGATGTCGTTGCCTTGCCTATTTTTGGAATAAAGAGTTCCGCTGGTGCGTCGCTGCCTTGATACGCCTTGAATTCGTCTGCGGTCCATTCGCTAACATTACCTGCCATATCAAACACCCCATAAGGGCTTGCACCAGCAGGATAGCGCGTGACATCGGTCGCAGAACCAACATTATAGTAAGTATTAAGGTTGTCAGCGTCCATAATATTGCCCCATGGCCAGCGACGACCGTCGACACCGCGAGCGGCCTTTTCCCACTCCATCTCTCGAGGCAATCTTGCCCCTGCCCAATCGCAATACGCTGCCGCATCATACCAGGACACCATGGTCACTGGCGCCAACAAATCACCTGGTCGCATGCGACCGCCGTCCCAGTGTAAAGGCGGTCGATGCCCCGTATCGGCAACGAAGCGCGCATATTCCGCATTCGTCACGGGATACTTTCTAATAAAATAGGTATCAAGCCAGGGCCTATGCTCAGGCTTATCCTGGTCGTTAGCCAGCTTGCGGTTGGTACCCATAATAAACTCGCCAGCTGGGATCTCTATCCAAGTCCCTAGCTCCGACCAAATATCGTCTTTGAGTAATTGCTCAGCTTGCTCAATGCTATAGGTGGTTGCGACCGTGTTTAACGCTTCGTTCTCCCGGTGGCGAGTAATATCTTCGCCGGCCGCACGAATGCGAGATGCCATTTCAGATAAATCGTAGGTGGCATTGGAGCGCATTTGGTCGATACGACTGCCACCCAACTGAACGATATGATAGAAAGCAAACGCGGTCGCTACCGCTGCGCAAGTGACCAGGGTTGCAGCCAAATAACTTTTGCGCTTTTTACGCTCAGCAGCGCTGACTTCAGGGCGTTGAGGGAAATGTGCCGACATGCTACTTGTCCGACTTCAGACTGTCTGGTTCATCCTTATAGACAAGATGACGCGGTAGCCGACCATAGGTTTTTTTTACCCATACCTCGCCCAGGATACCGCCAACCGCGGCAGACTCAATGGCGACGATGATAATAAACCCCATATAACCAATTGGCAGCAAACGCATATCGTCCGGTATCGCGCTGGTACCAGCCACGGTACTAAAATATTGATGTAGGTAAACAATAAGGGCTGGAAAATAACACAATACCTTACCACCTAGACCGTAGATAAGAGAAACAATAACACCGGCAACGAAGGGGGTGAAAACTAAGCCAATGAACAAACTAGGGTGAAAATACGAGGTCAGGTCACCGAACAGTTCCATGCGTACTCCGAATATAAAATTCAGTGCATACATCGCTGCTGCGCCAGCCGTAATGGCAATCAAGGCCCACTTAACAGCCTCTAATTTATTGCCGATCGCCATCGTTCGGACCAGGCCACTCATTACCGGTTAATTTTCTGTATTCCAGTTTTTTTAGATCCTCGAGATACCAATCTTCCACCTTCAAGCTAGCCATATAGGCCGCCAGGGTTCGTCTCTCTGACTCTGTCAGATGTGCATACGAAGGCATACTCCACTCACGCTTTAAGCGACCTTTCAGCATAGTTTGCGGGTTTTCCGAAGAGAAATACTCAAACAACCATTGTTCACTGCGCAATGAACCGACACCGTCCAAAATTGGCGCAGGCACAGTCGCCATGATGTTTTTGACCGTCCACAGCGAATGGCATTTTTTACAGTTTTGCGCCTTATAAATTTTATCGCCGGCACGAGTAAGCTCTTTCGACGCGGTACTGTAAAAGGGAATTGATTTTTCTTGGCTAGGCGTCTCGGAAAAACCAAAATAATTACGCACCATCAGCCCGACCACGAAGATGGCCATACCACCCAATATCCATTTTTCACCACGACGCATATTGACTACCCGTTTATATACTGAGACGATGACCACCAATACCGAGTAATCGCGATGTGCGCGCTCTGTATTCGCGAGTCAGCAAGAGTACTTGGGGCATACTCGGTGCTTGGAGAATCGCTCCTAGTCGATTCGAATTAGAGTGCTCACCTAATAACATGCTATTAATTTTTGCTCACGTGGGGGGCACGTAGAGAGCGCATAGCCCGCCTTCCATTCGCACTTCAACTTGCCTCCACCAGCCCCTGTGATTGGATTGACCAAAAACGCTGCAATCTAACTTGCCTCGCCAAAAGCTCAAGAACCTTGCTCTGCACTGCGCGCCGCCCTTTGCTTAGCCAATACTTCGGCACGACGCTTTTCTTGTGCTGCATTAACTGCTTGCGATTTGGCAAACTCCTCTGGACTCATCTTATCCCGGTCTTTTTCATCGAATACGAGATATTTGATATCTTCATCAAACTGCTCATTTTTATACGCCCATCGAATACCGTAGATAGCAGCAATAATAATACCGCCTGCCGCGACCATCCACAGATAGATTGTCCACCCATCAGGTAAGGCTTGCATGAATTCAGTCATCGGTCTCTCCTAAATAAGCTGGCCAAAAAGCAATTGCGCCGCGCCATATATCACCGCACACACCAGGCCAAATATCAGCCAGACAAACAATATCACCTCGCCACGGCGCATACCCTCCTTCTGCGCATCCCTGGTAAATTTGTAAACAATCACCGCAAACAAAACGATACCAGCCATCATAAAGAAAAAAATACCGATACTGTATTCTTGGGACTTCATCCCTTCGATCGTAAACTGGTCTAGCTCCTCATCGGAGAGAACAATCGCTTGTTGGTCGGTTTCGTTCATTAGGTGACACACGAACTAACACAGTAGTAGACAATGCTAGACTGAAAAAGGTTTAAAAATTCTAAGAAAAATGCCGCTCAGATGAGCGGCATTTCCTTATTTCCTTCAGAAGTGCGCTAAGAAGCCACGCACAGGCTATTTTACTGCTTATCAGACTTGTCGAATTTATCAATCATAAAGCTATAGATATAAGGTGCTACGAACACGACCAAAATAGGTATGAGTATTATTAATGGTGGATTATCGATTTCTAACATTTCATTTCACCTGTAACTGTAAGTAATGCCTAATGACCGATTGAGTGGTCGGGCTGCCAATCAGACGGCGGCAAGCGCTTAACAACAATCATTACGGCTATACAAAAATAGAGCACATAAAAAACGTCGATGGTGTAACCGAGATCCCAAGATGGCTGAACCCGAATCTTAACACCATCATCGCCAATCTCACCTTCAAAGTTTGCTAACGCCACGTCTTTACCTACGACAGTATAGTAGTCCATATGGGCATTTTCGCGCTGCAATTCGATGATTTGGTCTTTAATTAGTCGCAGATCATTCATAGTTAACGGATGACGATCCTGATGACCAGCCCATTTCGAACCCTGAGATTTCACTGTATTAACAATGTATTCCATTTTTGCTTCATCGTCAGGTAATTTAGCAACTTCTGGCGAGTCCATGAGCGCGATATATTCTTCGTATATCGCAGCCATCGGGCGTTGCCCCCACAAAGGCGCAGTAATCAAAAAGGCAGTAATAATAGTCAGAACCAACAACCAGACCACGGCTTGTGGCAAACGGTTATTGTCCTCCATAATACCACCCAGGCTTTCATGTTCCCAAACATACTTCGCTTGCTCATTCTGGTCATCAGTTGCCAGGGTATAAAGTGGTTTATCGAATTTCCAAGCCATGTGGCTATCCCTCCCAGGAGAACTTAATTACTTCAAACTCAAAACATAATCCATGAGATAACGTATTTCGCTATTTGGCGCATAATCGGGAACCTCAGGCGGATAAATACTCGTACCGGCGGCGTAAGCATTATAATCCGCCCGCCATTGATCATAGTCAATATCGTTACCATTAGCATCCACTTCACCCCAGAGATAATCGAAGCGAGGCATAATTGAATGTGGCTGCACCAATCTTGGGTTAAAGAAGTGCATCATCAGCCATTCTTTTGACGAGTTACGTGAACCAACATGCAGCAAGTCAGGCGCTTTGCGATCCGAACCAAAGGCTGTTGGCGCTTCACCATTAAAGTCTCCCAGCCGCGGCGGTAAACCGAAGTATTGCCAATCCTGTGTTTGTTCTGGCAATAGTGTGTGACACCACCAGCAACCTTCACGCACAAACATGGTCTTACCGCTACCTACATGCTGCTTATCGCTGTCTGCAGCAGCTGCCAATACCAACTCAGCTGTCCAGTCACGCGTTGCCGTCACATTTTCGATATAAGGGAAGGTCTCCCCTTCGTAGTCACCACGCGACACCAAAAATACAGCGCCTTGATCTTCCTCTGCTTCACCCACGCGACCCTCGTCGGCACTTAAGGCCTGCACTTCCCTACCCAAAATATCTGGGTTACGAATTGCGCTCGGAAAAGGTGTCCCGGCGGTATAAACATAGGCATCTACCGGGTCAATATCCGCGCCAGTAACTGGGTCTTTTTTAACCGTCACCGTTAAAGGCTTGCCTTTCCCTCGCAAGAATGGGTCTTCATACGAGAAACCAGAGTTATGACCATAGGACAGACCTTTGACCAGACCAGTTTCCGTCACACCCACACTATAGATAGTTAAGCTGGGCATATAGAGGGTGATCATCATTGAACCACCCAGGGCGATACCAAACATGCGGGTACCAATTTTATATTCTCTAAAAGCCATTATTCATTACTCCGCTAAAGGTTAACGCTATTCGTATTTTTTCAAATCTACACGAGCAGCTATTAACGTTCGTAAGCGATTTCATGCGGTAAGCGTCCCACTGGCACCGGTGTACCTGCACGAGCCGTCATCCACATGTTGTAGAGCCATACAACGTTACCAGTAAATACCATGGTACCGCCAACCCAACGCGCAATCATGTACGGATGCTCCGCAATCACCACGTCGATATACGGCACTTCGTAGATCTTGGCAGCGCCTTGAATCAAACCGGCAATCGTGATCGAAATCCAGTAGGTGGCGAAACCGATCAGCAAGAACCAGAAATGAAAGTTGGCCAGCGCCAAAGAGTAGATCTTGCGACGCAGAATCGTTTGCAGACCATAGTACACGGCTGCCGCCTCAAGGAAGGTCGAGAAACCCAGCAAAGCAAGGTGAGCATGAGCGACAATCCAGCCAGTGCCATGGACATACCAGTTGATCGCACGTGTCTGCTGAAAACCGCCCTGCATATTCAAAGGAATCGCCAGCATAACCCCGGTGATGGTGAACCGGATCTCAATATTATCAACAAAGTAATGCCACTTGCCCGTCATGGTTAACAACAAGTTCGACACGAATGCGATCGCAGGCACCAGAATCAACACCCCTTCAACAGAAGCGAAAGATTTCAGCCACTCAGGCAGTGGTGAAGACATCAAATGGTGGGCTGCCGGCGTTGAGTAGAACACCACCACCGACCAGAAATGCAAGTGACCAATACGGTGAGAGTACAGTGGGTTACCGGTAATTTTCGGCACCGTATAGTATGCAATCGCCGCCGCCACCGGGGTAATCCACAGGCCAAGGATGTTATGGGCATGCCACCAGGTCAAATAGGCTTCGGTCAATCCAGTCAGGGAAAAGTATTCCGGCAGATTACCGACCAGCACCACGATCATCAGCATGAATATCGCCGCACCAAAGAACCAGTTGGTGGTATAGATACCCTGCGTCTTACGATGAACAATGGTCATCCAGACATTGATTCCCAGCGGCAGCAATACTGCAAACAGGATAATCAAATCAATCGGCCATGGAAAATCAGTGTATTCACGGCCTGAAGTCACACCGGCCCACATCAAACACAAAGCGACGGCAAGACCACCGTTCCAGTTGAAGCAGGTCCAGATGCCCAGCTTCTCGGACCATAGCTTGGTATTACCCAAGGCAGGCGTGATATACATAAAGGCCATTGCAAACGCCATGGAAATCCAGCCAAAAATAACGGCCATGACATGAACCTGGCGCATATGACCAAAGGCAAACATATAGCTACCGGTAACAAAATCCGGAAAAGCCAACTTGGCTGCGTTGAAAGAACCTAGTCCAGTACCAATAATGAACCAGATAATGGATGAAAACCCAAAAAAGACAGCCGCAGAACCTGCGGGAATATCTTCGTTCTTCGCAAAGAGATACTTGAACATGGGACCTGTGCTCCGTTTAAGACGTAAAACTTAAATTAAAAAGATCATCAAAATATTGCCGATTTAGACCTTCAGCGGCATCGGCTAGTGTTTACCCGGCATCATCAAATACCAAGCGAACCACATGCTTGAGAATGCCAGCACAATACAAAATACAGTTGCGATAATAGTAACCATCGTTTTTCCTCTATTTAGTACGTGTCGCGCTTAGGCTGCAGCACGTGACTGCGCTTCCAAAGCACCATGACGTGACGCAGAAATCATCATGATCGCCATAAAGGCAAAGCCGAACACAATCATGCACCAATTGATGAAGCCCATAAAGGTGGTTGGATCATAGGCCTGACCACCCCAACCGCCCCAGTCATCAAAACGACCGCGACCGAGAGCACACATCAATGCGGCACCAAAAACACTGCCGTTGCCCATGCCGGTGGTAACACCAGCAACCAAGCTCACCCAAAAAGTTTTCGAATATGGCAATAAATTGTCCATATTAGCTCCTTATTTTCACGCCGCAGGCAATGGCTGCCTTTGCGTATTTTAGTGTGAATTTATTGAGTAGGTAGAATCTAATTTAGACTTACCCTACAAAAAGTCGGGGAATATTCACATAACGTACCTTTTGAGTCAAGTCTTGATGCACGCTGAACTGAAAATGAAGACATGGTTCTGTTACCAAAAAATCGTTTAAAATATAAACAATTCAATCAATTAGTGGTCTTATGATGCCTTATCATAACTGGATATCAATAAAAGAAATTATTCTCTACCTTATCGCCATTGTCACGGGCCTTTTTATCGCTGCTTATTCGGTACATATGTTGATTGGTGGACTTGTCAGCGCTACCACTGAGAAAACCATTATCGCCATTGTCTGCACCCTCATGGCACTGGCCATCGGATTCATGGTTTACGACGTGAAAAAACAGCGTGAAAAACAGGGCTGAGCGCCCCCAGATGCATTTATTTGTATACGCGCAGACTTGCCAGTGCATCATCATAAACGGCCTGAGACTCGAACTGACCACGATGAAAAACGTATTGGCGTTTTTTGCCCGACATATCAATCCCTGTTAGACCAAAGGATTTGCCAGCGTAATCTGAAAAAAAACGCACTTCTTTCACCAGCGCAACCTGGTCATTATTGCGTAGCCGGACACTGACGTGCTGCTTACTCACACTCAGCGCAACCGGTGCGCTCGGCAACAACATCAGTCGACCGGAAAGAATGCGGTTGGCGCCGATAAAGGCCATAAAACTAGCGAGAAACATCAGCAAATAGGCAAACGCTTGATTATTCTGGTGCCACAGCACCAATGAATAAGCACCAAGCAAAATCACCACTGGCAGATACAGCAATGAATCCCACGCCGCGCCGCGCCGGTCTGGCGTTAATTTGTAATCACTTTTGGCCACAAAACTATCCTGCGTCGGCTAAGGTCTCGGCCAGTAAAGCGTCCATTTCACCATAAAGCATACGACCTGGCCGCCTGAACTTAACTTGTCGGTCGGCGCCAATAACAAATGTCCACGGATCACCTTGGACACCAAATGCAGTGAAAGCTTCAGGGTTTTGATACTGATCCATATGCAAAAACAGCACATCATCTTCGTACTTATTCAATATGGCTTTGAGCATCTGCAGCTGTTTATCGCATACCGTACAATGTCCAGGTGTAGCAAATTCGAGCAAAATCGTCTTGTTTTGCGCCAAGGCTTCATCGATCGAAAGCTGATACATGCGGGCATCGGGATGTCTGTAGGTTGTAATGCGGCTGAAATCACCGTTCACGTCCGCCAGCGTCTTGGTCTTCAATGACGGGGCGATCGCACCAACCCGAAGCTGACCCTCTGGCCTGATATCGCATGCGCTTAAGGCTGCTGCTACTACGATTGTCAGCAATATTGCTATAAACGGCCTCACGAGACCTCCTTCGCAGACGATGATGGTGCGCTGCCTAGAACGTCTTTTTCCCAACCGACACAGCTACGAAAAACGTTATAGCCCCAGATAATGTTGGCTAACAGCACCATACTGCCAAAGATGCCCATCGCAGCCAACCAAGGCCTGATTATGGCTTCCACTTCATCGGGCGGCAAACTCACACTCGCAGTACCACCGAGAATACCTGCAATCGTAAACAAACTCACCATACCGATCAGACCGGTGTTATGGATCCAAAAGTGTACTTTTACCAATTTCAAACTGAAAATAGGGCGTTTAACCAAACGCGGCACGAAATAATACACCGAGGCAAAAATCGCCATCTCCACCCAGCCTAACAGGTTAACGTGGGTGTGCGCGCGTACAATCAGCTGCCCATGTGCGCGATGATCGACGAAATGGCGCAGTTCGGCCACCCCTCCCATTAACGCACCCCAGGAAAAGCCGATTATGCTGTAGATGATACAGGCATAAAGAAACCACAGTGTATAACGCGTGTATTCAATATCTGTCTCCCAGGGGGAGTGACTCGAAACCTTCACTGCTGCGCCTCCGGGTTTTCAGCCAATTTCCCATTGGGAGACTTCAGGACTTCGGTAAAATTCTTGTCACGCACATCACCGTATTTCTCTTTCCAGCTTTCCGGCGCCCAGATACTGAGCATGCTCTCAATAAACGGCGAGCGCCCTTCCGGCGGCTTAGGTGCCGTTGAGGAACCCTGTTTAGCACGCAGTTGAGACAAAAACGTTGCGATCAAGTCATGCTCTCGCGGCGTCAGCTCAGCCACATAGGCAGCTTCTTTACCCAAACCGTGATCAAGCGTTGCTGCGTGGTAGGTGTCTTTGTATACCGGCTCTGGGTCACTGAGAAAGCGCCTGATCCAATCCTGGCTACGACGCGAGCCAATACCATCGAGCGTGGTCTGACCGCCCATACTCGTGCCAGACAAAAAAGCACGATGACAAGACGCACAACGCTTAGCCTTGAAAAGTCGATGGCCCTTATTGCCGTCTTCGGACAAATCAAAACTGGTGAGATTTGAAAAAATCTGCTTGTTCGAAGTCAGGCGATACCCTTCCAAGCCGACATAACCCACCAACGCCACCACAATAAATACACCAGCGATGCCAAATAAGACCTTTTCGCCTCGCTTTAGCCTCGACTTCGCAGCCATAAAAACCCCGCAATTATTCCAGATAAAACAAAAGGTGGACAAGCCACCCTTTGCTTAGTTCAAACCCGCACCATCATGCCATGGCGCGGGATACCACATACCGAACCTAGTGGTAAGGCACGTGGCGTGGCGGTAAGCGGGAATTACCCATGCTGTAGGGGGATGCTTCCTTGGTGCTGAGATAGGCAGCAACGTTGTGGATGTCCTCGTCGGACATATTCTTGGCAACATTGCGCATCGCTGCCTGCGGATCATTGGTCCGCACACCATCACGCCATTGCTTCATTTGAGCCACGAGATAGGTATATTTCTGCTGCCCAATCATCGGGAACATTGGCTCAACGCCGCGGCCGTTATAATCATGGCAAGAACGGCAAGCTGCCACACTCTTTTCAGCAATACCGTGATTAACGATGGCTTTACCCAAATAGGTTTCACCGACCTCAACACCATTCGCCTTCAATGTGGCCAGATTAGAAACAGAGGCATCAACCGTTTCTCTATCATGTTGCCATTCGCTGATATAAGCCGCCACATCAAGGCGCTCCTGCGAAGTCAGGCCTTTGGCGTTAGCATTCATGATAAACATGACGGTATCTTCACGCTTGTCGGTCGCATAATCTTCCAGCTGCTTGACGATAAACTGGAAAATCTGGCCGGCCAGACGCGGGGTGCCTAAATCGTCACTGCCCATTCCGTCCGGCATATGGCAGCCAGAACACGCTGGTACGCCAGTGGCTTCTTTGCCGTTGTTATAAATCTGCTCGCCGTTTGCTACATCGACAGTCACGCCGCCGGCGAAAACAGCGGAACTTGCTGAAAACGCAAAAGCAAAAAGCGAACCCACCAACCTAGTTGAGTAACGCATTACTACACCCTCCAAAAAACTGTGTCGAGGCCGTAACCGGCCTTTTGTTAAAGGTAGTCTGTGACCTACTGCCAACGCAGAGCATTTCACTATGCAGCAGCCAATAATGTCAGATCTATGTCAGGTAAGTGAATCACCTACCATTTTTTGGTTTGCTTAAGAGTTTTTCTTCAGCAAAAACCAAGCAAATCCCCAAGCCAGCGGGAACCAAATCGCATAAAGTATAACTACACTGGCAGTATCTAGCATGGCTTACCTCAATTATTTATGATTCATTTAATGAACAAAACGGGCGACTGTATACCATGTTAACCCTACTCAGCGCAAGTTTATACAAACTGTAGCAGGGCCAAAAATGGCGCCTTTTTTACCCAAATTATCAACCTAACAGATTGATATTTAATAAAAAAACGATCGTCTTTAAAAAACACGAACGTCGCTCCAAAAAGTTTTTCAAAATTCTGGCAGATGACCATTCGCGCAGTTTCGGGTATGCTCCGCAGCCATCTCCAATGTCGGCAATTCTAAGCCATGATCAACGACCAAATCAAACAGCGAGCGCTCGTTTTTGCCATCCTCATCGTTTGGGGCGGCCTCATTCTTTGGTTCAAACTTGTGCAGTTCAGCCCCTACGGCATAGAAGAAGGTGCTGCACGTGCTTTACTGCTGACTTGGTCGCTGACCGAACGCATCGTTAATCCTATTGTATTTTTTGGCGCGCCCGACTTTCGCGCGCTGATATTTATTCCCTTGGCGCTATATTGGAGCGGTAGCTTGCTCGCCGCCAAGGTCTTTACCCTGCTCTCCCTATTTGGTGCCGTGCTATTCCTCTATCGCTGGGCCCGCTCGACTATGGATGCAGAAGTGGCCTTAATCGCCAGTGGCTTGCTACTGATTGCACCACTGAGCCTGCAACAAATCGATGCCATGGGCGCCGGTGTTTATTTATTACTCGCTTTCGGTCTCGGTATCTGGCTTAACCAACGTATTCGCAGCAAAGAAAAATTACTGACTGCATGGTATTTCGTCCACCTTATCGTGGTCGCCGCGATTATCAGCCTACACCCCATAGGGCTGGGTTATGCACTCGGCATACTCTGGTTATGGCAACGTCAGCCGATCAATAGCGGCATGAAAAAACAGATGCTGATAGGTCTTGGCCTAAGCGCTGTGTTTGTCGGTTTGCTGCAGGCTGGCTGGATCGACATTACATGGTTCAACAACCCGATCACGGTTCTCGGCAGCGCCTTACTCGCTATCAACGATTCCAATAGCGGTGCCGCCTGGTTTGCTGGCGCAGTAACCCTGGCCTTGTTCGCTATAGCGGTCATTCGCTCGCGCAAGCTGATATTCAATGACGGTATGGCACTGAGCTTATTGCTGGCCAGCCTCATTGGCCTCTTATGCGCCGACAAAGCATGGGCCTTGTTGCTACTCACCTTATTGCTCTATATCGGCACACAACAGCTGATTCACGCCCAACAATTTGGCATGCGTGGTTTTATGGCCCAGCGCGGCCTCGCCCTCGCCATATTGTTCATTGTCGCGTTTATTTTTATGCAAGGCGACAAGTCGCACTATACAACCTTGGCGCGCGCTGATTTCGGTGATAACGACCGTTTAATAGCGACACTGGTAGCATCGGTCGGCCAGGACGCCAAGCTCCGAGTCAGCAGTCAATGGCCAGGCCGCACCATGCTCGCCTTAAAGCAAGCAACGCTACCGCTACCGCCCACCATCGATGACGATGCGCGTTTTCTTGAGATCACCCAAGGTCTGACTCATATTATCTTCGACCATACCGACCCGAACAATAGGGCTTTAGCGCGACAAATTGCACGGCTTAGCGGCAATCTGTCAACATTGTCGCGCGAACCCGGCGGTGTCATTATTGAAGTGCGGTCTCAGCGAAACGCACCCTAAGCAGGCTGTAGGCGACAGGCTCCTAGCGCTGACAACGACTACAATAAACCGTCGCGCGCTGACCGAGACGCACTAATTTAAGCATTGCGCCGCAGACCTGGCAAGCTTGGCTACCACGCCCATAAACCTTGTGCTTAAAGGCAAAATAACCAGGCTTGCCATCACTGTTGACAAAATCGCGCAAAGTAGAACCACCACTTTCTATCGCTGCTTGTAGAACGCATTTTATTTCGTTCGCCAATATTCGATAACGTTTGATGGAAATACGGCCTGCCGCGCGCAGCGGGTGAATACCTGCCATAAACAAAGCCTCATTGGCGTAGATATTACCGACGCCGGCCACCACACCACTGTCCATAATAAAATTTTTTACCGCTGTACTGCGCCCGCGCGAACGAGTCAGCAAATACTCGCCATTAAATTCATCTGACAAGGGCTCAGGGCCGATAGTCGCTAACAGCTTGTGCTGCGCCTCACCTTGCGGCAACCACAATACGCTGCCAAAACGCCGCGGATCGTGCAAACGCAAACAAGCGCCGTTTTCAAATACAACATCGACATGGTCATGTTTACCTGCTGAAGGCGCCTGCGCTAAATAACGCAGATTGCCAGACATGCCAAGATGCACCATCATCGTCCCGGCCGCGCTCAGCAACAACAAATACTTACCACGGCGTTCAACGCTGTCAACGGTTTGCCCACGGAACTCCCTGGCCAAACTCTTCGGCACACCGTAGCGAAGCTTCGGGTTACGTACCACCACTCTGGCAACACGCTGCCCCACAACGTGCGGCGCTATGCCCCGGCGGGTGATTTCCACTTCAGGTAATTCGGGCATTGGCTGCTCTTTTAGTAACGGCGGCGACGCCACCAGATGAGGCCACCTGTTAGCAGCAATAATGCCGGCAAAACAATAAGGAAACCTATTGCTATCAGCTGCGACTGCAACAAGCTGAGGTTTAACTCTCGGTCACCACGCTCGACCAATGGAATGGACATTAACTTGTCGTCGGCACTTAGCCAGTTCACTAGCCGCAAACCGAGACCAAGATTGCCTGCGTTGCCTATATACTGGTTAGAGATGAAATCGCCATCGCCCAAAACAATAATACGCTGCGCTTTTTTATGTCCCGCGCCAAGCACAAACTGGCGCTCTAGCGCCACCGCAATAGGGACAGGGCCTGCCAGATCTGCATCACCCAATCTCACATTGCCGGCGATATCGCCACGCTCAAGCCAACTTTGATCACCGCTGTTTAATACAATATCTCGATGCCAGCCCTTAGGGTCAGTTTGCAACATAACCGCGGTCACTTGCGGAAATAATGTCGTTGCCTCGAATTTGGCCCATAAAGGGTGATCAGGGTAGTTCGCAACAACAGTAAAGGTCGGATTATCGAGACCCACCAAACGCGCCAGGGGATCGACGACAGTTGCGCCATCAATGGTCAGCGTCAAATACTTTGCCAGCCTGGCCAGGCCGTAATCATTGCCTGGCTCCACCAACCATAGCAGGTTGCCACCTGACTCGACATACTTGATAACGTGATCAACCTCGCCAGGCAACCAGCTCAATTGCGGCCCGGCAATAATCAGCATCGCTGCGTTATCAGGCACGCCGGCGCTTTGCGAAAGATTGACGTTGGCAATATGAAAGCCTTGCTGTTTTAGCTCATTGCCCCAATTACCCAGATCGTGATTGGTCCGCCCGCCGGATTTGCGTTCACCATGACCGATAGCAAAAACCAGCCAACGATCACCTTGGCGCAACAGTCTTTGCAAACCGTTGCTAAATGCCTGCTCGCGCAAACTTTTCACGTGCTCGCTGCGACTGCCCAGCGTTAACACCATTTCGCCGTCAACCTCGATATTACGATCACGCACCTGCTGCGGCTGCGCGTCGGGATCAATAAATGACAAATCAATATCGGGCTTGAAGCGACGATAACGTGCGACCAATTGGGTAATGGCTTGCCGAACCGCTATGTTTTTTTCGCGCGCATAGACGGTGACACTGAGCGGGTCATCGATTTTTGCTAGCACGGCGACGCTGTTTGCTGACAGCGTATTGCTTTGCGTTTGCGTCCAGTCAAACTGCCGGTCCCATTTCAGCACCAGCCAATAGACAACACTGGCAAGAAAAATGACCGCAATGAAAACCAATGTGGCTGAAACGCGATGCCATGCGGACTCTTTAACCATACACGCGCTCGCGATGAAGTTGTCGTACAGTGAGCAATAAAAACACTGCTGCCACGAGCAGGAAATACGCCACGCTTTCTAAGGCTAGCAAACCACTGAGCAAGGTTTGATAGTGGTGACTCATCGAAATATGGCTCAGTAAGCTGTCACCGCCATCAGGCTTGACGCCGCTATCGACCATCCATAACAACAAGACCAAGGCGAATGTCGTTATTGCGGCAATCGCCGATTGCGCGGTCAGAGATGACATGTAAAGACCGATGGCGACCAGTGCCATGATGAATAAAAATACGGCCAGCAACGCTGCTGCGATCTGCCCCAAATCCAGCTCCGTACCGAGATTTAACGATATTGCCATCAAGGCGATCATTAGCCAGCTAAAACCAAAAAAGGCCATCACCGCAAGATATTTACCCAACACAATGGCTCGCATCGATAGCGGTGAACTTAATAACAACACACGTGTATGCAAACGTTTTTCGTCGCACAGCATACGCATGGTGAGCAGGGGTATCACCACCATGAATAGCGTTGGTACGTTGCCCAACATACGTATCACCACCAGCAAAGTGGCACCCGGCGCCTGCGGGTTTAGTGCTAGTTCATCTTGCCCTGCAATAAAACTGTCTATGTTTAACAAAAAGATATAAGCCAACAATAATTGCACCAAGGCCAGCGCCACCCACGCCAGCGGTGATAAAAACAGGCTGCGTAATTCATGACGTGCAATATGAACAATCATGACCGCGTGCCCTCGGGGGACAACGCCCGCTCGTTCGTCGTAATATCAATAAACACCTGCTCAAGATCCATCTGTTGCGGGATCAATTCGTAGAGACCGAGCTGATTCTCCACTGCATATTGTGCGACGCGTTCTGCTGGATTATTTTTTTCATCAATCTCCAGCTGAAAATGACAGTCACCACGAGGGCACATTGCACCAACACGCTGGACGGCGACAACACCATCAATAGCTAACAAGGCACCAAGATTCGGTTCTTTGCGTACGGAAAGCAACAAGGTGGCAGCCGACATCTGCGCCGACAAGGACGATATATCGTCTGCGAAAACAATACGACCATGGTCTAGAATCTGTACGCGGTCGCACACCGCTTGCACTTCAGACAAAATATGCGTCGATAAAATCACGCCATGATCCCGGGCAAGCTCACGAATCAAACCGCGAATCTCGCGAATCTGTACCGGGTCAAGACCCACTGTGGGCTCGTCAAGCACAATCAAGTCGGGTAAATGCACTATCGCCTGGGCAATTCCCACGCGTTGCTGATAACCCTTCGATAGCCGACCAATAATGCGTCGACCTACCTTGCTAAGCCCACAGCGTTGCTTGATATCGCGAATACGTTGATATCGCTGAACAGCAGGCACGCGGCGAAGTCGCGCGCAATAATCGAGATACTCATCAACGCTTAAATCACGGTATAAAGGCGGTTGTTCCGGTAGATAACCGAGTCGACTCTTAGCCTTAATAGCGTCTTTGATGATATCGTGACCAACAATTGTAATGGTGCCATGTGTCGGCGCCAACACGCCACACAACATATTCATGGTAGTGGATTTGCCCGCGCCGTTGGCGCCAAGAAAACCCAGAACTTCACCACGCTTGAGATAAAAGCTCACCTCATGAACGGCGGTCAAATCACCGTAGCGCCTACCGACCCTGTCAACGCTAACCAATATTTGCTTATCCATTATGGCTATCATACATGACAGTAGAGGCCGTTACCGTTATCATTCTTTTGTGAAAACATGTCATTGCGCATAGAAATTACCATTGCCTGAGAAAAACATCCACATCATCGGCGTCGACAGCGGTGGCACGTTTACCGATTTTATTTACTACAATGGTCACATACTGACCACCTGCAAAGTCTTGTCAACGCCTCAAGCCCCTGAACGCGCTATTTTACAAGGCTTACAGCAACTCGGCGCTCCTCTTGATAAGAGTACGATTATCCATGGCTCAACCGTGGCAACCAATGCGGTGCTCGAAGGCAAAGGCGCGCGCACCGCTTTGGTAACAAATCGTGGCTTTGCCGACATGCTGACGATTGGCCGCCAGACACGTAGCGCGCTCTATGCGCTCGAGCCTACCTCTGCTGCAGCACCCGTCCCGGCAGAGCTATGTTTTGAAATCGGCGCGCGTATTGATGCCAGCGGCAATATTCTCTGTGAGCCCGATCGACAACAGCTGGCCGCCTTGAGCCAGCAAATCCGTGCCGCCAAGGTTGAAGCCGTGGCCATTAATTTACTGTTTTCCTTTGTGGATAGCCGTCATGAACAAGCGATTGCCAAGGCCTTACCAGCGCAGTTGTTTATTTCATGCTCATCGGCCGTACTGGCCGAATATAAAGAATACGAACGCGGCGTTAGCACCTGGCTCAATGCCTTTGTCGGCCCGGTCATTAAACGCTATTTAACGCAGCTTGCTAGCAAATTACCAAATAGCTCTATCAGCATTATGCAAAGCTCAGGCGGTATCGCAGCGATTGATCATTGCGCTGATCACGGTGTACGCCTGCTTTTGTCAGGCCCTGCCGGTGGCCTGGCAGCGGCGCGCCATATCGCCAAGCAATGCCACATCTCTCGCTTGCTCAGCTTGGATATGGGCGGTACGTCAACCGATGTCGCATTGATTGACGGCGAGCTGCAACTCACCACTGAGGGACGTATCGGCTCTTATCCGGTTGCCGTGGCCATGGTCGACATCCATACGATTGGCGCTGGCGGTGGCTCTATCGCCTGGGTCGATGAAGGTGGCCTGTTGCAAGTCGGGCCGCAATCCGCCGGTGCTGATCCGGGACCTGCATGTTATGGCAATGTGGGCACCTCTGCTGTCGCCACGCTCACTGACGCCAATCTCGTGCTTGGCAAGCTGCCCCGTGATACGTGTCTGGCGGGTGATATGGCGCTCGATTATGATGCGGCCGCGGCAGCCATCCACCCCTTATCGAAACAACTCGGCCTCAGCATCGCTGACACTGCGGCCGGTATTGTTGTCATCGCAGAACAACATATGAGCACTGCGCTAAGGCAAATCTCTATTCAGCGCGGCCATGATCCGCGCCAATTTTGCATAAGCTCATTTGGTGGTGCCGGCGGCCTGCATGTATGCGCACTGGCAGATAGCTTGGGCATAGTGCAAGCGATTATTCCACACTACGCAGGTGTTTTATCTGCCTTTGGCATGCTCGTCGCACCATGTAAAGAACTACTTTCCCGCACACTGCTTGGTGACGATAGGCGCTCAGACCAAAACATCGAACGCGCCTTCGCACAGCTTGTCACACAGGCGCAGACCAATCTGCGCGCGCAAGGCTTTGCAAAGCGTGATATCACGGTGCAACGCAGTGTCGACATGCGGTATCAAGGCCAGTCATTTACACTTAATGTCGATTGGCTAGGACTCGATAAGTCGAGCCACCTTTTTCAAGACAAACATCAGCAGCGCTATGGCCACCGGCTCAATCATGATGTCGAGCTGGTCACTATACGTGTTACGGCTATCGGGCCGGAGCCGTCTCTGACCGTCTCGCCTATTGAAAGGGCTATGCCTGACAGTCGGCCAATAAAGCAAACAAATATCTACCAAGTAGATGCCGCCGTGCCAGTCTATCAACGCCAACAATTAAGCCAAGATAAACTGGTCGTCGGCCCAGCGATTATTTGCGAAACGATGACGACCAGCTATATTGCACCTAAGTGGCAGGCTCGGCTGGACAAACACGGCCATCTACGGCTATCAAGGCATCACGACTGATATCAGGCCGATAGAGTTTCTTTTAATGAATGCACTTACAGCTGAGCCCATCACAACAAAAAGACCGTGGCCAGACCAAGGAAGACCAAAAAACCTATGACATCTGTCACCGTGGTGAGCAACACACTGCCACCCAATGCGGGGTCGCTGCCGATACGCCTGAGCAACAAGGGGATAGCCACACCGGCCAGCGCCGCAACGACGAGATTGATCACTAAGGCAACTGCGATAATCGCCCCTATTTCATAGTCATCAAACCAAAACACGACAACCAATGTGACCACCACCGCCCATAACAAACCATTGAGTATCCCTACTGCCATTTCTTTACGTAACAAGCGCCAGGAGTTTGATGAACTGACCTGATCCAGAGCCAAGCCTCTGATCACCAACGTTAAGGTCTGGCTCCCAGCAATGCCTCCCATGCTGGCAACAATTGGCATCAGTACCGCCAAGGCAACGATCTTTTCTATGGTTGCATCAAACAGAGCGATCACCACAGAGGCAGCAAACGCGGTCAATAAATTCGTCCCCAGCCAAACAGCGCGGCGACCAGTACTAATCCAAATAGGCGAGAACAAGCCTTCTTCCTCGCGCAAACCGGCCATACTGGTTAGCGACTGACCGCCTTGCTCACGGATGACGTCGACAATATCGTCAATAGTAATACGACCCAACAAGCGATTGTGGTCATCAACTACCGGCGCAGATATTATATCGTGGCGCGCAAAATGGTTCGCAATATCTGCTTCCGGCATCGCCACATTAATGGCATCAAAGTCGCTGGCCATTGCCTCAGCAACGGTAGTATCAGGTTGCAGCGTGACAATTTGTGCAATGCGCAACACGCCCAAATAGCTGTCATCGCGATCGACAACAAATAACTTGTCGGTCGATTCGGGCAATTCACCACGCAAACGCAGATAGCGCAGCACCACATCAAGGCTGACGTCGGGCCGTACAGTGATGGCGTCGGTGTTCATCAAACCACCGGCGGTATCCTCAGGATAAGAAAGTACTTGTTCGATGCGTTCGCGATCCTGGCGATCCATGCTTTCAAGAATTTCACGGCTGTCCTGGTCTGACAGGCTTTGCAAAATATCGGCAATGTCGTCGGTATCCAGGCCTTCTGTTGCAGCGATTATCTGCGGCAGGCCCATGTCACGAATCAGGCTGGCACGAACGTCGTCGTGCAAATGTGATAACACTGCGCCACGAGTATCCGCTGTTAGCCAACGCCAGACGGTTTCGCGTTCACTGCTCGGCATACCTTCGATGAGATGCGCGATCTCGGCCGGATGTAACTCAGGCAGCAAGGCGCGCGCCTCATCATGGGCATCATTACGTAAATACGTCATGAATTCCTGCAACTGTTCTTTATATTCTTGTTTTTCGCCTGACATAGGTCACTGTGCCGCCAACTCGTTAATCTGCCTGAGTGTAGGCAATATTTATGAATAAAAAAACCCTGGCCTGCAGTGATAGTCAGGGTAGGGCGAAAACAAGCAGTTTCGCTTGGCGCTTTGACTAGATATCGTAGTTAATACGATCGAGCAATTCTTCAACTTCATTACTGGTGCCGGCACGATGCACGCTATGCATCAGCGCGGACAATTCTGATACCGAACTGTTGACCACAATGCGGCGCACATCGAGGCAGGCGCGCGGGTTCATGCTAAACACTCGCAAACCCATCCCCAAGAGCAAACGTATATAGCGCGCGTCACCCGCCATCTCACCACACATTGCTACTGGAATCCCGGCCTTGAGACCGGCCTTAATGGTCATACCAATCAACTTTAGTACGGCCGGATGCGCAGGCTTGTAAAGATGGTTGACGTCCTCATCGAGCCGATCAACGGCCAGCGTATACTGAATGAGATCATTAGTACCAATCGACAAAAAGTCGAGATGGCGTGCAAAAGCATCGGCATCGAGGGCTGCAGCCGGTACCTCGATCATGCCACCGATAGGAATATCGTCATCAAACGGGATATTGGCCTGGCGCAGTTCTCGCTTAACATCCTCAATCAATTGAACCGCCTGCAATAACTCTTCTACGTTAGTGAGCATCGGTAACATAAGGCGTAATTTACCGTACACTGACGCACGCAAAATCGCGCGCAATTGCGGATAAAACAAGGAAGGGTCTTTCAGGCACAAGCGTATCGCGCGCAAGCCAAGTGCCGGATTGGTTGCGATGGCGCCACCTCGACCGACACCATCCACCTGCTTGTCAGCACCGAGATCCAATGTCCGTATCGTCACCGGCGCCCTATTAGCGCGCTCAACAATATGCCGGTAGGCGCTGTATTGCGCCTCTTCGCTTGGCGCTCCATTGCCCATCATAAACACCATCTCAGTGCGATAAAGGCCTATGCCATCACTGCCAGCAGCATGCATTAAGTCAATGTCTTCTTCTGTTTCGACGTTAGCCAGCAATTCAATATTGACGCCATCCAGCGTTACCGCCGAACGATCCCTTAAATCGGCCAGCCGCGCCCGCTGCCGCAAGGCGATTTGTTGACGGCTTTCAATATGCTGCAACAAGGCTTCATCACAATCCGCCAGCACCATGCCGCGCTCACTATCTAGCGCTATCATCTCATTGTGGTAGATATAACGGCGCAGATGATGCACACCAACAATGGCAGGAATACCCAAGCTGCGGGCCAAAATCGCTGCATGTGAATTGATGCCACCGTGCTCGCTGACAAAGCCCGCTACGCCCTGTGATTTGAATAATATCGTTTCTGCCGGCGTCACGTCCTCGGCGATAATCACACGACCCGCCAGCGATGCTTCCGTTCCGACAAGACCTTGCTCGCCGGAGTCACCGAGCAAACTTTGCACGCGGTTAACGACATGATCGACGTCATCTCGCCGGCTACGCAGATAAGGATCATCCATTTCCTCGAACACGGTGACCAAGGCGTCACGCTGATATTTCAGTGCCCACTCGGCATTGCACTGATGCTCTCGCATATAGTCTATAGGCACTTTCGAAAGCGCACTGTCCTCCAGCATCAGTATGTGGGTGTCGATAAACGCGGCAATCTCCGTTGGCGCCGAAGCAGGGATATGCTGTCGTATGGTATCAAGCTGTTGCTTGGCTCGCGCCAACGCCAGCTCGTAACGGGTCACTTCATCATCGACATATTGCTGCGGAATATTGTATTCAAGCACTTCCGGCTGGATACTATGGAAGATATGTGCGCGACCGATAACGAGACCACGTGTAACACCGATTCCCGTTAGTGCAGTTGTCATACCGCCTCCGTGCTGCAGCTATCAGCCCCGGTCCGCCTTATCATTGCAGGCCTTCATCAAATCCGGCATGGAACAAGCTCGCTAAGCTATCAAGCGCCTCATCTTCATCGACCCCATCAGCAACTAACTCTAGTTTAGTGCCCTTGCTCGCCGCCAGCATCATGACCCCCATAATGCTCTTTCCATTAACACAATGCGAACCATTGATAAGCTGCACAGAACTCTGAAAACTTGACGCCAATTTAACAAACTTGGCTGCCGCGCGTGCGTGCAAACCCAATTTATTAACGACCGTTACCTCCCTATTTTGCATGCCCACCTTCCTTTATCTGCGGCGGATAAATAAACACTCCATCACGACCGCCATAAGCCGCCTTGGCAGATAATTCGTCAAGGTCATCGCCCGAATAATTGAATACGCGAATCAACATCGGCAAGTTCACCCCCAAAACCACGGCGACCTTTCCCGGCTGATAAAACAGGGTGGCGATGTTACTTGGTGTGCTGCCGTACAAATCGCTCAAAATCAACACGCCAGAACCGCTATTCAGATCATCCAGCTTTTTCGCGATACTCTGCAACAGCTGCTCCGGCATCGCCGTATGGGCTACAGCCAACTCACTAACATCACCCTGGTAATTACCACAAATCGATCTGGCAGCTGACAATAAACCAGAGCCGACATGCTCGTGACTAATCAACAGTAAGCCAACACTCATATCAATTCTCTATGCCTAACCAGCAACGATGAGCATTCATCGCGCAAGCCATCAGCAATACTCTCGACCAAAAAGACTGAGCGATGCTGGCCGCCGGTACAACCGATAGCAATTGTCAGGTAACTTCGATTTTCCATAGCATAGCGTGGCAACCACGTCTGCAGATAGTGTTTGATATCTGCCAGCATACTCATGACATCTTCTTGCCGCGATAGAAACAATTTTACATCATCGTCGATACCGGTTAACTTACGTAATTGCGGGTCCCAATGCGGATTGGGCAAACAACGCACATCAAAAACAAAGTTTGCATCAACGGGCACGCCGTTTTTAAAACCAAATGACGTCAGCAAAACAGAAAGGCCATCACCCTCTTTTTTGCCGACACGCTGTGCCAGCATGTCGCGCAATTGATGAACATTCGTATAAGTCGTATCAATACGAAGATCGGCGAACTCTGATATTACAGAAAGCAATGATGACTCTTTATCAATCGCTTCAGCAAGCGAGACCTTGTCGCTGGTCAGCGGGTGCTTACGTCGCGTTTCACTAAATCGACGGATCAGTGTTTCTTTTTTTGCATCAAGAAACAGCACCTCCACTGGCACCTTAAGCTGGTGAATTTTTCCCAGCACATCAGAAAAGTCGTGGATATCCTGCACCATATTGCGCGCATCGATCGCCACTGCACTCAGTCGGTTAACGGCATTGTCTGCCGAGCGCAACATCTGTTTGGCAAAATCCGGCAGCAGTCCGGCCGGTAGATTATCGATGCAGTAATAACCCAGGTCTTCCAAAGTGCCTAAGGCAACACTCTTGCCAGAACCCGACAAACCGCTGACTATGATGAGCTTCATTCTTGTTGGTCTTCGTTTAAGCGCGCATCGTGCTTGCCGAGAAAATCATCCACGGCGTTATAACCACGGTATAGCAGCACGTGATTTCGAACTGCAGTTTCTACCAACACCGCAAGGTTACGGCCCGCTGCCACAGGTAAAATAATCTGTGCCACTTCGATTCCGAGAATATCAATACTCTGGCGGCTACCGCGCAAACGGTCAACCTGAGCCAACTGCTCTTCATCAAGGTGATCTATATGAATCACCAAACGCAGTTGCTTGGTTTGTTTTACTGCGCTATCACCGAACATCGCTCTGATATTGAGCACACCCAGTCCGCGCACTTCGATAAAATCACGCAACGGTGGTGGACAGCTGCCCTTAATCATTGCAGTTCCTGAAAGCATAAAAAGTGGTGCATCGTCAGCCACCAATCGATGACCTCTGCTCACCAGTTCCAACGCCAGCTCGCTTTTCCCTATACCGCTGGGGCCAGTTAGTAAGACGCCGGTTCCTAATACTTCCATAAACACGCCGTGCATCACCACGTGTTCAGCAACTAACTGTGTTAAGTAATAATGTAGGTGATTAACAATTTTATAACTACCGGCATTGGATTTTAATAAAGGTGTTTGCGTGATACGTGCCTGCGCCTCAAACACATCGGGTGCAGCAATACCCTCAGCCAGGATGATAGTCGCTGGCTTACTGGAAAATAACCGCGCCACCGTATCAGCATAGGAATTCTTGCCCAGCCCTTGTAAAAACTCGAGTTCGCTGGCACCAATAACCTGAACACGGTTTGGCTTGATAACATTAAGAAAGCCAACAAGTGGTAGAGGCTCATCCGCAGCATCAGCAACAAGCGATGTTGCAATGGTGCGATCGGCACCCTCTTCGCCAGCCACCCATGACAACATGAGCGTTTTTTTATGCTGTGCAAAGAGGGTACCGACTGTGATCGGGTTGGTCATGCCTATTCTATAGATTTAGATTCAGGGGCTTCGGAATCGTTACGCGATGACTGGGATAATAATTCGTAAAGCTCTTCACTGCTCGCAGCCAGCCGCAGCTTTTCACGCATTGCAGGATTGCTAAACAGCTTTGCCAACTGTGCCAAAAGATCAAGGTGCTCGTCATTGGAGTCTTTCGGAACGAGCAAAGCAAACATATAGGCGACAGGCTCATTATCAATGGCATCAAAATCAACGCCTTTTTCAAAACGCATAAAAGCAGACACGGCATGATCGAGCTTACTTAAGCGGCCATGGGGTATTGCCACCCCATGACCTATGCCAGTACTACCCAGTCGCTCACGCGCGACCAGGCTGTCGAACACCTCGGTCGCCAGCAAGGCATCTTCATCATTGGCAACCAGACTGCTCAGGTGCTCTAGCGCACACTTCTTACTGGTCGCGCGCGCGTTCGATACGATACGTTGCGGCGAAATGGTATCAGCAATATGAATCACTGTTTTGGCTCCAAACCTGCTTCTCTGTTTTAGTGGGGGTGATGATTTGACTGCTTTTCTTTAAATTTTATCACCTGACGGTCAAGCTTATCGATCAAGCTGTCAATCGCCGCATACATATCATTTTCAACTGAGTCGGCGTGCAGATTGCCACCATTAACATGTACAGTTGCTTCGGCTTTTTGACCTGGTTTTTCAACTGTCAGGGTGACATGCACATTGCCGACCTGATCAAAATGCCGCTCAAGTCGCTCAAACTTACTGTTAACATAATCTTTCAATGCCTGGGTAATATCGACATGATGTCCGCTTAGGGTTAATTGCATAATATCTCCTTCACTGACTTTTAGGGGTTATAACACCCTAGGCCAAGCGCTTGCGCTCGTTCGAGGGTGGAATCATCATCGCCTCACGGTACTTGGCGATAGTGCGACGCGCGACGTTAATGCCTTGATCTTCCAATAGGCTGGCGATCTTGCTGTCGCTCAATGGTTTAGTGACGTTTTCAGCTGCGACAAGTTTTTTGATCAAGGCACGTATCGCCGTCGCGGAACATTCACCGCCACTGGCGGTGCTGACATGGCTGGAAAAAAAATACTTGAGTTCAAATACACCGCGCGGCGTACGCATGTATTTTCGCGTCGTGACACGGGAAATAGTGGATTCATGCATTTCCACTGCTTCAGCAATATCATGCAATACTAGCGGCTTCATGGCTTCTTCACCATACTCCAGAAAGCCGCGTTGATGCTCGACAATACAGCTGGCCACTTTTAACAAGGTTTCATGGCGACTTTGCAGGCTTTTTATAAACCAACGCGCCTCCTTCATCTGGTTTTTGAGATAGGTGGTATCGTCGCCACGGGCACCATTTTGCGCCATACGCGCGTAATGCTGGTTAATAGAAACCTTAGGTAAAGAATCGGTATTCAGTTCCACCTTCCATTTACCCTTGTCCTTTTTGACCATGACATCGGGCACAATATACTCAGAGTGACTGGCACTGATAGTGGCTCCCGGCCTGGGATTAAGCTGTTGAATCAAGGACACGACCTGTT
Source organism: Gammaproteobacteria bacterium (assembly GCA_015492075.1). Taxonomy (GTDB): domain Bacteria; phylum Pseudomonadota; class Gammaproteobacteria. Next base: position 45,869 of record WGFU01000037.1, read on the forward strand.
GCAGCTCATCACGCGACAGCTTCAAGCGTCGTGTCAGCTGCGTAAAATCACGGCTGCCAAGCAATTGAATATGCTCTTCCAAAAGCAACTTGGCCTCGGCATACCATTCGATACTCTTATCGTACTGATTAAGCTGTATCAGCAAAGTTTCACGCAAATCACGGCCAGCGACCCCGAGCGGGTCGAAATGCTGGACGCGACGCAGTACGGCCTCAACCTCATCAAGCTCCACTTCTTCAAAGTCGTCAATCACACTATTGCGCAGCTCTTCCAACGACGTCTGCAAATAACCGTCCTCGCCAAGGCTGTCTATAATCGCCCCAGCAATCGCCGCATCAGCCGGGCTGAACGGGGTCAACATCATTTGCCACTTAAGGTGTTCTTGCAATGAAGGTGTGGCGCTATCGGATTGCTCAAAATCACGCTCAGGCGCGGCGGGAGTTGCCATTGCCGTGGGCGCATAATCATAGACGTCATCCCAGGCACTATCGACAGGGAGTTCTTCCGGAATATTTTGGCTGTCTTGCAGATTAATGTCGTCATCAGGCTGGTCATTGACGGCGGCATCGCCACCCTCTCTGTCTTGAGTGGCTCTGTCGCTGTCAGCGCGCTCGTTTTGCGCCGCTTCTTCCGCCATTTCCAGCAGCGGGTTGCTATCGAGAGCCTCTTGAACCTCGGCCTGTAATTCTAGCGCTGAAAGCTGCAACAGACGTATCGCCTGTTGCAGTTGAGGCGTCATCGTAAGATGTTGCCCTAGGCGAAGCTGAAGACTCTGTTTCATGAACTCGTACTACACACTTGGCTATCTACGCCTTTTCACAGTATTGATTTCATTCTAGCGCAAATGATGTGCCAGCACAGCGTTTTCATATTCTGAATTCTTCTCCCAAGTAGACCTTTCTCACTTGCTCATTGGCTAACACGTCTTGCGGCTCCCCCTCAGCGATCACCGCCCCATTATTAACAATGTAGGCACGCTGGCAGATTGACAAGGTCTCACGGACATTATGATCGGTAATCAAAACGCCGATATTGCGCTCACTTAAATGTCTTATTATTCTTTGTATATCGACCACGGAAATCGGATCAACACCCGCAAACGGCTCATCCAGCAAAATAAACCCCGGGTCACTGGCCAGGGCGCGGGCGATTTCCAGCCGTCGCCGCTCGCCGCCAGAAAGCGACATCCCCAGCGATGGCGCTAAATGAGCGAGGCTGAACTCATCCAATAATTGCTGCAACCGTAGCTGGCGCTCGCCGGGCGACAGTTTCTTTTGTGTTTCGAGCACCGCATTGATGTTGTCGGCAACGCTGAGTTTGCGGAAAACAGAGGCCTCTTGCGCGAGATAGCCGAGACCCAGGCGCGCACGCGCATGCATCGGCAAGCGGGTGATATCCATCTCATCGATCATAACCCTGCCTGCATCGACAGCAACAAGGCCAACGATCATATAAAAGCAGGTTGTCTTGCCGGCGCCGTTAGGACCGAGCAAACCGACGACTTCACCGCGACTCAACTCCAGCGATACCTGCTTAACCACCTGGCGCGCGCGATAACGTTTGGCCAAACCCAGCGCCCTAAGCGTATTCATAGGAAAATTACGTCCTGACCACTTATTGCCCGCCGCCCTCACCATTGTTCAGCGTTGCAGGTTGAATAATAATCTTGATGCGCTCGCTGCCATCGTCGGCACGTTTCGCTTTTACCTTTTCGTTAACCGTGTCGTAGCGCAGATAATTTCCGGTAAAAACGTCGCCGTCACGCGTTAACTTGGCCTGATTACGCATGGTCAATATGCCATCAACAACGTTGTAATGGATATGTTTTGCATTACCCAGCACGGGGCTTTGGTTCAATTCAAGTTGTTGCTGAAACCTGGCCGGCGCGCCAATGGAGGTGAGCGAACTGAATTTGCGGTCCTTGGTTTTGATGGTGACTTCATCGCCGCGGATTTCCATTGTGCCCTGTTTGATCAGGACGTTACCACGATAGATACCGATACCTTTGGCCTCGTCAAGGTCTGCGCTGTCCGCCTCGACATAGACTTCTTGCTCGCGATCGCTCTGTAAGGCATAGGCCGGAACCAACAGTGCGGGTGACAATAAAGCAACAATACTAAGAACCAGGTACCGCATAGCGTCCTCTTACACGATGTGTTAACAATAAACCATTTTCTGCAAAATGCGCGCGCATCCCGACAGACTCGGTAACCCCTCTGTCAGCCACAATCAATGCTTCTTTATCTGTCACAGCAATATCCGTGAGTAAATCGATATCGACATCACGGGTATCAATTTTAATCGCCTCATTCACTTCGTCGCGCTCACGCCAAGCTACCACCTTGCCTTGCAAACGCAGGGTATCGCCATCAGCGGAGAGCCAGCCTCGCGCCGCGTCAATATTCCAGGGGGGGGTGTCCGCGTTATAAACAACCACATGAGGCTGATCCACCGTCGCGGTTTGGTCATCGGCATAATGCAGCAGTGTCGGCGCGCTCATGCGTCGGCGCGGTCTGCCGTCAGCGTCCATCACCACCGCTTCAAAAGCTTCAATGGTAAAATCAGGGATATGCGGTACAGCAGCTGTCTCGATTACTGCCGGTGCCGGATCACGCGCCTGGCCGCGCAGCCAAAGACTGGCAGCTGCCATCACCAGTACGCCGACAAAAATCAGCACATTACCGCGATTAATCAGACGATTCATGGTCACAGCTTAACGCTGATCGACATTTGGCGCTATATATGAGTGTAACATCGCATCAAGCCTGCCCTGCGCATGCAGCAACATTTCACAGGCATCGCGCGCAGCGCCGGCGCCGCCATTTTTTTCTGTTACCCAATGACAATGTTCCAGCACAAAAGGATGTGCATCCGCCGTTGCAATCGCCAGACCGACTTGCGTCATAACCGGCAAGTCGACCACGTCATCACCCATAAAAGCCACTTCTTCAGGCACCAGGCTCAGCTGTTCGAGCAAGGCTTTATAGGCATGTCGCTTATCACGCTGGCCTTGATGAACAAGAGAGATACCAAGATTTTGCATGCGATATTTAACCGTTTCAGATTGGCGGCCAGTAATAATAGCCATCTCCACGCCACTGTCATGTAACATCTTGATGCCATGACCATCACGCGAATGAAAAGCCTTGGACTCGACGCCCTTGTCGTCAAAATACAGGCGGCCATCGGTTAACACGCCGTCAACGTCAAAGATCAGTAAGCGAATTTTTTCAGCGCGCCGCGCGATATCTTCAGCAAGTTTCAAAGTAACCATCTCCATCAAGAAGTGCCTGAATCATTCAGGCTATCAAAAAACATTCTTAGCAAATTTGCCGTTAGACCGGGTAACGGGAAAAACGGGAGTATGGATAAATATCGCGTATTCCAAAACAGTTTGGCACCGTCAATACGTATATGCGTTGCTAAACGACGCCCGCCTTTAACAAGTCATGCATATTAAAAGCACCCACCACGGTGTTATCGTCATCCACTACCGGGAAGGAATTGATCTTATACTCTTCCATGATCTGCAAGGCCTCGGCTGCCAGTATATTCGCGCTAACGGTTTTGCAATCTGCGGTCATCACGTCGCTGATGCGACCAGCGCGAATATCAAAGCCTCTATCCAGTAAGCGCCGCAAGTCACCATCGGTGATTAAACCTACCATTTTATTATTATCGTCAACAATAATTGTCATGCCCAAGCCTTTTTTTGTCATTTCCAGCAAGGCGCTATGGAAGCTGGCATTCTCCTTAACTCTGGGTATGGCATCACCACTTCGCATCAGATCTGACACATACAATAAAAGACGGCGGCCCAAGCGCCCGCCCGGATGCGAACGGGCGAAATCATCGGCAGTGAAGCCGCGCGCCTCTAACAAGGCGACCGCTAAGGCATCACCCATGACCAAGGTCGCCGTCGTACTCGAAGTCGGTGCCAGCCCCAATGGGCATGCCTCTTCTTCAATGCCGATATTAAGGTGCACATCTGCCAACTCGGCAATCGTTGAACAATGATTCCCTGTCATCGCCACCAGGGGGACATGCAAACGCTTGATAACGGGCAGAATAGTAATAATTTCGTCAGTTTCACCGGAATTGGAAATCGCCAGCACGACGTCATCAGCGGTAATCATACCAAGGTCACCATGACTGGCCTCTCCGGGGTGAACAAAAAAGGCGGGGGAGCCGGTACTGGCTAAGGTCGCCGCGATCTTGTTGCCGATATGACCGGACTTACCCATACCAAGAACAATAATGCGGCCCTTGCATTCGAGCATCAAGACGCAGGCCTGAACAAAAACATCATCAATACGCTGTTTTAATAGTGCGATCGAACGCATCTCGATATCGATTACCGCGCGCGCCAACTGCTTCAATTTCGTTTTATCCATTCGCTATACTCAAACAGCCAAAGATTGATAATAGATGAACACCATATAGGCTATAAAGACTGTCAACAATATCGCGCCTTCCCAACGCATAATATAACCCGCTTTACGAACGCCCCTGGCCATTAAAAACAGGGCTACGGTCAAGGCGAGAGTTATCGGCGCATCGCGATAAAGTGCTTCTTGTGCAAAGGGCCCCGGCGCAAATAAAGCGGGCATAGCCAGCACCAGCAGAAAATTGAAAATATTTGAACCGACTACGTTACCAATAGCAATATCATGCTCACCCTTGAGTGCGCTGGTCACCGATGCCGCCAGCTCAGGCAAGCTGGTGCCAATGGCAACGATAGACAGGCCTATGACAAGATCACTAACCCCCATAGCATGAGCAATATCAACTGCACCCCAGACCAGGAGCTTGGCACTGGCGACCAGCAGCACCAATCCCACCAACAACCAAATCAATGCTTTGGCCATCGACCCCTGCTCTTTGAGCTCATCATCAAACTCAAGCTTAATCGGGTCACTGGCACCTGCGCTGCGCGATAAACGTATTAAGATAGCCATGACCACCACCATTGCGATCAACAACAGCACTCCTTCTAACTGGCCAAGAGTGCCATCAAACATCAATGCGATCACCGCAACATTAATAATGAGCAGGATCGGCAGCTCGCGCCTCAGTGTTACTGAATGCACGGCCAGCGGCGTCACCAACGCCGTAATACCTAGCACCAATGCAATATTGGCAATATTGGAACCATAGACGTTACCGATAGCAAGTCCAGGGTTACCCCGCAAAGAGGCGGACAAAGACACCAAGGCCTCAGGTGCCGACGTGCCAATACTAACGATTGTTAGACCGATCAGTATGGGTGGCACTTTACAATGTGTCGCCGTCTGTGCAGCACCAAAGATAAAGCGATCAGCACTCCATACTAAAACAACGAGGCCAGCTATCACTGCAGCAACGGAAACCATCATGCTTGCTTAACCCAAAAATCCAGAAAAATACTCACAAAAACCACCAATCCAAACCAATTATTATTCAAAAATGCCTGAAAAAAATGTACTTTATCATTATCGCGCACCAACCATTGCTGATAAACAAAAAACAACGTTGCAGCAAATAAGCCAATATAGTAAACAGGGCTGGCAGCGATCCACTTTCCGGCCAGTAGCAAGAGCAGCAGCACCAGTCCCTGCAATACTGAGACAATAATACGGTCGTAGCGGCCAAACAGTATTGCCGTTGATTTAACGCCTATGCGCAGATCATCATCACGATCCACCATACCGTAAAAAGTATCGTAGGCGACCGCCCACAAAACCGTTGTCAAAAACAGTAACCAGGCGAGTGGCGGGATTTCTCCACGTATCGCGGCGAACGCCATGGGTATCGCCCAGGCAAAGGCAACACCGAGCACGACTTGCGGCACGTGGATATAGCGTTTAGTAAAGGGATATACCATCGCCAGCAATAAGGCTACCACGGATAGGGCAACCGTAAAAAAACCTAGAGTCAGCACCAGTATAAAGGATGTCATCACTAACACAGCAAAAAGCAGCCATGCTTCTTTGCTCGTCACCGCGCCGCTGACCAAAGGTCTTGCCCGGGTGCGCTCAACATGGCCATCAAATTCACGATCCGCGTAATCATTGATCACGCAACCAGCCGAACGCATCAACACCACGCCGGCAACGAAAACAAATAGAACATGCCATGAAGGCACGCCCTCTGCAGCCATCCACAAGCCCCATAACGCAGGCCATAATAGCAATAGTATTCCAATCGGTTTATCGAGACGCATCAATCGTGCGTAAACAGGTAGACGACTGCAAATAGCAATACTCATAGACAGCTAATCGCCGGTAAAAACATTTCACTCACCAGCAGCGGCTGGCCGGCAAAGAAAAATACGCTGCGACGCCCCCATACACTATGATCTTTTTTCCCAGATTTTAGCCTTATGCCTTTCAACATGGCATTGCCACTAGCGACACATGCCACCTGCAAACCGCTGCGCAATACCGAGTGATCACGAAACAGAAGCTCGCCCAAAGGTTTGCGACCGAGCTGCGACAAGCGATGTCCGGCGCCGCGCAAAGTGCTATGGGGAATAATGGTGCGGGCAAAGATCAAAGGAATTCGGTCACAACACAATACGACTTCGCGACACAGTGCACGCGCGGCATCGGGCATTAGCAGCAAACGCCGTTCATTGAGCTGGGGGCGGACCCAACCATGTCGCACTATTTCCAGATGAAAACGGCCACCGCAACGCGATTGCACTTTTTGTGTCAACGACTCAGGCGTTAGCATCCATTCACGCAAGGCGACCGGAATCTCTTCGTCGCGAGTCAAGTCGCGCCACTGTGGTTCTTGCTGATATTTACCCCAACGTATTTGCACTGTTTATCCCATCACACTGTGGCGAAGTCTTGCGCCTGATTCAGCCAACGTTGTAGCAGCTGGCCAATCAGCTCAGGATGCTTGCTCAATAGCTCATCAGCAGCAGAGCGGATATCATCAAACATCGCCTCACCAACATCGAGCCGCGCGACACGCAGCTGCATATCGCCAGTTTGACGCACTCCCAACAATTCACCAGCGCCACGCAGCTCAAGGTCTTTATGCGCGATGACAAAACCATCGTTAGTCTCTCGCATGATCGCCAAACGCGAGCGCGCTGTTTGCGAAAGCGTGCCATGATACATCAACACGCAGTGGCTTTTGCGGGCGCCTCGACCGACCCGGCCTCGCAGCTGATGCAGCTGGGACAAACCGAGCCGCTCGGCATTCTCAACAATCATCAGACTGGCGTTGGCTACGTCGACCCCAACCTCGATAACCGTGGTCGCCACCAAGACATGAATCGTGCCGGCTTTAAACGCCGCCATCTGCGCCGCCTTGTCATCCGCTTTCATACGGCCATGAACCAAACCTATACACAAACCCGGCAACTGCTCAGTCAATTCAGCCGCCGTATCGGTCGCAGCCTGGCTCACTATCAATTCTGATTCATCGATCAGTGTGCATACCCAATAAACTTGCCGCCCCTCTAGACAGGCATGGCGAATACGCGCTATGACTTCGCCGCGTCGCTGCGCTGACATCACTGTCGTCATAATTTGCTGGCGACCCGGTGGCAATTCATCTATTACTGACAAATCAAGATCGGCATAAAAGGTCATGGCCAGTGAACGTGGAATCGGGGTTGCCGTCATGATCAATTGATGTGGACGACTGTTTTCGCATTCCCCCTTGCGCTGTAAGGCCAGGCGTTGCGACACACCAAAGCGATGCTGTTCATCGATAATAACCAGGCCGAGTTGACGAAAAATAACATCGTCCTGAAAAACTGCATGAGTACCTACCAGTATATCAATCTCGCCGTGCGCAAGCTCTGCCAGCAACTGCCTGCGCTGCACGCCTTTGACACGACCATGGAGCCAGGCGACACGCACACCAAAAGGTTCAAACCAAGTAAGTAAACTACGATAGTGTTGTTCTGATAATATCTCGGTCGGCACCATCAACACACTTTGCTCGCCAGCGGCAACAGCGTTGGCCAAGATCGCAGCTGCGACAATAGTTTTGCCTGATCCGACATCGCCTTGCAACAAACGCTGCATGGGTAAGGCCGATGCACAGTCTTTGGCGATTTCGTCTATCACACGTTGCTGCGCTAGCGTCAGTGTAAATGGCAGTGCAGCAATCAACTTGAGATGCAAGTCAGAATTCGCTGCAATCACAGGGGCCCGATAGCATTCACGCTGCTTGCGACGTTGCCGCAGACTGAGATGATGCGCGAGCAACTCTTCAAATATCAATCGTCGCAACATCGGATGACTGCCATCGCGGAGCTTTTCCAAATCGGCGTTAGCAGGCGGCCGATGAATGTAATTGATGGCATCAATCAGAGCGGACAATTGAAAACGCTCCAGCATCGGCAACGGCAATAACTCAGGCAAAGCATTCTTGTTGTTTAGAGTATCCAGGGCGCTGTCACGAATCTGCCGTAACAAATGTTGGCTTACTCCCTCGACTACAGGGTAAACCGCTGTCAAGACGTCAGCCGGCTCGCCGACACCAGCTTGAGTCAACAACTGATACTCCGGATGCACCATTTCAACATGGCCTGGCACTCCCATCCTGGGATTACCGTAACAACGCAGCCAGTTCGCTCGCTGCAACAGTTGCTGTTGTCTTTGGCTGAAATGGAAAAAGCGCAATGTCATTTCCGCGCTATCATCTTGCAAGGTACAAAGCATGGCTCGACGGCGGCCATAGACGATCCTAACGCTTGTTACCCGCCCTTCAACCTGGGCATCGATACCGTGAACCAGCTGATCAATAGGTGTGACACGAGTACGGTCCTCATAACGTAGTGGCAAATGGAACAACATGTCGGCAAGGGTGCGCAGACCCAGTCGCTCCAAACGTTGTGCTTTTTTAGGCCCGACACCAGAAAGCGTGCTTACCGCAGCACCCAGTGCAACCACTGCGATGACCTCTCTTTAGCCTGCGCAATGATCAATACGCAACACGGCATCCATTTCCACACTCGCGTCTTTGGGTAAGGCGGCGACACCAATCGCCGCACGAGCCGGATAAGGTGACCGAAAATAGCGTGCCATCACTTCATTAACCACCGCAAAATGCGACAGATCAGTGAGAAAGACATTGAGTTTGACAACATCAGCAAGATCACCACCCGCTGCTTGCGCAACGGCTTTCAAATTGTCAAATACTTGCGTAATTTGCGCCTCGATATCCCCTGCCACCATCTGCATGGTTTCTGGCAGCAATGGAATCTGGCCAGACAAATAGACTTCATTGCCGACGCGAACGGCTTGCGAGTAAGTACCAATAGCGGCCGGCGCTTTATCTGTTGCGATAATCTGGCGTTGCATTTTTCCTCCTAAAACACGTATTACAATGATTGTTGTAACCGCTTAGCAAGCATAAATGCATGCTCCAGACCCGACAAGTCATCGCCTACTGACAAACATTCGCAAGATGTGTTTGGCAACATGCTCAAACCAGACAACAATACCTTGCAATCCATAAAGTGGCGTTCACTCGGAGTCGGCAAGGTTTGCGAATTGACACCATAGCGACGGTGCGGAGACTTTTTAACCGCCAGCTATGCGTGCTTGTCACGCTGGATTTTCGCCACTGAATCCACTCTTCTCACTCTGCGCATAATCCTGGCAAGATGCCGACGATCACTGACATCGACTGTTACGTGCAGCACGCTGTACTTGCCGTCACGGTCTTCAACACTGATATTGTCAATATTGGCGCCCATATCGGAGAATACCGCAGCAACGTTGGCCAGCACACCACGGCGATTATGTGCGTGAATCGCCACCTCCACCGGGAAAACCACACCGATCTCGCGCTCCCAATGCACGTCCAGCAATTTTTCTGGTGACTTGCGTGCAGACAGCGCATTTCTACATGTACTTTGATGAACAACGATACCGCGGCCAGACGTTAACAGTGCGCAAATGGTATCACCCGGAATCGGGCGGCAACACTTACCAAAACTCACTACCATACCCTCGGTGCCCTTAATGGCCAAGGGAGCGCCAGAAGCACGCTCGCGTCGTAGCCAACTCGGCACATAACGACGCCATTTCCGGGCTGCATTGCCGTCACTTAGTTGATCATGAATACGTTTAGCGACCAATATTGGCGGCCGATTGCCGAGTCCCACATCGGCATACAAATCTTCCAGCGATTCAAGATTAAAATCGTTCAGTAAAACCTTTAATGCTTGCTCACCGATTTCATTAATATTGATTGAAAAGGCATCAAGCGCCTTGCCCAGCAAGCGCTTACCCAGACCCACAGACTCGTCACGACGAAGATTTTTCAGATAATGACGTATCTTACTGCGCGCCTTACCGGTCACAACAAAGTTCAACCATGCGGCATTGGGACGCGCACTCAGCGCGGTAATCACCTCTACTGTCTGGCCATTTAATAAAGGTGTGCTCAATGGCACCAAACGGCGATCCACCTTTGCCGCAACGCAGGTAGCGCCGACATCGGTATGGACGCAGTAGGCAAAATCAATGGCAGTGGAGCCGCGCGGCAAGCGCATAATCTTACCTTTCGGGGTAAACACATAGACCTCGTCCGGAAACAAGTCGATCTTGACGTTCTCAAGAAATTCGATGGAGTCACCGGCCTGTTGCTGCATTTCCAACAAGCCCCTCATCCATTCATGAACGTTAGCCGTGGTACCGCTCGACTTAAGATTAGACGTTTTATATAACCAATGTGCGGCCACACCGGCCTCCGCCACCTTATCCATATCGTGGGTGCGGATCTGAACTTCGACTGGCACGCCATAGGGGCCAAACAGTACGGTATGCAATGATTGGTAACCGTTGGCCTTAGGAATAGCAATATAATCTTTGAAGCGCCCGCCAACCGGTTTGTACAAGTGATGCAGAATCCCCAATGTACGGTAGCAACCATCAACGCTATCAACAATGACGCGAAACGCATAGACATCAAAAACTTCAGAAAAAGACAGTCGCTTGACCTTCATCTTTTGATAGATGCTATACAAATGCTTTTCGCGGCCCTCGACTTTTGCTTTCAGCCCTTCTTGCCGCAGACGCTGTTCAAGTGATTTGTCAATTTTTTGAATAACTTCTTTTCGATTGCCGCGCGCACGTTTTACCGATTCCGCTAAAACTCGATAACGTTGCGGATAAAGCGCCTGAAAACCTAAATCTTGCAGCTCAATACGAAATTGGTTCATACCCAAGCGATTAGCCATGGGCGCATAAACCTCGAGCGTTTCTTTCGCTATGCGGCGGCGTTTATAAGCAACTAGCGCACCCAGGGTGCGCATATTATGCAGACGGTCGGCCAGCTTAATGATGATGACGCGGATATCACGCACCATCGCCAACATCATCTTGCGGAAATTTTCGGCCTCGGCCTCGAGCTTGTTTTCGAATTCGATTTGAGTAAGCTTGGTAACACCGTCAACCAGCTCGGCAATCTCAGCGCCAAACTCAGTTTCAATCTCTTCTTTAACAACTGGCGTATCTTCAATAACATCATGCAAAATGGCCGCAGTAATGGTGCAATGATCAAGTCGCATCCTGGCCAAAATGCACGCAACCACCAAAGGGTGATGAATATAAGGTTCGCCCGATGCACGATACTGGTCATGATGAACCCGTGCGCCAAATTGGTAAGCGCGGTAAACACAGGCGACTTGGTCTTCGGGCAGATACTCTTCTAAAAGGGTCTGCAATGTATCGAGCAGATGACCGCCTTGAACAACCGGAGAGCTTGCCTCTATTGCCTTAGTGGCACCACTCTCCATCCAGCTAAACTTCAATTAAAAAATTATTGAAGTGTGGAACCCGGAGCTTCGTCAATGCTTTCAAGCACTGGCTCGGGCAGAATTGGCTTGGCCACTTCCGTCAGGATAGAGGCATTGGTCAAGCCTTCGGCCACTTCGCGCAATGCGACCACCGTTGGCTTATCATTTTCCCAGGCAACCTTTGGGTCCTGGCCCATTTCAAACTGACGCGCGCGCTTGGTCGCAACCAGCACCAGTTCAAAGCGGTTGTCGACGTTCTCGAGACAGTCTTCTACAGTAACGCGAGCCATAATAACCTCCTACAAAACAAAACTCTAATCGGCGAATTGTAGCACACCCTCATATCGCTCCAGATGCACTATATCAGGCCGAATAAACTGCCATACTTCTGTAACTGCTTATCGCGACGCAAGTCAGTAACATGAAAAATCGCCCGCATATCCGCTACCGCAGTATCAAAATCATCATTCATAACGATGTAATCAAAATCCTTACAATGCTCGATATCATCACGTGCCTCCCGCATGCGACGGGCAATGATTTCTTCACTATCCTGGCGCCGATGACGTAAACGTTGTTCAAGCACCTCTAATGACGGCGGCAGTATAAAAATACTAATGGCGTCGGGCATATTTTGCTTAACCTGCGCCGCACCCTGCCAATCGATTTCTAATATCACATTCTCGGCTTTACGCAGCCGATCTTCAACAAATGTACGTGAAGTCCCGTAATAATTATCAAAAACGCAGGCATTTTCCAAAAAACCATTAGCCTGCTTAATAGCCATAAACTCTTTTCTAGAGACAAAATAATAGTCTTCTCCGTCCACTTCACCTGGTCGAGCCGGGCGCGTAGTATGTGAAACGGACACATTAAAATTTGGCGCGCTTGCCAGCAGCGCTTTCACCAACGAGGTCTTGCCAGCACCAGATGGTGCCGACACCACAAATAACGTCCCGTTCACCACCCGATGCCTCCTGATCTAGAGCTGCCGATATTACTCAATGTTCTGTACCTGCTCGCGTATCTGTTCAATTAATACCTTCATATCGACCGTTAGCTGCGTCACTGCGCTATCCACCGATTTCGAAGACAAAGTGTTGGTCTCGCGATTGAGTTCCTGCATCAAAAAATCCAGTCGACGACCAATACTTTTATCGCTATCCAGTGTATCCCTCACTTCTTGAATATGCAGCCGCAGGCGATCCAGCTCTTCCGCCACATCCATCTTTTGCGAAGCAAATAATAATTCCTGTTCTATGCGCGCCGGGTCGACGTCAACATCGATCTCGGCAATGCGCGCAAGCAAACGACTACGCCAATGCTCACGCACCTGCGGCAACCTCTTTGCCACCGTAGCAGCGGCTTTTTCAAGCTCATCGCAACGCGACAATATCACTGTTTTTAAGCTCGCACCCTCACGCAAACGATAAGCCAATAGCTCATCCAGCGCTTCTGCCAGGACTGCCAGCGCTGTTTGCTTCAAGGCGTCCACGTCATCCACCTCCTTCGCAAGCACCCCTTCCCAGCTCAGAACATCCAAGGCCGTAGGCTGCGCTAAAGCACCCATCTCTTGCTGTACTTTATCTATCGCCACTGCCAACTGTGCCAAAACCGCCTTATCAATACGCAAAGAGGCAGTACCGGTCGCCGATTCCAGCTTAAGACAACAATCTACCTTGCCGCGACCAAGCTTTTGCCTGATGCGCTCGCGCAAAAGTGGCTCCAAGCCGCTCCAGTCCCGTGGTAAACGACATGAAATCTCCAAATAGCGGTGATTGACCGTTTTTATCTCCCAGACGATCTCGACATCACTCAGACTGCGACGAATGCTGGCAAAACCAGTCATACTACGTATCATTGTTTCTTCTCAACTCTGTTTTGGGCAAGCGCATCAGACAGCGCGACCTGCTGACGCTATAATTGTCCGCTTTTACTTAAACCAGAAGGTTATATCATGCGCCCTAGCGGACGAGCCCCCGATCAACTACGCACTGTCAAACTCACGCGCAACTATACCAAGCATGCAGAAGGTTCTGTACTGATAGAGTTTGGCGACACCAAAGTACTGTGCACCGCTTCGGTGGAAACTCGTGTACCCGGCTTTTTAAAAGGCTCAGGCAAAGGCTGGGTGACCGCCGAGTACGGTATGCTGCCACGCTCCACCGGTTCACGCATGCGTCGCGAAGCAAACAGCGGTAAGCAAGGTGGCCGCACCATGGAAATCCAGCGTCTTATCGGTCGCTCCCTGCGCGCAGCGATTAATCTCGATGCCTTAGGTGAAAACAGTATTACCATCGATTGTGATGTCATTCAAGCGGATGGCGGCACTCGCACCGCCGCCATCACTGGCGCCTATGTCGCTTTGGTCGATGCTATCAATACCATGAAACTGAAGAAGCACCCTATCCATGGTAGCGTCGCCTCCGTCTCGGTGGGCATCTATCGAGGCACCCCAGTGCTCGACCTCGACTACGCCGAAGACTCTGCTGCGGAAACCGACATGAATGTTGTCATGAATGAAGCCGGTGCTTTTATTGAAGTACAAGGCACTGCTGAAGGTCACGCCTTCCATAAGCCCGAGCTTGACACCATGCTGGCCCTGGCCAAAAAAGGTATCGACGAACTCGTCACCTTGCAACAGAAAGCCTTAGCCCGCTAACCATGGCTAATAAGAAACTGGTATTGGCCAGCAATAACAAGAAAAAGATTGCCGAAATACAAGCCATTCTGGCCGATATCGGGGCCGACGTGTCGATTGTTACACAAGCCAGCGTCGGCGTTGAAGAAATCCCCGAAAATGGCCTCAGCTTTGTCGAAAACGCACTCATCAAGGCACGCAATGCGGCCAAAGGTTCGGGCCTGCCTGCCATCGCTGACGACTCCGGTTTAGAGGTCGACATTCTCAAAGGGGCACCTGGCATTTATTCTGCGCGCTACGCTGGCGAAAATGCCAGCGATGAAGACAACAACCAAAAACTATTAAAAGCCCTGTCTGGTATCGAGCCAAAAAAACGCACAGCGCGCTTTTATTGCGCTATTGTTTATCTGCGTCACGAACTCGATCCGACACCGCTGATTTGTACTGGCACGTGGGAAGGCCGCATTATTAACAAAGCGCAAGGTGCAAACGGCTTTGGCTATGACCCCTTGTTTTACCTGCCGAGTCATCAATGCACTTCAGCAGAGCTTGCACCCGAAACAAAATCGCAAATCAGCCATCGCGGCCAGGCACTGCGTATATTTGCTGAACGCTACCGCAGCATGCGCGGGGATTCTGTTTAGTAACGTGTTTCAATTTACCGCCCCGCCACCCCTGTCGTTATACATTCACCTGCCTTGGTGCGAAAAAAAATGTCCCTACTGTGATTTCAATTCACACGGACTTAAAGACGAGCCACCAGAGCAAGCCTACATCGATGCCTTACTGACTGATCTCGAAACGGAGCTGCCTTTAGTTTGGGGACGATCTATCGTCAGCGTCTTTATGGGTGGCGGCACGCCCAGCTTGTTCAGCGCCGCGGCCATAGACCGCTTGCTCTGCGGTATTCGTGCGCGACTGCCTCTGCGCGCTGATGCCGAAATCACGATGGAAGCCAACCCGGGCAGCGTCGAACAAGCGCGTTTTGCAGCCTACCGCAAATCGGGTGTTAATCGATTATCACTCGGCATACAAAGTTTTGACGATTCGCATCTTGCGGCCCTTGGTCGCATACACAATGGCGCACAAGCAAAGAAAGCCATCGCTGTCGCACAGGAAGCGGGCTTTGACAGACTCAATCTCGACTTAATGTATGGCTTGCCCAATCAAAATGTAGAACAAGCCTTGGCCGACCTTGACGCTGCTATGAATTTTGAACCTGAACATATTTCTCATTACCAGCTGACTATTGAGCCGGACACCGCATTTGCCAAACAACCGCCCCTGTTACCCAGCGACGAAAATCGCTGGGACATGCAACAGCAGTGTCAACAACGCTTGGCCGACGCTGGCTATCGGCAATACGAAGTCTCCGCCTATGCGCGCAATAAAAAGCAGTGCCGACACAATATGAATTATTGGGCCTATGGCGACTATCTTGGGATTGGTGCTGGCGCCCATGGCAAAATTACGATTGGTCCGGAACAACGTATCGAGCGCCGCTCCAAACTACGCAACCCCTTACGCTATATAGAAGCGAGTAAAACCAAACAATTCATCGATGAAAACCACGACATAGATCCCGACAATGCCGCCTTTGAATTTATGCTTAATGGTATGAGACTGATTGAGGGAATCAAAACTGAAACCTTTGCCTTGCACACCGGCCTCGACATCGGCTTTATTAGGGATAAAATTGAGTTCGCTCAAGAACGTGGTTTATTAAAAAAAGACACGGAGCGCTTGCAAGCTACTGAGCACGGTCGCCGCTTTCTTAACGACCTGACAGAATTATTTTTACCCACACATTGTTAGAAACAGGAATAACATGAGTACACACCCTATCGTTGTCAGCGGCACATTGACTGAATCTATTGTTGAAATCATAAAGCAACAAATCGGTGGCGACATCCTGCTACAAAACGAAGAGCTGCTTGTCATCAGCGCCAGTCATTATCTACCCAAGACACGACTCGTGGCTTTGCGCCAAGGCCTCGATGTCGACATCAACCAACTGCCCAAATCATTTGACCCAAACACCGTCGGTCTGGTCATCAGCGATATGGACTCCACCTTCATTACCATTGAATGCGTCGATGAGATCGCCGACTTCGCTAATATCAAACCGCAGATATCAGCAGTCACTGAATCTGCCATGCGTGGTGAAATTGATTTCGAAACCTCATTGCAACAACGCGTTGGCCTGCTCGCCGGTCTCGATGACAGCGCATTGGATCATGTTTACAAAGAAAGGCTACGACTCAATCCCGGCGCTGCTGACCTGGTAACAGGCCTACATAATAAATCGATACCCTTTGCCCTGGTTTCGGGTGGCTTTACTTTTTTTACTGAAAGGCTCAAAGCGGAATACGCGCTCGACTTCAGTAAAGCCAATACACTCGAAATCATTGACCATAAACTCACCGGCAAGGTTTTAGGCAACATCGTCGGCGCTCAAGCCAAAGTCGATTATCTGGAAGAACTGTGCCAAACTCTAAAAATCGAACCAAACCAGACCATCGCCATGGGTGACGGCGCCAATGATTTATTGATGATGGAACAGGCCGGCTTGAGTGTGGGGTATTATGCAAAGCCTGTTGTTCAGGAGAAAGCAGATATTGTGATCAATTATTCGCCATTGAGTTTGGTTTTGGAATTAATAAAAAAAGATCAGATTCTCGATTTTTAGTGCTCAACTGATGAAGCACTATTTGGAATCAAGAAATCATATAAATATAACTTATTGATAAATAACAACTTAATATTTATTTATATATATTATTCACAGTCAAAATCAAAACCCAATCAAGAAACTTATTTAGCCCACCACGGCAAATAGCCAGCCCTAGGATGTTCAGTATCAGCCACCTGTATTGCACCATCTTTTAGAGCCGCATTAATCACAGCAGTCGCCTGCGCAGCATTTTTACTATCTATACCAAGACGCTCGCATAAACTAGCATTTTTCAGTCGCTCCCCGCTTAGATATTTAATAACAGCATGCTGATAACAAGCACGCACTCGTTCATCTACTGTCATATTTGCAAAAGAACGCGGGGCATACAATATAACTTGCATCGTGTTGGAATCATCCTGAAATTTTGGGGCAGGCAATTGAAACAACTCAACACTAATTATTACTTTATCCAATCCACTACCCTGCTCCTCACACATATCCATACGTCGCATCAGGGAAGCTAATGCTTCATTTCGAGAACGCGGCGGAAGATCAATCATTCGATCTGTCTGAATCAATGGGGAACCTGGGTTTGTAATTTCTAGACGATCAATAAAAAGTTCTATTTGCGGGCCGGCACCGGTAATCGTCATATCTTGATGAATAAGTGCGTTCGCAACGAGCTCCCTAATAGCTATTTCTGGGAATAACCTCTGTTCCTTGCGAAATACAGAGCCAATATGTTCATTTTGCGGCAACAGATTATTGATGTAATTAACCAAACCTTCAAAACCTGTAGCGTAACCCTTTTTTCCATCTTTTCTATGAGTAACAGTGGAGGCCTTATTATTATCGTTATAAGCAACAAAACGAATTCCTTTGCGAGCAATTGATGGGTCAAATTGACCTAAATCATTTGCAAATAAAATTGCTCCTAAGTTGCTTATTTTCCACCTCCCACCTACGTCCTTCACTATTAACTGTTCTACATGAAGATGCTTTAATATCTCTTCACGGTTATCAGGCACCCGCTGTTTAGTAAGCCTGAAGTAAGAATGGTAATCTAGCAGTTCTAATAACTCATCTTCAGATAGAAAACTTTTCGCCACCCCTTTTTCCCAAGTAAACGGCCGAATATTATCGACCAACTTTTGGAACCGCTCTGGATAATCAGCCAATTTAGGTGTCGCACTTCCTATCCGGATATATGCGATACTATCGGCAGTAATAGGCGCAGTTGTCGCTGCTGGTATCTCCAGAATTACGACTCGCCCATCAGGATGGTCTACAGCCCTAAACGAAAAAGCAAGACTTGGGCTAAGATTCTGAGCCAACCACATTTGGAATACTTGGTTATTGACAGTTTCGTTATCCGGGTTAAATCGTGTGCCAACCACACTGTGACTATTATCTTCAACTCCCCACAATATATAGGCATAATCTCGCTGATCCACTCGCGCCGCATTAGATAATGCAGAACACAGTTTCGCGATTAGTTTAGGATCGATATTATCCTTCTTAAATTCAAGCCACGGTAATTCTGAGGGATTTCCACATAACTCATCAATCAACGCAATATCGCGTTCTAACATTTAACTCTAACCTCTCCCAAATCACACATATATAAGTAATATCCATATTGATTAATGTAGTTTCATTTTCAAGCTTGTAACACGAAAAGCGGTTCGCCACCTAGCCCTTTAACGAGAGAGTGAAAAATATGGGGAATAGCTATTCGAATTTAGGATACAACAGCGCTAAACCTTTAACATCCTCACCACTCTTCATCTTATCTAGTTGTTCAACAATCTTAAGCAACACAGAACCCTGCCATTCAGCATCTTCAGCTTGGCCATATAGACAATAATTCAAGTGATTCACTTGTTCCAGCAATTCACCATCGTTTAACTGACTTACTTTATCACTCAAAGAACCACTACCAAGCCGGGGGAAACGAATAGATAACCATTTCTCTAATGCTAGCTTTGCTGAAGCTGCGTCATTACTTAAGCAGGATTTTTTTAGCTCGTGATAGGCATGGCGCAAAGAAGGATCAATATCTTCTTTAACCATAGTTCGCTTTGGCGCACGCTGATAACGCGTTGACCATAGATATACTAGTGTGAGCAGCCAAGCAAAGGTGGAGAATAGCGCTAAATATTGCCACCAAGACCGGACGCGATTCAATGCATTCTGCGAACCAACGCTATTGGTATCAAATACAGGCTGATTATTAATTGTAGGTAAATCGCTTAATGCTGCGTTGCTGTTTGCGGCCGGCAGAATGGTCAGTGTTTTTTGGGGTAATTCTGCTAATTGATAGCGCTTGTTTAGTGTATCCCACCATTTGATCGATACCTTGGGTAAAGTGTACGTCCCGTGTTGTGTTGGGATGAGCGCTAGCGTTTCTGTTCGTTGACCGATGATGCCTTTATCTGTGGCTTCACTTTTTAGTTCAGGCTTTTCCGGATAGATATTGATGCCAGCAATATCTGCTATGCGAATCTCTGGCAGACGCGCTGCTGATAGCCCTTCAGCGGTTAACTGTATTTTTCGTATCAGCGGCTCTCCAACGCGGACATTATCGAGCTTATTAGCCCAGCTCTCTTTTAACGCAAGATGGTTAGCAGGCAACCAATTTGCAATAGTCTGACCATCAGGAATAGGTTTGACGGTAATCAATTGCTCGTCCGAAGCAATACGAATTTGTTGACTGCCTTGACTAAAAGGGGCGAGGCTAAAACCAAAACGACTGGCGCTGCCGCCAATTGTTGCATTAAGCTCTTGCGGCGGAATACGTAGCTCGCCTTCTTTATTTGGGAACAGGGCGTAGCGGCGCTCGATCACGTTATAAGATCTTCCGTCGGTGTTTCTTTGATAACGCTGCTCGGGTAATGTCTCAATATCAACGCCGTCTAATTCAAAGGCTGGCAAGCTGGCATTGGATAGCTCGGTGGCATATAAAATACGCAGGGTATAGAGCAGCTGCTCACCCACCAATAACTCGGTTTTATCTGTTTCGGTTTCAATAAACACCGCTCGATCTACGGTGCTGCTATCAGCCACCTTAACTTCGGTAACAAAAACCGATATCGCTCTGGACCTCTCACCTTCGACCTCAAACTCAGGGATCAACAAATCCCCAGAACGCATTGGCCTGATCACAAGTGTTAACGTAGCATTCGATTTCATCTCGCCATTAACAATATTGATGCTGCTTTGTGTCGAACGACGGATCACTTCAAAATCTTTGCGCA
Source organism: Gammaproteobacteria bacterium (assembly GCA_015492075.1). GTDB lineage: Bacteria > Pseudomonadota > Gammaproteobacteria. Next base: position 66,196 of record WGFU01000037.1, read on the forward strand.
GCTGTGCGAGGTCGAGACCAGAAAAATCCTGACGCCCATCGCTTTGCAACTGTAAGGTCAGCGTTTCGTTTTGTGCCAATGAACTACGATCGACACGTGCCGTTAAGGCAAGGCTTGTGCTACTGATTAGCAACAATGCCATCAAGATAAAACCTCGTATTACCATATCTGCCCGTCTTCCTCAGCGTCAACCACGCTACCTTCTCGTTGGCGTAGCTGTCTCTCATACTGGAACTTTCTGCGTAACAGGCCTGCCGGGTCATCGGGTATTTGCCGCAACCATTGCTGTAATGCTTCGCTTTGTTGAGCGCTAAGTTGATCGGCTGCGCTGAGCTGTTGCATAGTCTGACCGTCGTTTTGCTCGTCATTATCTGCCGATTTATTCTCTAGCGAAGACGGTGACTCTTTGTCTTTATCGGCATGATCCTGTTCTTGAGCATCTTGCCCGTTTTCATTCGCTACCTCCTGTTCGCCAGCCTGTCCTTGTTGCTGCTCTGACTCGGTATCACTAGCTGAATTTGAACCACGGTGCTGATCTGATGATTGAGGCTGATCCGATTCTGCATCGCCTTGCTGCGGATCGTTATTCTCACCCTCGCCTTGTTGGCCTTGCTGTTCTTGCCTTTGTTTTAATAATTGCTCGATCAAAGATTTAGATTTTTTAGCATCGTCCATATCCGGCTGCAAGGCCAACGCCCTGTCATAGGCCGCCACAGCGGCTTCCAGCTTGCCATCGTGGGCCAGGGCATGACCGCGATTATAATGGGCATCGGCAGTATCGACGCCTTCCAGGCTTTTCGCAGCCTCTGCGAAATTACCAGACTGGAAGTTCGCTGCACCCTTCCATTGGGCATCATCAAATAATTCAGCGGCCTCATCGACCTTGCCTTGTTCCAGGGCTTTGCTTGCCTGCTGATCTTTGGTCAACCACAGATCCTGCCAGGTAGCGGCGTAGGTTTCTGGTGGCATGATGAGCATGACACACACGGCAACACTTAACAGCCAACCACGGCGAAATGAAAGCAAGGCCACGGGTATCAACAGTAATACTAGCCACACGCCCTGGTCGCGCCAACGTTCAATCGTTCGCTGCCTATCTTGGCGAACACTTTTCCCGCCATCTATTTGGCCAGCTTCATTCGCCTCAAATAAGGATTCAGACAAGGCATAGTCGATATCCTGGTTATCACTACGCAGGTCGATGTAACGCCCGCCTTGTGCCGCGACAAATTGTTGAATTTCAGCACGATTGAGCTTTGCTGTAATCAGTTTTCCTCTATTGTCTTTGACAAACTTGCCGTCCGGCATTTTGATCAAGCCGCCATGTTCACTGCCAATACCAATAGTGACCAGATCAATGTCATATCGTGCTAATACCGTTTCGATAGGTTGGCGATCTTTATTCAACAATTCATCAGTGAACCAAACGATACGCGCAGAACGACTACCGGATGTGCCAATCAATTCTGCGGCAATATTGAAGGCGGCGCCTGCATTGCTGCCTATCGTTGGCATGATTTCGGGTGACAAAGCTGGGACCAAGGCGGCAATGGTTTTGCTGTCGTCAGTTAATGGAGAGACCACATGCGCATCGCCCGAATAGCTAATTAAGGCGGTCTGGCCTTCTTTGCGCTGCGCTAATAATTGCAATAATTTATAACGCGCCCTTAGTAAGCGTGATGGAGTGATATCGGTGGCATACATTGACAAGGTCATATCGACAATGACCACCATGATATCCGCCTTTTTCTCTACTGCCTGTGGCAAGCGTTGCCAGCTTGGTCCTGCCAAAGCAATACAAGCAATCAACCAGGCAAGACTGAGCATAGTGATTGGCCAACGTTTTCTAACACCTGCCGGGGCATCAAGCAAGTGCTCCAATAAATCAGCATCGATCACTCCTGACCAACGTTTGTTTTGCCTTTGCGCGGTCAATAACCAGCCGCTAAGCAATAGTACAGGCGCTATTGCCAATAACCATAGTGGCCGAATAAAATGAAAATCGCTGACTGCGTTTAGCGTAGATTCAAACATCAACGTGCCCTACTGAGGACAGCAAGTAAACCGCTTAGCAATAGCGCAAGAGCTAACGGCCAATGGAACAAGGCGTCACGCGGCCGAAATATTTCAGCGTCTTGATCTACCGGCTCAATCCTGTCGAGCTCGGCGTAGATCTTTTCTAGTTCATCGACATTTTTAGCTCGATAATATTTACCCCCTGTTAAGGCTGCGACTTCGCGCAAGGTATGTTCATCAAGGTCACGTGATGGGTTTACCACGCTAGAACCAAAAAAGGATTGCACCAATTTCTCGTCAGCACCAACACCAATGGTATAAAGCGTAATACCTTGCTCAGCGGCAAGCTTGGCTGCTTCTACAGGTTCGACACTGCCGGCGTTGTTTGCGCCGTCAGTTAACAAGATGACGACTCGACTTTGCGCGGGTCGCTCTATCATTCGCTTGATGGCCAAACCTATCGCATCGCCGATTGCCGTTTTTGTTCCAGCAAAACCTAGCTGCGCTTCATCTAGTAATTTTTTTACTGTGACCAAGTCAAAAGTTAAGGGCGCTTGTAAATAGGCATTATCGGCGAACAAAATGAGGCCCAGCCGATCACTCTGGCGACGTTGAGCAAATTCGCCAACAACAGATTTCACGGCATCAATACGACGTGCGGGTCGCCCCGCAATGCGCATATCGGTCTCTTCCATACTGCCGGATATATCAACGGCTAGCATGAGGTCGCGCGCCGCACTCGGTAATTGCACCGGCTGGCCGACATAAGTGGGTCGACTGGATGCCAACAACAGCAATAACCAAATCAGCACAAGCATTAAAAGCGGCAGCCATAAACGTGATTTTCTAACAAAGCTATCGCCCTGTAGCTGCATCACGTCTTTAAAAAATGGAACACGCAGCGCACTATCCTGTTCGATGCTTGGCGGCATAAGAAAATATACCCACAGCGGCAACGGCAACAATAGAAACACCCAAGGCCACTCAATTTCGATCATGATACGATACGTAGACCTTTAAACCACTGCACCAATAACGGATGTAATGCGCGCGCATCGTTAACGCTATAATCAGCATGCTTTGCGTAGATACTTAGCAATACCGAAGCAGTGTCAGAATTGACGCCGGATTGCGGCGATAACTCATTGAGAGCATTCAACCATTTAGCACCCGTCAAGGTATGGAGGTGTTTTTCCGGATATTGCTGCATAACAAATTGTTTTAATAAACGGTTAACCGCAGTCAGATATTCCGCTGCGTTATTCTCTTTTTGATACGTCTGCCATAAAACGTTTAGCTCTCTTAAGGCCGCATTGCGTAATTTGTTTCTACGTTTGCGCTTTATAAAGTAGTGCAAGGTCAATAACAATAATCCTAAAACCGTAACCGCTGACAGCCACCAGCCTATAGCGGGAGGCCAAAACGATACCGGCTCTGGCCAATGCAGCGGCGGCAATTGATTGAGCAAACTGTCAGAGAGTTTGTCTGGCATAGACCTATGCTCTAGCACCTAAGGAACAACGTCGACGTTTACCATAAAACTGCTCCAGTACGGCTTGCCCATCATCTTTAGTGCTGATCTCTATGCTCGGAATACCGCATTGGATAAAATCTTGTTTTAAGGCATCGCGTCGCATCATTGCCTGCCGCGCAAACTCTTTGCGCAAGTTTTTATTCGATAGATCGATCGGGAAACGCTGCTCACCATTGGTCACTACCGATCCACCCTTAACAGGCAACTGGTATTCCATTGGATCTGAAATAACAATGGCTGTCACATCGTTATGGCGCTTGAGTTGATATAACTGCTTTACGCCCGTCTTATCGAGGCCGTAAAAGTCGCTAACAATAAACACCGCGCTACCATGTCGTGCAATTTGTCTTAACTCAAGGGCAATACTGTTTATCTGCTGGCTGCAATTGGCATAATCCGCTCGCGGCAAATCACTATTAAATTGATCTATTTGGCGCAATAACTGCAAAATCGCATGCTGGCTGCGCTGTGGCCTAACCTCTTCGTGCTGCTGATCATTAAACACTAAACCGCCAATACGATCACTTTGCCTGAGCGCCGCCCAACCAAGTAAAGCGGCTACTTCGGCGGCCTGTACGGATTTAAAACAACGTTGGCTACCAAAGGCCATTGAGCGGCGCTGATCGATAGCGAGAAAAACGGGGCGCTCTTTTTCCTCACGAAAAAGTTTGGTATGGGCCGTGCCTGTTCTGGCTGTAACACGCCAGTCAATGGCGCGTGTGTCGTCGCCGGCTTGGTAATGACGCACTTCTTCAAAGTCGAGACCACGACCACGAAAATGTGATCCAGCGGTACCAGCGAGGACACTCTGCGCTCGTCTTTTGGCAAACAGGTTTAACCGTACTGCGCCAAAGCGTAGCCTAATCAGGCTGGCAAGATCCGTTTTCGCACCTTTCGCCACGACATCAATCTCCTAATGGGTACGGGTTATCGAAAAGCGTTTTCGAGGCAGACGATAGCAGGCAAAAAAGAGATGGGTAGCAAATAAGTATTGTGAGATCATTTTCACCCCTAGGGCACCCAGTAACGCAGTCGTGGCAATGTAGATAGATGTTCAATAGGCTGTCAGGCGACCGGCACCTTGCTGAGCAGGCGATCGATAACCGCGCTGGTATCGATGCCGTTGGCTTCGGCTTGAAAGCTGGTAATAATGCGATGACGCAACACATCGTGGGCAACAGATTGCACATCATCCGGCGCGACAAAATCATTGCCACGCAACCAGGCATGCGCCCGTGCACAGCGATCAAGAGACAAAGTTGCGCGCGGGCTGCCACCATAATCAAGCCAACCAGCCAACTCTTTGTCATAGGCTTGAGGATGGCGCGTAGCCATAACCAGTTGCACGATATATTCCTCAACGGCATCGGCCATATGCAGTTGCAATACTTTTTGTCGTGCCGATTTGACAGTGGCTTCGGTTAACGCTTCGAAGCTTCGCTGCTGACTGTGACTCTCTTCGTCACGTACCAGCCTCAAGATACGACGCTCGGTTTCGGCATCGGGATAGTCAACCATGACCTGCATGAGAAAACGATCTAATTGTGCTTCTGGTAAAGGGTAGGTTCCTTCTTGCTCAATTGGGTTTTGCGTTGCCATGACCATAAACAGTTCAGGCAGCGAATAGGTGGTCGTGCCGACGCTGACTTGGCGTTCAGCCATAGCTTCAAGCAATGCCGACTGCACTTTGGCAGGCGCGCGGTTAATCTCATCGGCGAGCACGAAATTATGAAAAACTGGCCCGGATTGAAATTCAAAAACACCGGTTTGCGGTCGAAATATATCTGTGCCGGTAACATCTCCCGGTAACAAGTCAGGGGTAAACTGTATGCGCTGAAAACTACCGTGTATCCCTTCGGCAAGACTACGGATGGCACGTGTTTTCGCTAAGCCTGGCGGCCCTTCGACCAATAAATGACCGTCTGCCAATAAGACGATTAACAAGCGATCAACTAACTGTGGCTGACCCACTATACGGCCGGCCAGCCAATCTCGCAACTCGGAAAAACGAGCGAACTCCGGCATTAATTGTACCCTCTAGCTACCATTCCTAACAAAAATGAGATCCCATATACCATGACCAAGACGTAGACCACGTCGCTCAAATTTGGTTTCTACTCTATTACCTGTGTCCGACATAAAGTTTCCTTTGCCAGCACAATTCGATAACTCAGCACAGCCTTCGGCCACTGCCAACATATGCTCTGCGTAGTTTTTCCAGTCGGTTGCCATATGGAAAATAGCGCCAGGTTTTATGCGCTGGATGATCATATCGACAAATGCTGACCGCACAATACGGCGTTTATGGTGACGCTTTTTGTGCCATGGATCAGGAAAAAACAAATACACACCGTCCAATGAATCTAAGGCAATTATCGAACTCATTACTTCAACCGCATCGGCGCTGATTACGCGAACATTACTGAGGCCTGACTCCTTGATCTGGCACAAGAGGCTGCCAATACCCGGCTCATGCACTTCGATACCAATAAAGTTATGATCTGGGCGTTGGCGCGCCATCTCAGCCAGCGACTGCCCCATACCAAAACCAATCTCGACAAAGGTCGGCGCATCACGCCCAAACAGTTGTTGATAGTCAAGGACAGCATCACTGGGCGTGATACCGAAACGCGGCCATAAACATTCCAACGCACGTGCCTGGCCCTCGGTGAGACGACCGCTGCGGCGCACATAGCTACGAATAGGGCGACGCATCCCTTGCTTTTTAGCGTCCTCGGATGCGGGGACTGTCATTGGCTAAAACAAAATAAATGATTAAAAGAAAGTGCCGTCTATGGGTGACGATGCATTGGCGTACAGCTTGCGTGGTATACGTCCGGCGCGGTACGCCTCACGCCCTGCCTCTACCCCTTTTTTCATGGCAGACGCCATCAGCACTGGATCTTTGGCCGCTGCAATGGCGGTATTCATTAGCACACCGTCACAACCCAGCTCCATAGCAATGGCAGCATCAGAAGCCGTGCCGACACCGGCATCAACCAGGATCGGCACTGAGGCAGTTTCCAGAATCATGCGGATATTATAGGGATTGCGAATGCCAAGCCCTGAGCCGATAGGTGCGGCCAATGGCATAACCGCGACACAGCCCATCTCTTCTAAACGTTTGGCAATAATCGGGTCATCATTGGTGTAGACCATGACCTTAAAGCCGTCTTTGACCAGGATTTCCGCTGCCTCTAAGGTCGCCGTAATATCCGGGAACAAGGTCTTTTCATCGCCCAACACCTCGAGCTTGACGAGATCATGGCCATCCAATAATTCACGCGCCAGACGGCAAGTACGCACCGCATCCGCGGCGGTATAACAACCTGCAGTATTTGGCAAAATTGTGTATTTATCCGGCGTAATGATATCGAGCAAATTCGGTTCATCAGGGTGTTGGCCAATATTACTGCGCCGTATCGCCACTGTAACAATTTCGGCGCCACTGGCCTCGATAGCCGCTTTACTCTCGGCGAAATCTTTATATTTTCCGGTTCCAACCAATAAACGCGACCGGTAGGAAACACCAGCAATAAATAGCTTATCATCGACATTACTAGGATTTTTCAGATTTACCACTGTAGACATATTCGCCTCTTTATTCTTTCAACCACCACCAATGGCCTGCACCACTTCGACACGGTCTCCCGCATTTAACATGTGGCCGCCATAGCCACTACGCGGAATGATTTCAAGATTGACCTCAACCGCGACACGGCGACCAGTCAAACCCAGCTGCACCAGTAAATTAGCAATTGTAGAGTCAGCAGGTAGCTGGCGCTGCTCACCGTTTAGCTCAATAGTTATGGCTTCAGACATCAGCGCATTTTAGCACAAGCCACACTGTAAACTATGGCCAACCTAGCCCGGGAGTGCGGTGTATAATCCAAGGCAATGCGGGTGTAGTTCAATGGCAGAACATCAGCTTCCCAAGCTGAACACGTGGGTTCGATTCCCATCACCCGCTCCAGCTCGATCCAATCAGCCCATTTTTCTGATATCCATCTGAACCGGGCGCCGATTTCCCCTGTCCGCCATCGCCCTAAAGAAATCTGACTCAGCTACCGTTATAGATTAGGACGCGACCATAGCCATGGCTGCTGGCTAACCAGGTAGCTGAGCCATGGTAGCAACACTAAGGAGGGGCAAGTCTGACCGAGCCAACACCAATAACAACAATGATCACACCGCTGGTCACGGTGACGATTGCATTAACGGGCTGCCTCTGGGCAGCGTGCTCACTCGCACAAAAAAGTCTAATGCCTAACGGCATTGAAACTATGATAGTCGCACCGCCATAGCGTCTTCATCGGTCTGAATAGCAGCGACGATTCAGCTGTGGCCGGCGGCAAACAATAACCACGAATTATTGCCATAAACGTAGATGTTCAATCATTCAAAAATCGGTGTTCGCTTATTTGTCTTATTCTTGCTGTCGGCGGTGATTCCGGTTATCACGACCATCGCCTATTTCGGTAGCGAACTGAAAAGCCTGTCCAAGCAGCACCTGGAACAACAACTCAGCCTGGAAGCGAGAAACTTCGCCGAAACAATTGAAAACAAGCTGCTGGCCGCAGACACCATTTTAGGGCAAATAGCGCCCGAAATATTCTTATACGATAAAGAACGTCTTAGCACTTCCTTGCACCAGGTATTTAGCTCGGTCAGTGTTAGCGATGACCAACGGAAATGGAAAACCATCTTAGGTGACGCGCCGTTTCTTGTTCCCGCACCCACGCCGGAAAAAGCAGAACGCTTAACCATATTAAGGCAAGAAAATGGCGCTATAGATGTCGCTCTCTACCAGCACGACATTAGCAATGCTCCTGCCCGCTCCTTGGCAGGCATCATTAAGCCCGAGTTTCTCTGGCTTAACGAAGTCTCCAACAGCGACACCCATTATGCAATTTATGTGAACGGACAGCGCATCGTCTCGTTGAAGCGAGATGATCGTGGCAGAGAATTACTCATACTAAACAACAGAGATGAATTCGCCTTAAAAGAGCAAAACCCACAACTGGTCACACGCAGCAAGCGCTTAAGTCTTAGCACAGCCTACGGCGCCACACCATGGTATGTCAGTGTATCGCGGCACAGCGATAGCGTTACCTTAACATCAGCTAAGTCAGCACAGGCACTCACCGTCATTGCCTTCGCTATATTGCTGCTAGTTACGTTAGTGAGCAGCCGCCAAATACGCAGAATTGTCGCGCCATTGGCTAAGCTCACTCATGCCACCCAGCGTTTGGCCAAACAAAATTTTTATGAGCCCCTGCATATCGACAGCAATGATGAGATTGGGCAATTGGCCAAATCGTTTAACAGCATGTCGGAAAAACTAGGCACACAATTTCGCACACTGGAAGGCCTTACCATTATCGACGATTCTATTCTGACAGGTGAAGACATTCGCAGTACCAGCGAACTCATATTACGTGAGATCTGCGGTATTTTTAATTGCCAACAAAGCATGCTGTGCCTGATACCGGAAAAACACGGCCAACAGATACAAAGCCTAAGATACGATTCGGCGGCCGCAAGCATTACAAAACTTGAACTGCTCAAACCTGCTATTTTGAATGACAGCACCCTTCCCACACGACAGCAGACCAAATGTTATGAGCTTAGCGAAGGCTTTCCGAAGCTATTCCACAAGCTCTCGGATGCCAATATTGCACAAATACTAATATGCCCAGTCGTATCCAATAAATTACCGATAGCCTATATTGCGGTAGGGTTCGCTGAATCACGAAACAATATCGACTTGCTTATCGCTCCTCTCGAAAGTTTTAGCCGTCGCATAGGCGTCGCTATACGCGCCACCCGGGACACGCAAAAGCTTTATCGTCGCGCCAACTATGATCCGCTTACCAACTTACACAATCGAGCACACTTTATCGAACAACTGAACGCTGGCATCAGCAAAGCTGAAAAAGATGGAAAATCCTTTGTCCTCATGTTTATTGATCTCGATCGCTTCAAGCATGTCAACGATGTACAAGGTCATGAAGCCGGTGACAAACTGCTCAAATATGTTGCTAAAAAACTCGTCGACAGCGTCATCGACGACGCCATAACTGCCCGTTTTGGCGGCGATGAGTTCCTTATCATCTTGCCGGAAGTCAGCTCGCTAAAGTATGCGCAAATCATCGCCAGAACAATTATCGACACTCTCTCGCAACCTATAGTCATCGATTTCCACGAACACTTCATCAACGCCAGTATTGGCATCGCCATGTATCCCGACCACGGCAAAAGCGCAGAAATATTAATCAAGAATACCGACATCGCCATGTATCGTGCCAAACGTAGCGGTGGCGGCAACCACCGGGTCTTTGACAGCCAGATGAATGCTCAAGCAATGAAACGTATCGCACTGGAAAGCGCGCTATACCGCGCCATCGAACGCAACGAGCTGTTTCTGGTTTACCAACCCAAGCTTTGCCTGCAAAGCGGACAAGTATGCGGAGCTGAAGCACTGATTCGCTGGCAACACCCTATTCACGGCCTAATAGCCCCCGATCAATTTATCACCATAGCAGAGGAAACAGGGCAAATCCTGCCGATTGGAAAATGGGTTGTTCGCTCTGTCATACAGCAAATCGCCGCCTGGAACAAACAAGGGATGGTGCTTGAACATATCGCAATCAATGCCTCGGTAAGGCAGATCAAATCAGAAGGTTTCGCCGATGAGCTCAAACTGAGCCTTGAAGAATATGCTGTAGATCCAAAACACATAGAGATAGAAATCACTGAAACCATGTTCATCGACGATATGGAAAATTCCATCAAGGTATTGAAAAAACTGCGCCAGATCGGAGTAAGCATCGCCATTGATGATTTCGGTACCGGCTATTCGTCGCTCAACTACCTGTCGCGACTGCCCTTTGATACGCTCAAGATTGACCGCTCCTTCCTTGAGCGGGTGCACCAGGACGACAATGCTGCCTCGCTCACCAGTGCCATTATTGCGCTCGCGCACTCGCTCGACAAAATGGTTGTCGCTGAGGGTGTTGAAACCCGGGAGCAGCTACAGTTCTTGCATGACCGTCATTGCGACCAGGCACAAGGTTTTTATTACACTAAACCACTATTAGCTGATGATTTCGAGCGCTACGCCGACAACGCTAGCGCCAGCGGCAACATTCTACTTGGCTAAATCACACCCAGCAGATAAAGCAACAAAAAAATCATCGCTGCACCGGAGCCAAGCAACATCGCCAATACCAATAATGCCATAAACGCACGCATAACAATTATTCGATACCTTCCTCAATCTTCTGCACACTGATATCGGCAAGCAAATGCAAAGAGCTGTTACATTGCGGGCAATACACCCAGGTCGGCGGCCACTGGCGAGGGGTCAGGCAAATATCGACCTCACCCCGATGCACCGGACAGATACCGCGGGCGCGCACGACCTGCGTTTTGGTACGCAGCTGCTGAACAAATAGCACAATACCACCAATCAGAAAAGCCGGAATGGTCAATAAATGAATAATAGGGATCAGTGCCGCCGGCACGCCGATCAACCAGCAATAAACAAGGCTTAACAACGCTCGATTAACGCGATTACCACGATTGAATACACGGTAATATAATACCCCTTCACCGCGACCATGTTTCTCATTATCAAAGTGCAGCGCCAATTCCGCCGCTTTGCCCTTGGGCAGCGCCATGTCAAAATTCCGCTAATTTTTGCAACTTGGGATTATATCGTGAATTGGGCCAAGGTATAGCAGCATCTATACGTACGCTAAATTAGCAAGTGCTATACTTTGGCAAAATGTCTTGCGCATAACTTTCTTCAATTCAAAAATAGACACGGAGACCTTCATGAGCAAATTGGTCAAGCGCTTATTGTTAGCATTCTTTGCCATTATCGCCTTAATCGTAGTCACTCTGGTTACCGCCTATTTTTTGATCGATGCCAATTCTTTCAAACAAAAAATTATTACCGAAGTCCATGACGCTACTGGTCGTGAACTCACTATCGACGGTGAGCTCGATATCTCGCTCTTTCCCTGGCTCGGTCTTCGCGCCAACAATATCAGCCTCAGCAACGCGGCCGGATTCAGCGACCAACCGTTTGCCAGCATTGAGCGTGTCGAGTTCGGTATCAAGCTGGCGCCCGTATTCCGTAAAGAGATCGAAGCCGATACCATTACCCTACACGGGTTAAAACTTTATCTTGGCATCAACGAGCAAGGCATTAGCAACTGGGCCGATTTGCTCGGTGAACAGACCAAAAAAGAAACGCCGCAATCTAGCAATAGCGCAGCGCTTACCGGTCTAGCCGCCTTCAGCATTGGCGGTATTGACGTGCGCGATGCTGACATTGTTTGGCATGACCAGCAGGCCTCTCAGCAATGGTTTATCCGCAACTTTAATTTTAACAGTGGCGCAATTTTACCTGGCAAACCGATCTCGCTAAAAATGGCTTTTGATATTGATAGCCAGCCAACGCTAATCAACGGGCATATCAAGCTAAGCGGCATCGCCAGTATTGACCTCACCAATCAACTGCTTGCCATTGGCAACCTTAAACTTATCTCTTTGCTCGATGGTCCAGCGTTGCCGACGCAGACAATGGAAGCAAAATTGAGCAGTGACCTCAGTCTGGATATGGCTAATGATTCCCTGTCCATGCAGAACCTTGCCTTCAATGTGCTGGGGCTAAGTGCCAGCGGACAATTGAACGCCCATCAATTGAGCAACAAGCCAAGCTTTAGAGGGCAGCTCGATGTTAGCGAATTTTCCTTGCGCGACTTGCTAGCAAAACTTGGTATGGCTGTTGATACTGTCGACCCCACGGCCTTAACCAAAACCAGTCTCAATATCGATTTCGAAGGCAATACCACCCGCTTGGCACTGACCAGTCTCGGCGCCATAATCGATGACACCCAGCTCAGCGGCAATGTCAGTATTGCTGAATTCAACAAGCCCTCTATCACGGCCAAACTTAAATTGGACAAGATCGATCTTGATCGCTATCTACCACCGACTGCAGAAGAAAATAAATTTACTCCTGTAGGGACTGTAAGTAGTGACACTACAGCAAACGTGACTGACACCACTACTAAGGCGCCAATAGATAATAGCTGGATGCATCCCTTGCGCACAATGATCGCCAAGGTACAGTTTGATGTCGATTCGCTTAAGATCAATAATCTAACACTGACGCAACTGGCCACCACCTTAACCGCGAAAGGGGGCTTATTAACCCTACATCCGCTCACGGCCTCTCTCTACAATGGCAGTTACCAGGGCAATATTCAGCTCAATGCCAACCTTGACACCCCCATTATCTCTGTCAACGAGACACTCAAGGATGTTGCCGCCGGGCCATTATTAAAAGACTTGACCGGCGATGATAAAATTCTTGGCACCGTCAGCTCCAATGCCAAACTCACCATGCGCGGCACAACGCCTGATCAAATCAAGAAAACCGCTAACGGGGATATTCGGTTCGCCTTTATCCATGGCGCAATAAAAGGCGTCAATATTGCCAAAGTGGTTCGCGATGCCAAGGCAAAGCTATCTGGCCAGCCAGTCGGCAAGAACGACGAACCCGCACAAACTGACTTTGCAGAGCTCAGTGGCACCATCAACATCAAAAGCGGGCTATTGCAAAACCATGACCTTTTGATGAAATCGCCCTTTTTTCGTATTGTCGGTCGCGGCAAGGTTGACCTTCTCAATGAGTCCATCGACTACCTGACCGAAGTCAATATTGTTGAAACCTCAAAAGGACAGGGCGGTAAAGACCTCGCGCAGCTAAGAGGTTTGACCATCCCCGTTAAAATTAGCGGCACCTTTACTGAGCCCAAGTTTACACCAGACCTCACATCAATGATCGGTGATCAAACCAAGCAAAAGGCCAAAGAAAAAATTGACAAGAAAAAAAACCAGCTCAAGGGTAAACTGCTGGAAAAGTTAGGTGTTAAGCAAGACAATGCTGTCAATGATAGTAGCGAAGCCACCAACGCAACGCAAGAAAGTCCTCAAGAGAAACTGGAAGATAAACTGAAGAGTAAACTCAAAGGTTTATTCTAGAAAACTTGCCATCGATACCAGTGGAAAATATTGCGATTAAAAATACGCGAATTGATGGCGCCAGCCACTGCATCAGCACAATTGTGTATTTCTGAGTTCAAGATGGTTGCTCACAATTTGCGTCAGCAGTTCTATATAAATGCTTATTGATTCATTTAGCGACCGCTTACTAAGCTGGTTTGACCAACACGGGCGCAAAAACCTACCATGGCAACAACAATCTCCCTACCATGTTTGGGTATCGGAGATTATGCTGCAACAAACTCAGGTAAAAACCGTCATTCCCTATTATCAGCGCTTTATCCAGCGCTTTCCCGACCTTCAGCAATTGGCGGCCGCCCCGATTGATGAGGTACTGCATCTCTGGAGCGGACTCGGTTATTATGCCCGTGGCCGTAATCTGCACCGTGCCGCCCAGCAAATGTGTTGGCGCCACCAGGCTGAACTGCCGGCCTCACTGGATGAATTGATTAAGCTTCCTGGCATTGGTCGATCGACGGCTGGGGCGATCCTATCGCTATCGAAAAATCAACGCCAACCCATACTCGATGGTAATGTCAGACGTGTGCTCGCTCGCTGCTTTGCCATCGCCGGCTGGCCGGGTAGACGCACCGTCGAACAGCAGCTTTGGGATTTATCAGAACAAGTCACCCCGCATCAGCGCATCGCTGATTACACGCAGGCGATTATGGATCTCGGTGCAACCGTTTGCACACGCAGCAAACCCGTATGCAACACTTGCCCCATGAGCGGTCATTGTATTGCACAAAAAACAGGCTCGATAGAGTGCTATCCCGCTAAAAAGCCCAAACGTAGCCTGCCCGAACAGCACACTACAATGTTATTACTACAAAATGAGCAAGATGAAATATTGCTACAACAACGCCCGCCGAGCGGGCTTTGGGGTGGACTCTGGTGTTTGCCCCAATGCGAGACAGAGACAGCTATCGCACCCTGGTGCCAACAGCAGCTCGGGCTGAATATCAGCCAGGTCGCTACAGGTAAGCGCTTTTGTCATACCTTTTCTCATTATCGCCTGCATATCACACCTGTCTATGCGCGCGCCAAACCCAGTACACACACCGTCATGGAGAGCACCCCTCGGCTTTGGTACAATCGACAACAACCACCCTCACTGGGGCTCGCTGCCCCAGTCAGTAAATTATTGCAAGAACTTGATCAAGCCCTATATGAGAGAACTCTATGAGCCGTACTGTCCAATGTGTACATCTAAAACGTGAAGCCGAAGGACTGAAAGCCGCTCCCTACCCCGGCGCTCTCGGCCAGCGTATCTTTGAAAACGTATCGGCAGAAGGCTGGAAAGCGTGGCTGAGCCATCAAACAATGTTGATCAATGAAAACCGCCTCAGCGCGCTGGATCCCAAGGCACGTCAATTTCTTGAAGAAGAAATGGAAAAATTCTTTTTTGGTGATGGCTCGGACAAGCCGGAAGGCTATATAGCACAAGAATCCTAGTTTCCAGCTTGACGTCTGCGCCCCAAACGCGTTTAATAGCCGGCTTCGCGATGGCCTGACAAGCGCAGCGACAGGGTAGGTAAGGATTGAAAATGTCTTATTTTTCGATAATTCATTCCTGCACTGGAAAACCAAAAGTATAAAATGGCCAGGTAGCTCAGTCGGTAGAGCAGGGGATTGAAAATCCCCGTGTCGGCGGTTCGATTCCGTCCCTGGCCACCATTTCCCGTATTACACTGCTTTACTGTCGAATACCACACGACTTCCGGGGCCTGCGCTAAGATGAAAACATTTCGCTATCTGTTGCTCAGCTTCGTCCTCGTCTGCGCGGCTTTCATCGGCTGGGGCTGGTGGATAGGTGAGCAAACAAAGCTCTATCAAGTAGAACTTGCCCCCCAAATCGAAGCGGCCTACGGCTTTACTGCCAGCACTCCGCAAATACGGGTTCATGACAAACGCAGACAAGTCTTCGCTATCCATCCGGATGAAAAAGGCTTGTTATACGCTGCCGGCTTTCGTGATCACGACATCATCCTGTCCCATCAAATAACCGCTTTTTATAAAGCGCTCTACCATCAAGGAGAGAGGACACTGTCATTCAAGATCATCGACGGCGGTGACGGACCGCCTCTGAATCAACGCGAGCTACGAACGATAACGCTACCCCCGCCGGCGCACCAACCTTGATTCTGCTCCAAGGCTGCGGGCAATGACACGCCGCCGCCCTCTGATGCAGCCCCCTTTTGCCTTGCAACCGCTCGGTGAGGTCATCCGATAAGCCTCTGCGGGAATTGCCGGCAGCCAATGTTGGCAATGGCTTGCGGCTTGCCAATGGCCCAGCCCTGGGCAAAATCCACCCCTATTTCGTTAAGCGCATGACGCGTCATTCTGTGCTCAACAAATTCTGCAATGGTTTTCATGTTCAAAGCGTGCCCGACATCATTGAACGCCTTGACCATGGCAAAGTCCTGTGGATTGCTGAGGATATCCTTGACAAACTGGCCGTCAATCTTCAGGTAATCCACCGCCAGGTGGCGCAGGTAAAAAAACGATGACAGACCGCTACCAAAATCATCCAGCGAGAACTTGCAACCGTCGTGCTGCAATTCGCTAATCAATTCCTGTGCCTTTTTCATATTCGCAACCGCAGCGGTTTCAGTAATTTCAAAACAGACCAGTTCCGCTGCCACCCCGGTTTCCCTGAATTGCTGGCGGATAAATGCCAGCAAGCCACTATCATAAATCGAGCAGCCTGACAAGTTGATGGACAACATAACCTCCTGCTCGTTGGCCTCCATCCACTGCAAGGTATGCCTGATCACCCAGCGGTCAATATCGGCCGCCAGGTTGTAGCGTTCCGCGGCCGGAAAAAACAGGCCCGGTGAAATATATCCGCCATCGTCATCGACGTAGCGCAACAACACTTCGTAGTGCCGCACTATGGTCGGCGCCCGCAAGGCCTCAATCGGTTGCACAAAAAGCTCGAAGCGATCATTTTCCAGCGCCTTGTGCAGGCGTGACATCCAGTGCATGGAACCGCGCAGCGCATGACTGTCATTGTCGGCTTCGGGCCTGAACACATGGATCAGATTTGAGCCCTGACTTTTGGCAAGATAACAGGCCGTATCGGCCTGGCTCAGGATTTCCGGAATCGATAAGGTGTCTGCGCTGAAACAGCACAGGCCGACGCTCACCCCGACAGAAAACACCTTGTCATCCCAGACAAAGCGGAACTGCTTCACCATGTCGCGGATTTTGCCGACTATGCGCAGGGCATGTTCCTCGTCACAGTTTTGGAAAATAATCCCGAACTCATCACCGCCAAGCCGGGCCAGCGTGTCGCCACGGCGGATGCTTTGCCGCAACTGCCCGGTCAGCTGCTGCAACAGCATGTCACCCGCTTCATGACCGCAAGTATCGTTAACCACCTTGAATTGGTCCAGATCCATGAAGGCCAACACATGCTGACCGGTGCCGCCACCCTGTAATACCGTGTTGAGCTGCCGCTCAAACTCGTAACGGTTGACCAATCCGGTCAGGGCATCGTGGCTGGCCTCATAGGCCAGCTGCCGTCTGAGCTCTCGGTCCTGCGTAACATCTTGAAATATAAGCACCGCGCCAATGACTTTCGTACCGTCATGCATCGGGGTGCTTGCATATTCCAGTTCAAGTATTTCGCCATTCTCTTTATGTAAAAAAGCGTGCCCCTGGAACATTTTTCTGTTTCGCCAGAACTCAGCGGGGCGGGTCAACTCCAGTGGCCGGCCACAGAAGGGGTCATTGCTGCGCAGGTTCAGTGTGCGCGAAACCGGCAATCCACGCAGCTCATCGAAACTGCGGCCGAATATTTCCTCGGCCTTGGGATTCATATACTGGATCCTGCCGCCGGCATCAAAAGTAATGACACCGTTGATAATCGAGGCCAGGGTAATATCGGAAAACTCTTTTTCTTTTTTCAACAACTGCTCGGCTTGCGTCTTTTCCCGTGTCTGCTCCTCCAACGACTCAACCATTTTGTTAAAAGCCAGAATAGGCATGGCAAGTTCGCTTTGCGCTGCGCCGGTCTCGACCCGCGTGAAGACCCCCTCTATCATTTTCTGCGAGGCGATCTGTAACTGCCCAAGCGGTTGAAACGTCCGTTTTAGCCAGAAATACACCAGCACCAGCAATAAAATCAGCGAAGCAAACACCAAGCCGAGGATCATATTGCGTGTCTGCACCAGTTGCCGGCCCAGCGCGGATTGATCCATCAGCGCTTTCAAGCGGACCACCGGCACACCCTTGATATCGTTCAGCTGCACTGCCGCAATCAGAAAGTTGGGATCATCTGTATTGCGCCAATCCTGAGACTGGTATTCGACAACATGATCCATGGTCTCGATCAGCACCGGCGCTCCAAGTTGGCTCTCAAGCGCTTTGAGTTTATACGCCACATTGGATATCACGAGTATATAGCCTTGCAGGCGCAGACCGCCTATGGGCGCGAGTACAGCGAAGTGACTGCTCTGACTGCCACGACAAAGTGTCGACAGGGTTTTCAACCGTTCGCCACCCTTGCGCACTGCGGCAGCTTGCAGCAGCGCACTGCAAGTGCCGGTACTATCTGCTTCCGCAGCGGCCACCTGATTTAGTGACTTGTCGTAGATGACAATATTGTGCAAATCCACTATATGGGCGGTTGCGAAATATCTATTAAAGGATTGTTGCAGCCAGAGATGAAGATTTTCCCGGTCTTTCTTTGTAAATGCCTGACGGAACGATTTTTCCTGCTGCAGCTTAAGTGCCTGTGCTCCTTGCAACTGCAACAGCTCCTGCACAATCCCATCCGCCCTGATCTTCAATATTGACTCAAAACCCTCCAGCTGATGCTGGTTAGCCTGGCGCTGATAAATAGTCGTAGTAATAAACTCGACCACAGCCGCGACCACGCCCACCACCATGATCACCATCATGAGCTGCAAGCGAAGGCTCGACTTGTTGGGGGTTGTATTCACGGCGTGCTATTCAATAACCAGAGGATAACCTTTCAGTTTCCATTCCTCGATACCGCCCCTAAACCACCATAACCGTTTGTAACCACAGGACAGTGCCGCCTTGGCACCACGAACACTACGCCCGCAATTAATCCCATTGCAGTAAAATACTGTCGGTGTCATACGGCTTGGCACTATTTGCGCCAGCGTCTGACAACGTGTCTCGCTGCCTAACAGTGAAATGGACCCTTCTATATATCCGTTCTTGCGATCGTCGCTTATACGCGAGTCGATAATTACCAGATTTTCGAACTCATCGGCCAGAGAGATCAGTGCTTCAGCATCGACAGTGATTACGCCAGCAATATGGTCAGGTGCCTTGACCATTGATTTACCGGCATACACTGGCAAAAATACACATACTGTGAGTATCCCAGCTACAAAGCAGCTTGTACGAACAATGAATTTCATTAAATATCTACCGCTGAACCTAAGTAAATTATCGGCCTGGCCAAGAATAATATTAAGATAAGCGCCGTAACTCTCGATTCTTTCTCAAAATAGGCTTTTGCCTTACCAGCTTGCCTTAAGCGACGACTTGCTATTCGGTCTTTGAAGTAAAGGCTAATCCCCGCGATACAGCGGGACATATAGTTTTGCCGCAACCGGCCTCGACTCGCCAAAGGTTGCCCCCAGGCCGAGATAACAACAATCACCTCGGGTGCTGTCAATCAACCGCTTGAAGCGCAGCAGTCGCCAAACTATGCGAACTCTCGTACACTTGTGAAACTTAATACTTTCACTCAAAATTATCGGAGCGGTTTTTATTAATGTGTCGTCATTTGTTTTTAGTCGCCTCTTTGCTGGCGCTTTCCACTGCATGCCTGGCCGATGTCAAGGGAACTACTTCAGCCCAACCACGATTAACAGATCCGCGTGAAATGCGTCTGGCCAATGTCAAGCAATTAACCTTCGGCGGCCAAAATGCTGAGGCCTATTTCTCCTTCGACGACAAAAAACTGGTCTTTCAATCCACACCACGCGATTCAGAAAAACAATGTGATCAAATTTATGTCATGAACGTCGATGGCAGCAATAAACAATTGCTGAGTAGCGGCAATGGCGTTACCACTTGCTCGTTCTTTTACCCTGATGGCAAGCACTTTCTGTATGCCTCTACCCACGATGGCAAGACTGGCTGCCCCCCACCCGCCGATTTCAGCGAGGGCTATACCTGGCGCCTGGAAAAAGAATACGACATCTACAAAGCTGATCTTAATGGCAACATTGTCGCCAGACTCACCAACGAACCCGGCTACGATGCCGAGGCCGTTATCTCCCCAACTGGAGACAAAATCGTATTTACCAGTGTACGCAGCGGCGATTTAGAACTGTGGACTATGGATCTCGATGGCAGCAACTTAAAACAAATCACCGACGAAATCGGATATGACGGTGGCGCGTTCTTCTCACCCGATGGCAAAAAAATCGTTTGGCGTGCCAGTCGCTTCGACAATGACGCCAAAGGCTTAGCTGAGTATCAGCGTTTATTAGATAAAGGATTAATCCGGCCTTCGTCGCTCGACCTCTATATTATGGATACTGACGGCTCAAATAAACAGCGCATAACAAATTTTAACAAGGCCAGCTTTGGCCCGTATTTCCACCCTTCAGGTGACAGAATTATTTTTTCGTCTAATCTTGATGATCCGCAAGGTCGCGAGTTTGATTTATATTTGATCGATATAGACGGAAAAAACCTGGAACGAGTCACTTACAGTGACGACTTTGACGGTTTTCCCATGTTTTCCCATGACGGCAAAAAACTCGTTTGGGGTTCTAACCGTCATAACGAAAAACCACGAGAGACGAATGTCTTCATCGCTGACTGGATTGAATAACAACTATTAACCGGATATATAAAATATGTTAGAGGCACTTGCAGAATATGGTCTTTTCTTTGCCAAGACCGCCACCTTATTGATCGCACTGATTATTGCACTGTCAATTATTATGTCGCTAAGCCGGCGCGACAAAACGGCAGAACGTCTCATGGTACGTAATATCAATCACAAATATGACACCATGATGCAGGTATTGGAGCACGAGGTGCTCGACAAAAAATCCTTAAAAAAGAGGCTCAAGGCACACAAAAAAGAACACAAGGCCAAGAAGAAAGAGGGGTCAGAAAAGGCTAAACATCGCGTTTTTGTCTTGAATTTTAAAGGCGACATACGTGCTAGTGCCGTAGCATCATTACGCGAGGAGGTTACTGCGCTACTCACCATCGCCAATAAAGACGATGAAGTCTTACTCTGCCTTGAAAACTCCGGCGGCACGGTACATGAACATGGCCTTGCCGCATCGCAATTGCTGCGTATTCGTCAGCGCGATATCCCTTTGATCGTCGCCGTTGATAAGGTGGCCGCCAGCGGCGGTTATCTTATGGCGGCTACGGCAAACAAGATCATTGCCGCGCCTTTTGCCATTATCGGCTCTATTGGCGTGCTGGCGCAAATCCCCAATTTCAATCGGGTACTGGAAAACCATGGCGTCGATTTTGAACAAATCTCGGCGGGCAAGTACAAACGCACCGTCACTATGTTCGGTAAAAATACCGACCAGGATCGCGCCAAACTGAAGCAAGAACTCGAAGAAATACATAATCTCTTTAAGGCCAGCGTCAGCGAGCATCGTGAGCAACTGGATATAGAAAAAGTCGCTACTGGCGAACACTGGTATGGTCAGCAAGCGCTGGAATTAAAACTCGTCGACGAGCTGATGACCAGCGACGATTACCTGCTGGAAAAAAGCAAAGAAACTGATTTGTTTGAAATTACCTATCAACAGAAAAAAAAGATAGGTAAAAAACTGGGCGCCGCGGCGAGCAGCGCCTGGGATGAGTTCAGGGGAAACGCCTTGTTCAGGTAGCTGCCAGCCAATCTCTTACTTGATGACCAAGCCCTGAAAATTACTGCATTATTACCAAATCCCAGGACCAGTCAAAACATACAAGGCGTCAGACAGGGGGCCTGCAAGAATGATTCTGCCAATAGAAACCCATGCTGGCGAGCACGCCAATCAAATTCTTCATGGTTAAGCCTTCTTGTTCTCGGGGAGGTACTGGCGCCAGTCGATATCACGGTCACCGGTAACAATAAACCAGGGATTCAATAATGAACCCTTGGTATTATAGCGTATTGGTTCCAGGCACATGTTGGTCAAGCGGCCACCTGCCTCTTCCACGATACACTGCGCTGCAGCAGTATCCCATTCTGAGGTAGGGCCGAAGCGTGGATAGATGTGTACGCTACCTTCGGCCACCAGACAGGATTTCAGAGAACTGCCCATGCTGATAACTTCACAATCACCGATTTTTTCCAGCATACCATCGAGTGAATCGCCACGATGTGAGCGACTCCCCGCAACCCTCAGCGCACCGCCGCGCCAGGCTTGTGTAGTTATCTTGCTGGCGGCTTCGCCATCAGCCTGTTTGTAGGCACCATAGCCGCGCGCGGCGAAATAGCACACACCTTGTGTCGGCGCATAGATAACACCGAGCACGGAGTCATGGCCGTCGATCAAGGCGATGTTTACGCTGAATTCGCCATTACGTTTGATAAATTCTCGCGTACCATCCAGTGGATCTACCAGCCAGTAACGCTGCCAGCCTTGACGCTCTTCAAAAGCAACGTTGGCAGATTCTTCAGACAAGACAGGAATATCCGGCGTCAGGTTTTTTAGGCCGGCAACGATACAATGATGGGCTGCCATATCAGCCTCGGTCAGCGGTGTATGATCTTCTTTTTCCATGACTTCAAACTCGCGGTTGTAGACCACGAGTATATTTTCACCGGCGCGCTTTGAGATTGCGATTACCCCGGCCAACAGACTCTGAATTTCTTCGTCGGACATACTCATCGTTCCTTCAGTTTTTCCCGCACCAGATAAAGGGCGGCAATGCTTCGCGCCTCACTCATCTCACCACCAGCCAGCAGGCGATCGATTTCGCTCAACTTCCATGGTACCACCTCAAGCTCTTCAGGCTCGTCTCCTTGCAGACGGCTTTCATAAAGGTCTTGCGCGAGGACGATTTGTGTTTCGTGACCCAGATAACCAGGCGCAATAGTCACTGAGCGTAGATGCTTCAGCGAGCGGGCAGCATAACCAATCTCCTCTCTTATTTCTCTATTAGCGGCGTCCAGCCAGTCCTCCTCGGCTTCGACCCGACCCTTGGGCAACGCCAGTTCGTAGCGGTGAACACCGGCATGGTATTCGCGGATAAGCAATACTGTATCGTTATCGAGCATCGGCACGATTAATACTGCACCTGCATAGCTGCTCAACAAGCGCTCGTAGTTGACCACTACGCCATTACTAAATTCAAGCTCTAATGCCTCGATCTTGAATAGCCGGGATTTCGCTATGGTCTTTTTTTTGATGATACGCGGCAGTGTCTTCGACATAATGCTTGCGCTATCCTGTCTCATGTTTCACGCTGAATTGTAAATGAGTTTAACAGTAATGATTAACTGGCATGAGATCGACACGGTTCTGCTCGACCTTGATGGAACCTTGCTCGATCTACATTTTGACAATTATTTTTGGTGCGAGCATCTACCGCTCTGTTACGCACAAAAACATGGGGTCGCGCTGCCCAAGGCGCGTGATTATCTAATGAAAGAGCTAAGCTTGCATCGCGGCAAGCTTAGCTGGTATTTAACCAATCATTGGAGTGAAACACTGAAACTGGACATTGTTGAATTGAAACAACAGGTCGCACATAAAATCAAAGTGCGCCCCTCGGTGAGGCCGTTTTTGCATTTTTTAGCCAAAAAAAACAAGCAACGCATCATCGCCACCAATGCCGACCTGAACAGTTTGAGATTGAAGTTTGACCGCACTAAAATAGATTTGCTCGTCGATGCGGTATATAGCTCGGAAAATTTTGGCAGACCTAAAGAAGAACTCGGTTACTGGCAGGATTTGAAGACTGAAACGGCATTCGATCCCAGGCGGACACTGTTAATTGATGACAATATATCGGTGCTCAATTGTGCCAGGGACTTTGGCATTCGCCATCTGCTCGCTATCAACAAACCCGATTCGCAACAACCGGCAAGGGAAATTACAGAACACCAGCACACCGAATATTTCGATGGCTTACATTCGCCTGGTGCCTGCTAGCCGGCCTTTTTCTTCGCCCACTGCTGGTGGCGCTTGTCCCAGTTCTTGAAACGCTTGCGGCAATAATTATCGAGCTCTTTATCATTACGAAAGTATAATTCAAAGCCCTCTTCCGCCGGCTGATCATATTCGCAGTAATCGTTAGTGTAGTCGCGGCAAATTTGTGGTCGCGTTTCGTAAACACCGCAACGCCCATCAGGCAACAGATGATTGCATTTCCCGGAAATCAGCAAATACCAGCCGTCGTCGTCTTTATATGCCTGCAAATTATCATGTGACACGACCCACATCAGGTGATCAAAATCCTTTTTTGATTTTGGTCTATCGATTTCCTGCGTTACATAGCTGCAACATTTACTGCCTTCACAAAAACTACATTTGTTTTCAGATGTAATCTCAGGCTTGATCGGAATGATCTTTGCCGCCTTAGCTTTTCTCGCCATGCTGATTTTCAGACCTTGCTGTAGAGTTGTGCACCCTGCGATTCAAATTCTTTGGCCTTTTCCGCCATCCCCTCTGCCAACACCTTATCGTCGTCAAGCGCTTTTTGCTTAGCGTAATCACGTACTTCCTGCGTGATCTTCATCGAGCAAAAATGCGGGCCGCACATGGAACAAAAGTGCGCTACCTTGGCGGAATCCTTGGGTAAGGTTTCGTCATGGTATTCACGCGCACGATCAGGGTCGAGTCCAAGATTAAATTGATCCTGCCAGCGAAACTCAAAACGCGCTTTCGATAATGCGTCATCACGCACTTGCGCCGCGGGGTGGCCTTTTGCCAAATCCGCTGCATGCGCTGCGATTTTATAAGTAATGATCCCTTCTTTCACATCTTCCTTATTCGGTAAGCCAAGATGTTCTTTTGGTGTGACATAACATAACATAGCAGTACCAAACCAACCAATCATGGCGGCGCCAATACCCGAAGTGATATGATCGTAGCCCGGTGCGATATCTGTAGTCAGCGGTCCCAGCGTATAAAATGGCGCTTCATCGCAGCATTCCAGCTGCTTATCCATATTCTCTTTAATTAAATGCATCGGCACATGACCTGGGCCTTCAATCATGGTCTGCACATCATGCTTCCAGGCAATCTTGGTCAGTTCACCCAAGGTTTCCAACTCACCAAACTGCGCGGCATCATTGGCATCGGCGATAGAACCCGGACGCAAGCCGTCTCCCAACGAAAACGACACATCGTAGGCTTTCATGATTTCGCAGATATCTTCGAAATGGGTATAGAGAAAGTTCTCTTTATGGTGTGCCAAGCACCACTTGGCCATGATAGAACCGCCGCGTGAAACAATACCGGTCATGCGCTTGGCGGTCAGTGGCACGTATCGCAGTAACACACCAGCATGGATGGTGAAGTAGTCAACACCTTGCTCGGCCTGCTCAATCAAGGTATCGCGGAATAGCTCCCAGGTAAGATCTTCGGCCTTGCCATCTACTTTTTCCAGGGCCTGATAAATCGGTACGGTACCAATCGGCACCGGCGAATTACGTAAAATCCATTCGCGTGTTTCATGAATATTCTTGCCGGTAGAAAGATCCATAACGGTATCGCCACCCCAGCGAATAGACCAGGTCATCTTTTCCACTTCTTCTTCAATAGAAGAAGTTACCGCTGAGTTGCCAATATTAGCGTTGATCTTGACCAGAAAATTGCGGCCAATAATCATCGGCTCCACTTCAGGGTGGTTGATGTTGAGTGGAATAATGGCGCGACCGCGCGCCACTTCATCGCGGACAAACTCCGGTGTAACATAGGTTGGTAACGATGCGCCAAACGATTCACCCTTTGCTCGCCCCCCAGTCTGCAGGGACACCTCGGTCAGCAGTTCACGGCGCTGGTTTTCACGGATCGCGACATATTCCATCTCCGGCGTAATAATGCCGCGCTTGGCATAATGCATTTGGCTGACATTGGCGCCAGCCTTGGCGCGGCGCGGTGCTCGCGGCGCGCTAAACCGAATAGCTGCCAGCTCTGGGTTCTCGGCCTGGCGCCGGCCGTACTCAGAACTGATCTGTGTCAATACCTCGGTGTCTCCCCGCTCCTCTATCCAACCACTGCGCATTGGTGCTAACCCCTTACGCACATCGATTTTCACATCGGGGTCGGTATACGGGCCGGAGGTGTCATACACCACCACCGCTGGGTTATGCTCAACGCCGCTGGTGAGTGGCGTATCACTTAGGGTAATCTCTCGCATGGGCACTCGAATATCCGGCCGCGAGCCTTCAACATAGATTTTGCGTGAATTGGGAAAAGTTTCGACAGCAGCCTGATCAACCCGCGCTGTCTGACTGAGTACGTGCTCTTTAATTGCGCTCATGGCCATGCTCCTGGAGATAATTCAAAACAGGGGGCATGACAGAGAAAGGAGTCGGGCAAATAGCCGACTGGCTGCTTCCCTCCGCTAGTCTTACCCAGGTCAGGTTCAATGGGTCTTTCTCAGCCCGGCCTAAGCCAATGGCACCCCCGCAACAATGATGACTGTATAGGATGCACCCAGTCATTGCAACCAGGCCGCGCCTGCCACATAAACTGGCATGATGGCGCCAGGCTAGCTAGAATGGAAGGGTTTAGCTCGTTACTGAATCGGTGAACATGATGGAACTCGCGCAAGCTCGCTTTAACATGATTGAACAACAAATCCGTCCGTGGGAGGTGCTAGATCAACGCGTGCTGGATCTTTTGGAGACATTGCCGCGCGACAGCTTTGTCAGCGACGCCGATAAATCACTGGCCTATGCCGATGTCAGCATCGCACTGGATCACGGCGAAGTGATGATGATGCCGAAAGTCGAAGCACGCTTGGTGCAAGCACTGAATGTCAGCAACACTGACCGCATACTTGAAATCGGCACCGGCAGCGGTTATGTCACTGGCTTGCTGGCCAGCATGGGCCAACACGTCACCAGTGTCGACATTTATACAGATTTCTTGGAACAGGCCAAAAGCCGTCTTGACCACCATACTATTAGTAATATTACGCTTGAGCATGGCGATGCTTCGCATGGCTGGAAAGTCGGTGAAGAAAGCTACGATGTCATCGCAGTCACCGGTTCTCTGCCGGTATACATCGATGCTTTTCAAAACAGTCTCAATGTCGGTGGTCGTTTGTTTGTGATTGTTGGTCAGGCACCCCTCATGGAGGCCCTGCTAGTCACCCGAGTCACCGAGGACGAATGGATCAAACAAAGCCTGTTTGAAACAGACCTGCCGCCACTGCGAAACGCCGAAACCCCCTCAAGTTTCGTATTTTAGGCAGCTAGCCAGGATCCAGGGAGTGAAAATACCCATTCACTTGCTCTGCTTGCTTGCTACACTTAGTCTGTCGTTCAGCACTAGTGCCGCTGATCTTGAAGAAATTCTCAGCCTTGCTTTGGAGAACGACCCGCAAATCAACCAAGCCAAGGCCGCTTACCATGCCGCCTTGGAATCGCGACCGCAGGCGCGCGCCAACTTCCTGCCCCATATCAACCTTAGCGCTGACACCACCGATAATACACAAGACCGAAGATTTGATAACGGTTTGTTTGGCGGCAACGAAAGTTTCAACTCACATCGCTATACGCTAAGCCTGACGCAACCTGTGTATAACCGTGATGCGATTGTACAGCGGCGACAAACCGATGCCATCGTCGGCGAAGCCGAAGTCAGGCTTGGCAGCGCTGAGCAAGCGCTGATCGTACGTGCCGCCGAAGGCTATTTCGATGTGCTAGCAGCGAAAGACAATGTCAGCTTTGCCAATGCCGAAAAAGAAGCCATCGCTCGTCAACTCGACCAAACCAATGAGCGCTTTGAAGTCGGCCTCATTCCGATTACCGACGTTAACGAAGCCCAAGCCAGCTACGATCTGTCTATCGCCGACGAGATCGATGCCAACAACA
Organism: Gammaproteobacteria bacterium; assembly: GCA_015492075.1. Classification (GTDB taxonomy): domain Bacteria; phylum Pseudomonadota; class Gammaproteobacteria. The sequence continues at coordinate 93,837 of WGFU01000037.1, forward strand.
CCTTGCTCAACGCACTGGAAGGCTTGCGTGAGATCACCGGGCGCTATCATGAGGAGCTAACACCCTTGATCGCAAACACACCGCTGCCCTCACCTGACCCCCCTAATATCGAACGTTGGACCGAAGTGGCGCTCAATGAAAACCTCGCTGTCAAAGCCGCCGCTTTCGCTAGCGAAAATTCACGTCATGCCATTGAGCGGGCAAAATCCGGTCATTATCCCACTATCGACATTGTCGCCAGCCAATCCAATGCCGTTTCTGGGGGGGGCAGTTTAGGTGGTAGCGAAATCGACAGCAGAGCGCTAAGTTTGCAGTTGAATGTCCCTATCTATCAAGGCGGTCAAATTCAATCACGGGCCCGTGAGGCACAAGCGCGCCTGGATGAAGCAAACCAGCGGCTAGAGCAACAACGCCGCAGTACCGTGCGTCAGGTCAGAGAGTCATACTTAGGAGTGCTCGCTAGCATTAGCCGCATTAAGGCATTAAAGCAGGCCGAAAAATCGAGCCAGAGCGCCTTGGAAGCCAATGAAGTGGGGCTGGAAGTTGGTACTCGCACCACAGTTGATGTGCTCGTCGCGCGGCGTCTTTTGTTTCGCGCCAAACGCGATTTGGCGCGGGCGCGCTATGACTATATTCTCAACACGCTGCGCTTAAAACAAGCCGCCGGTACACTCACCTTCAACGATATACGCGAGATCAATCGTTGGTTACACCGATAATCTATTTGTCGCTTATCCGTCAATCAAGGTATCAAGGTGTTTGACAACCAATGCCTTGACGGCATCTACAGCACCGCGATTTTCTGCTACCACGCGGCGCCCTTGCTCACCGGCGTCATCACGTAAATTGGCTTCCTGCAGATACTCGATGATTGCCGAGCCAAGCTCCTCGGCATCCATCACTCGCCGCGCTGCGCCCTTGTCCAATAACAACTCACTGATATATTCAAAGTTGTGAGTATAAGGACCGATGACGACAGGTAAACCGACAGCCGCCGGCTCCAACAAATTATGGCCGCCTACTGGCACCAGGCTACCGCCGACAAAGGCAACATCTGCCGCCGCATAAAACATGGCCAACTCACCCATGCTATCGCCGAGAAAAACATCCGTTGCGTCCGTGCACATAACATCGCTACTACGCCGAACCACCGATAAACCCTGACCAAGGCATAGCGCCTCGACCTTATCAAACCGCTCGGGATGGCGCGGCACTAATACCAATAAGGCTGTAGGAACGCTCTTCTTGACCAAATTAAAGGCCTGCAATACCTGTTCTTCTTCGCCATCGTGAGTACTGGCGGCAATCCATACCGAACGGCTGCTACCCCACACGCGGCGCAGCGCTTCTGCCTCCTCGAGCTGGCTCGATACGATACTAATATCAAATTTAACGTTGCCGGTTATAAACACACGCTCTGGCGGTATACCTAACGAGATGAATCTTTCAGCATCAACAGGCGTTTGTGCTGCAACCACATCGAGACAACGTAGTGTCTGCTTAACTAAGCCTTGGAAACGGCGGTAAACGCGCGCCGAGCGGTGTGATAAGCGAGCGTTTACCAACATCAGCGGTATCGACTCGCATGCGGCATAGTGATACAGATTAGGCCAGATTTCCGTTTCCATGATCAAGCCAATGCACGGGTTACTACGTTTCAAAAACTGTTTTACCGCAAAGGGCAAGTCATAGGGAAGATAGGAATGAGTAACTTGGCCACCCAAACTCAGCTTAAGATGATCAGCACCTGTCGAGGTCATTGTCGTCACCAATACCGGCGTATCAGGATAACGATTGATGATAGCCTTTAACAAAGGGACGACTGCCTGCACCTCACCCACTGATACGGCATGCAACCAGATAGGCGCAACGGAAAAAACTGGCGTCTTGCCAAAGCGCTGCTGCCACGCATGATTGCCCTGCTTAGAACAGAGCGCTCGCCAGCACAAATGAAGCTCAAAAAAAATGGCCACTGGCAGGGCAAGTAAGGTATAGAGATAACGCATTCGTTGTCTGCCTGGCCAAGCTAATAAGCAGCAGCTTATAGTGGTACAGTGCATTGCGAGTCATTAGAGAAGGTATGGTAGCATAGTACAATTGGCTTTAAAGCCACCAAAGCACGCAGACACGTGATTCAATATCAACTTTACCATCCTCGTCATTGGCCATCGTGGCTAGCCGTAGCAGTCATACGCCTGGTTGCCCTTCTTCCCTCTAGAACGCTTATGCGCCTCGGACCGCCACTTGGACGTTTACTCTACCGTTTCGTTGGCCGACGTAGAACTATTGCGCGAAACAATCTGCAACGCGCTTTCCCTGAAAAAGACTTGAACAACATTGACGCACTGGTCCGAGACCACTTCCAGGCGCTTGGAATTATGGTGATGGAAATGCTTATCACCTGGTGGAAGCGTAGCGATCAAATTCCCGCAAAGATCGTAGTAACAGGACAACAACATTTGCAAGCAGCCTTGGCCAAGGGTAAGGGTGTACTATTACTCAGCGCACACTTCACTTCCTTAGAGATCGGTGGCGCCTTGTTGCAGCGTGAAACCCAACTTACTATTCATGGCATGTATCGACCTCACGAAAACCCGGTTTTCGAGGCCGCTGTTAAAAAAGGACGCCAGCATTGGTTTAGCCAGATGATCGCACGTGATAACGTCAAACAAATGCTGCGCAGCCTAAAAAAGGGACTCATCGTTTGGTATGCGCCGGATCAAGCTTATGGCGGGCGCAACAGCGTTCAAGCGCCCTTTTTTGGCCACAATGTAGCGACAAATCCGGGCACTTCGCGTATCGCCAAGCTAAGCGGCGCTCCTGTAGTGCCTTATTTCCCTATCCGCAAATCGAACGGTCTTGATTACGAACTGCGGCTATTGCCGGCACTAGAGAATTTCCCTAGCGGGGACATATCTGACGACGCCACAGTGATCAACCAACTAATAGAAAATATCGCTCGCGAATACCCGGAACAATATTACTGGGTGCATCGCCGCTTTAAATACTCGAGCGACCCCATCAAGTAGTGTGCTTGCCAATCACTGCAGGCTAGGAATGGATATACGCCTGTATCAAGTGGTTCCAATCATCCTGATTAAAATCAAACGCTGGGTTTTTTCGTTTCAATTTATGTAGTGAGCGCTGCAGTCGTTCCAGGTTATTCACTTTCCAAGCTTCACCCGTTTTTATAGCGCCCTTATCAAAATCGAGTATAAACAATTCTTGCCGCTGATTAATCAGGATATTGCTGGCATTAAGGTCTGCATGGTAAACACCATGCGTATGAAAGCGTTTAATACACACACCGATCGCTTGCCAGCCATCTCGTTCAAGACTTGAATCGGACAAATATTCTGCAAGTGTCTTGGCGTTGTCAATTTGCACCGTGACTAGGCTCGCTTGGTAAAAACAAGCCTTGATCACGACACGTGCGGCGACGGGGTCAGGAACCGGCAACCCTTTGCTTCTCATTGTCGCCAATAACCGCCACTCTTTAAATGCTCGCGTTGCCTCCGCATGACAGCCAAAGTATCGGTCTCGTACAAACCGCGCCAGAACCCCCCCGCGTAGATAATATTTGGCGACCAGAAAATGTTTTCCGTACTGAAAAAAACTCCCACACCCACGCTTTTGCCGAGTCATACTGTCAGCGACCAAACCGGTAGCAAACAGCTGCGTGCAATCCTCGCCACTCATATACGCTTCATCAAATAAGATATACTGGCCTAGAGATTGAATGACCTGACTCAAATTTAGCCCTTAAAAACCGCCATCTTTATGGCCACCTTAGCACAACCAACATACCGGAATAAAAGCGAGGCACGATGATTATGAACGAGGTAATGATACCGATCTCTTTTGGTGAATTGATCGATAAAATCACCATTCTCGAAATCAAGTCTGAACGTATTTCCAACCAAGACAAACTGAAAAACGTACGCCACGAACTCGACCTACTGAGCGAGATATGGCAACAACACTGCGTTGAACAAGCTGACATTTCCCAACAATGGGATTCCTTGCGCAAAATCAACGCCAGGCTATGGGACATCGAAGACGATATTCGCAAATTGGAACGCGAAGCCCGCTTTGATGAAGAGTTTATCGCCTTAGCACGCGCCGTCTATATCACCAATGATGAACGCGCAAAGCTAAAACGCAAAATCAATACTACACTAGGCTCAAGTGTAGTCGAAGAGAAATCCTACGCTGATTACACATGCCTCGACAGAGACTCATCTACCATCTGATCAACCCGGGCAATCACCTCATCTATTTTTATTAGAGACATAACGCCCGGTACTTCTATCTTTTTGCCCCATTTCAACTCGGACGACTGCTTGCCCAAGAATTTTTGCGCCGCCTTGGCATAAACATCAACGCACCGATGACGGCTATGGTAGGGACCCGAACGCCAGGGGTCAGTCGCCGCATACAAACCTAGCACTGGTGTGCCAACTGCATTAGCGATATGAACAGGACCAGAATCTGGGCTAACTAAAAATAGCGCCTTATCAAGTATCGCCACCATCTGCATCAAGGTGTCCCTACCAATAAGGTTGAGCGGTTTCTCCTTCATCTGCCGTTCAATAGCAACACCCATATTTCTTTCAAGATCACTTTTGCCACCGCAAAAAACTACTACCAAGCCATGCGTACGGATAAGGTGGTCGGCCACCGACGCATAGCCTTCGATACTCCAATTACGTAGGGCATGACTAGAGGCCGGGCTAATTACTACATATGGCTTCCTGCCAGGTATTAATTTGGCCGCCTGCGCGGCAGCCAAATCCGATATTGGCATAGCATGATCAATCTCAATGTCGTGCAAACCCAAAGGCTGTAAAAAACTGATAAACGCTTCCAGCACATGCTGCTGTGCAACATATCCAATACGTTCGTTGATCACCAACGAATGCCCTTCTTTTGATCTTTGCCTATCGAAACCAATTTTTAATGGCGAATTGACCATGGACGCAATTAGGTTTGCGCGTAGGGACAGCTGCATGTGCAATAAAACATCAAATTGACGCTGTCGCAGAATAGAAAACAACTGGCGATACGCAGACAAGCCGGCTTTCTTGTTAAAGGTAAGAAATTCTACGCCAGCCAGATCACCAAACAGTTTCCTCTCGAATTCACCAATAATCCAGCTAATCTGGCAATTTGGCCACTCCTTTCGTAGCGCATTCAGCACGGGCAGCACATGGGTCACATCACCCAGGGCTGACAATCTGAGCAAACATATGCGCTTAGGTGTATTTTCGACAGACATTAGACAAAGAGCGCGATTAGTGAATTGAGAAACTATTACCCGTATAGCAGCATTGTACCCTTCATCGCTCGAGCAAACATAGCGCTCAAATACGGGCTCATATTGAGCGACTGAATTCACGTATACTCTATACTGAAATTCAACAAGTCTAGTCGTTAACATGCGCGCCCAACGTCACCTATTTTTTATAACACAAACCTATTCCTATTCAATACTGCGCCCCTTGCAAGCGGCGATTCTAGCGCGAGGCGGTGAAGTGGCTTGGTTTTTGTCAGGCACAGAACTTAATTACGATTATCTGCGAGAAGACGAACAGCGTATCCATAGCATGGAAGCAGCCATACAGTTTGCTCCAGACGCTTGCTACGCGCCAGGTGATGTTATCCCTGACATGTTACCAGGTATCAAGGTAAGTATATTTCACGGCTTTAACGTTGCTGGCAAACGAAATAAATTCAAAATTCGGGGGCTTTTTGATCTGTATTGCACACAGGGCCCAGATACCACGAACCCGTTTCAACAACTCGCAAAACAACATCATCACTTCAGGGTCGTTGAGACTGGCTGGCCAAAACTGGACCCTCTATTCAACACGCCTCAGCAAAACACTCCCAACGATAAGCCTGTCATACTCTACGCATCAACATTTTCAGAGCGTTTAACCTCAGCGCCGTACCTTATTGACACCATCAAAACCTTATCAAGGAACTCAGATTGGCAATGGTTGGTCACCCTTCACCCTAAAATGGCACCTGACGTTATATCGGCCTATAAGGCGATCCAGCATGACAACTTGGAATATATCGAAAGTGATAATCTCATCCCTGTTTTACTAAAAGCTGACGTCATGCTTTGCGACACGTCATCGATCATGTATGAATTTCTGCTCACCCAGAAGCCTGTTGTCACCTATAAAAATACCGCCAAAAACCCTTGTTTTCTTAATACAAATAATGCAGATAATATACAGCAACTTCTTACACACGCTCTGTCTCGGCCTAAAGAGCTACTACAAACAATCAAACATTACTCAGAGACCATTCACCCTTATACAGATGGAAAGTCGAGCGAGCGGGTGCTCGATGCGGTAGATTGGTTTATAAATGACGGCTGTCGTGGCTTAAAGAAAAAACCACTGAATCTCATAAGACGTTATAAAATACGCAAAAAACTTGGCTACTATAAGTGGTAAATCACCAAGCTTATTGGCAAACCTAAAGGCCTACTTCGGCCAACCCTAGCGCTGAGAAACAAGCCTTTGAAAGTACTCAACAAACTGATCAACCGTTTTCTCTAACGATACGTCTTTATTTATTTTTTCTTTACAACGCTGCGACATGGCGGCCACCAATCGGGGATTGTTATACAGTTTACGCACGCGATCAGCAATAGCATCTGCATCTTTAACTGGGACCACATAGCCCGTCACTCCGTCCTCGACGACTTCTTTACCGCCACCAGTATCGGTGATTATCGGTGGTACCCCAGAACTCATCGCCTCCATCATCGCTCGCGGCAGACCCTCGCCACTGACTGATGGTTGCACCAACAAATTGCTTGCAGCGATAAGCTGCGGCGCATCATAACGATAGCCAGCAAGGTGTATTCTGTCTCGCATTGCATTGTTAGCAATTTTTTCGGTGTAAGGTTCTTTACAAATATTTTTCCCGACCAGAAGCAAATGCATATTAGAAATATCTGCCAATCTATTCGCCGCCTCCAGCATCACGTCAAGCCCTTTACTAGGCCGCGCATTGACGGCACAAATCACTGTAAAATCGTCAGCTTCAATACCAAATTCAGACAAATCTCCCGGTGGCTGATCATACCACTCAAGCTTATGACCCTTATGTATAGCCACGACATTGTGCTTGTTTTTCCATACCCGCTTTACGACATCCTGACGCACAGCATCTGATACACATATAACACCATCAACACGCGGGTGCAGATGGGTGAGGTAGGCGCTGGGGTCATGACGGTAAAGGCCACCCGTGGTACCACGGTAAGTCACCAGCTTGACTTTCGCCCCCTTGGCAGCAAAGGCAGCATTGGGTATCGATTTTGAATTGGTCGCTAACAAAATATCATATGACTTTCTTGCTAATTCATTTTTCACCAAAGCAATTGAACTACGACATATTTTCTTCTTTGGCGTGCCATTTATAACTTTAATCCCTTGTTCCATATAGCGCCTGCCATATTCAGTCTCTGAATTGGTAATGATCGTTACCTGATGTCCGCGCTTGGCTAATTCAATAAATATCTCCGCTTCCGGGCGCAAACTATTGAAAGAACTATCAGACGAAGTGAATACCAATATATTCATTGTTTTATCAATGCCTATTGCAGGGGTGACACTGTTCTTCTCCTCCTCTCGCATTGCCCATGCTCCGGCATACTTGTTAAACGTGTATTGCGCATAGATCACTGCCATTAAAAAGCCATGACCACCATCAAGAACGCCTAAGCGCAATACATATATTTGGAAAAACACCCAGGCGGCCCTTAACAGCGCCACGAAAAGACCTCCACCATAACGACCGGCATGGTGGCGCTTTTCAGCGCCAAGAGAAGCATACAAACTTGTCTTATCAAGTAAATGCTTAAAGTCACGATTTGAGTAATGCAACAAACGATGCCTTAGCTTAGACGTTTTACCTTGAGGTAAAAGTACTTTTTCGTGCACCAAGTCATCGCTGAAACGCGCTTCTTCGCGTCGAAACAGTCGCTCAACATAACGTGCACTGCGGCCATGATCTAAACGCTTGCCGAATAACATCACTGCCCATTGCATCTTGAATGATATTTCTTGCGGTGAACTAGCAAGAACCGCTTTAATTTCTTCAGCAAGCTGAGGACTTAAAGCCTCGTCTGCATCAAGCGACAAGACCCATTTATGGCTGGCGCACTCTAAAGCGCGTTGCTTTTGTGGCCCATAACCCGGCCAATCGGTAACATATACTTTATCTGTATATCTTTTTGCAATTGCCACCGTGTCGTCATCACTGCCACTATCAAGCACAATAATTTCATCAGCAATACCAACCACCGAGTCCAAGCATCCTGGCAGCCTGTCTTGCTCATTTTTGGCAATGACAATAACGGACAAATCAAGTGGCTTGTTTTTTTTTGGCATTATGTCTCAGCAATCACTCTGAGCAACATGGCTTGTTTACGGTAAATATTTATCCAAGCCATTTGTACAGACCGGGTTGACTAGCGCCATCTTTTTCATGAATATTTGTTCGCTAATATTCCAGGAATCTTTTCTGCTGCCCGTATCGTGGTAAAGATGGTATTGCAATGCAGCAAAACGCGAACATTTTAATTTAACACCCGCCAACTTTAATCGCCTTTCTACATCTGTGTCTTCTCCGAAATACGGTTCACAAAAGTCTTCATCAAAGCCGTTAATAGCGAGCAAGTCTGCCTTAGTCAAACAAAAACTATGGCCTCGCAAGCCATGGGTTTTCCGTGACTTCAGCAGCGGAAAACGAATAGATTCTTCTTTATGGCGACTGCGAGAAAACAATATTCTCAACATACTTAACTTGACACCATTGCCAGCAGAAAGCAATCGTTTGCTTAGTTGTTGATCAAGCATGACACGGCGACCAAATACGCATATACCTTTTTTGACATGCCGTAGCATCGTTGCAATATAGTCTTTGTGCAGAATGCAGTCGCCGTCAATAAATAGCAAAACCTGCCCTTTGCTTGCACAAACGGCCTGGTTCAAAATCTTGTTTTTACGAAACCCATTGTCTTCCTGAGTCAGGTGCTTGACCGGTAACTTGCATTGCAAAGAGAACTCATTTATCACTCTTGCTACGGCATCGTGCTGGCTATCCTGAGCAACAATCAATTCAAAATCTTGATAAGATTGCTTTGCAATCGATTCAAGTACGAGGCGTAGAAAATCTTCCCGGTTATAGACCGAGATAATAAGCGACACCAATGGTCTATTGTTTTTTTCAATCTTTGGCTTTGTCACGCAAGTCTCCCTTCACATTTCCGCTCGGCCAACGCCATGCTGTCAACCCGGCCGTGAGCAACAACAGATAGAGAGTTGTCCCATAAGAATATAACTCGCCATGGAAAAACTGTGTGGCCAGATATCCTGTCGATACAGCGATGGCTGCATGAACATAAGCCTTGTACTCAAGTGCCACTTTTGCCAAGGATTGATAGAGGTGGTAAAACAGTAATGCCCCACAAACAACCAAAACCATAAACCATATCGCACCCCATTCTATCAATATCTGCAGATAACTATTGTGAAAGTCTCCTGGATAGAGCGTAGCCAAAGCATAGTTCTGCTGATATTCAGCGGGCTGGCCCTCCAAATAGCCAATAAATAACTGCTTCAGTGCTAAACGCCCAGTGCCTAACCAAAACTGATTTTTCGAAAAGTCCCAACCAGACTGCCAAAGCTGTATGCGCGCGCTATTAGAATGATTGTTATTCATGTCAGAAATGGATCTGGCTTCATCCATTACTTTGCTTTCGTTAGCAAACAAAAAAACCGCTATTACAACAATGAAAACTACCAGCAAAAACTTACGGCAAAACACCAGGCCATAGGTCAGCGCGCCGATAAAACAGCCCAGCCACGCCCCACGAATACCACTCATCAAAAGGCCATAACTGCATATCAAGATCGACGGTAGCAGTAACCAAACCCATTTTTTATACCGCGACCGAAAATCCTTATCGAATAACAATATTGTCATCGTCAATATTACGATCAGCAACATATCGGCATTGCGCCCGATAAACATCATGCCATTAAATGCGCCCAGACTTCTCTGCTCAGCATGACTGACACCATAAATCGTAGCAACCAATGCGGACACCCACACGGCGACAAATAAGCCGAGAAAGGTCTTCTCGTTTCGCGCCACGATAATCATCGCAAGGGGTAGCAGGAAAAATTTAAATCTTGCCAAAAACTGGCCAATTTCTTCAACACCGGCTGACACCGTCAACGATGATGTCAATACCCCAAGCGCCAAGGGCAACACAAAAAAAATCCACCAGGGATGTGCTCGCAGCGTACCAAACCCATCACGCCATAAAAAGACGAGGGCGGCGAGATAAGCGACACCGCTAAAAACATTAATAGCCGCTTTTGATATAAAGCTACAGAGAAACACGGCAATCAGGGAAAAATAAATCGCTTTAGCCAAGCGCGGGAAGGTCACCGCAGGGCCATCACCAACAGAGACAGCCAAAGGGTCGAGCGCAACACGAGACTTGATTGACATAGCTATGCAATACACCAAGACAATGAATATCGCAAAATCAATATGTGCCGGTTTAATGGATGATGCGTATAGAACAAATCAGGCAACGGTTAATCCACAACCAAACAAACAATAAGGGATGATTTAGCTTTGATTTATCAGTACGTAGTCAGCACCACAGTACGGGCACTTCACTTTGCCGTGCGCTTCGATCTCCAGAAACACTCGCGGATGTGAGTTCCACAGACTCATACCCGGCATAGGGCAATGCAAGGGAAGATCTGCTTTGGTCACCTCATAGCGATTTTCCGCATTCGGCTCAATAAGATCCGTATTACCCGAAGTATTCATTTGCGCCAAATCACTCTCTCCAATCTATTTGCCCAATTGATAACACTAGGCTACTTGTGGACGTAACTCAACCAGTCATCATGTTCGGTACGACGACCATGAACCTGATCAAAATACAGCGCTTGTAGCTGCTCCGTGACCGGGCCACGGCCACCGTTGCCAATAGCACGACCGTCGAGCTCACGAATCGGTGTCACTTCGGCCGCGCTGCCGGTAAAAAAGGCCTCATCAGCGATATAGACCTCGTCGCGAGTGATACGTTTTTCAACTATTTCATACCCTGCCTCACGCGCCAATGTAAACATGGTATCGCGCGTGATACCAGCCAGGGCGGAGCCAAGATCCGGAGTATAGAGAATATTGTTTTTCACTATGAAAACATTCTCGCCACTGCCCTCGGCGACAAAACCATCCACATCAAGCAACAAGGCTTCATCGCATCCGGCCGCTAATGCCTCGGTCAGCGCCATCATTGAATTAACATAATTGCCGTTTGTCTTAGCACGGCACATGGTGATATTAGTGCGATGACGCGTGTACGAGGAAGTGCAAACGCGAATTCCGCGCGCCATGTTCTCTTCACCCATATACGAACCCCACTCCCAGGCCGCTACAATCACGTGTGTTTTCAGGTTGTCAGCGCGCAGACCCATGCCTTCCGAGCCGTAAAAACACATCGGCCGTATATAGCCAGAATCAAGATTATTTTCGGCCACGGCCTGTATCGTCGCGGCGTTAATCTCCTCTTTGCTGTATGGCATAGTCATATTGAGTATATGCGCCGAATCAAACAAGCGATCGGTATGCGCTTCTAGGCGAAAAACTGCCGCACCCTTTGCTGTTTTATAGGCGCGCAAGCCTTCAAATACACCCAAACCATAGTGCAGGGTATGAGTCAGTACATGTACCTTGGCATCGCGCCAAGGTACCAGCTCGCCGTCAAACCAAATGACGCCGTCGCGGTCATCCATCATCACGGATAAATCCTCGTATTCTGCTTGCAAAAACACAAGCTATTGATAAAAAAGCACTCTTTTGCACCCACTTTATGATGGACTTCAAGTTTTAGCGCTCAAATTCTGCCTATTCTACCTGTAAAACGTGCTTAATTTTAGTTTTTCCATATTAAAGCAAAGGTAAAATGGCGCCGATAACCTCGGTCACAAGCTTCAATACAATATTCGGTACCCAAAGCATGGAATTTAAAGATTATCTTAAGATATTGGTCATCAAAGAGGGTTCCGACCTGTATTTAACTACAGGCGCCCATCCCAGCATTAAAACGCAGGGAGTGTTAACGCCTATCGAGAGCTCACCACTACCACCTGGTCGTGTCAGAGCGATGGCGATGACCTTAATGGACGAGGAACAACAAACAGCCTTTGAGACCTCTCCAGAAATGAACCTTGCTATATCAGAACACGGTATCGGCCGTTTTCGCGTCAACATCTTTCAGCAACGCCACGAAGTCGGCATGGTGGTACGCTCTATCAAGACTGAAATCCCCAGCCTTGACAGCCTGGGATTGCCACAAATACTTAAAAAACAAATTATGGAGAAACGTGGCCTAATTCTGTTTGTCGGCGGTACCGGCTCAGGTAAATCCACCTCACTGGCTTCGTTAATCGATTACCGCAATACTCACAGCGGTGGTCATATCATTACCATTGAAGACCCGGTTGAATTCGTCCACAGCCATAAGAAATCCATTGTCAATCAGCGCGAGGTCGGCTTTGATACTAATAGCTACGCTGAAGCACTAAAAAATACGCTACGACAAGCGCCGGATGTCATTCTGATTGGTGAAATTCGTGATCGGGAGACTATGGAGCACGCCATTGCCTTCGCCGAGACAGGTCATCTGGTGCTGTCGACCCTGCATGCCAATAGCGCCAACCAGGCCTTTGGCCGTATTATTAATTTCTTCCCCGAAGAGCGTCGCCAACAATTACTGTCAGACCTCTCGTTAAATATGCGCGCTTTTATCTCACAACGACTGGTCCAAACATTAGACGCTAAACGCGCTGCTGCCATTGAGATCCTGCTTGGCACGCCTATCGTCAAAGATCTCATTCTCAAAGGCGAAATCGAGCAAATCAAAGACGTTATGACTAAGTCGGAAAACTTAGGCATGCAGACCTTTGATGCTGCGCTTTATAAACTTTATAAGGCTGGTAAAATTTCGTTGGAAGAAGCCTTGCGCAATGCCGACTCGCAAAATAACCTGCGCCTGCGTATCAGCCTTGAAGAGACCGAAGCGGACACTCAAGAATCCGGGGGCAGCCGTTTGTCACTACAAGATCACGATGAGGAACCTGCTCAAATGGGCTCTCTTGATGCACGTATGACCAGCCAACTCGCACGCTAAAATAAAAAGGCGTGACGTCGACTAAAACCAAGCCACACCTCTAGATAAAACTACTGTCCGAATAAAAACCTAGTGATGCCTTAACCCATGATAATGCATGCCATCTCATGATGAATACATACCCCAAGAGTACTTCTTCGGCAACGCTATCGCACTCCCTCAGGGCGCATTTCCCAATTACCGCACTTGGGACAGCGGTGCGAATGAAACGTAAACAAATGCCATACCGTAACGATCGGGCCTATTACCGCCAGATAAATATTGGCAGTAATCAGAGCCACAATCAGACCAAAACCCCACGCGAACACATCCAGCATGATACTGCTATATTCATCATGTGAAGGTTTACCCACATAGCCACAATGACCACATTCTTTCGTGCGCATCACACACCTCCTCGCCTACACCGCCTTCAAGCCAAACCACCTTGTTTTAATAAAGATAGCAACGGCTCCAATATAGTGCCGCTGGCCTGATCAGTCTGTGACATGATCACACCTGTCATCGCTGCGCACGGCGAAGAACTCACATAGCACGGCAAAAAAAAGCCCTGCCGATTTCTCGGCAGGGCCTCATGATAACCAGCGTTTAAGCGCTAGTACTACATACCGCCCATGCCAGTCATGCCACCCATGTCAGGGGCTTCAATGCGATCATCTTCAGGCGCATCAGCAACCATGCATTCTGTGGTAATGATCAAGCCAGCAACAGAAGCGGCATTTTGCAATGCGCTACGGGTGACCTTGGTGGGATCGAGAATACCCATCTCAACCATATCGCCGTATTCACCAGTAGCAGCATTGTAACCAAAGTTACCACTACCTTCAGCCACCTTGTTCAACACAACAGAGGCCTCATCACCGGCATTACTCACGATCTGGCGCAATGGTTCTTCCATAGCACGACGCGCAATGGCGATACCCACATCCTGATCGGCGTTATCGCCTTTAAGATCGGAAATACCCGCAATCACACGCACCAGTACCGTACCACCACCAGCAACGATACCTTCTTCAACAGCGGCGCGAGTCGCATGCAGCGCATCATCAACACGGTCTTTCTTCTCTTTCATTTCGACCTCAGTCGCGGCACCTACTTCAATTACCGCAACACCACCAGAAAGCTTGGCGATACGCTCTTGTGCTTTCTCTCGGTCATAATCCGACGTCGCTTCTTCCATCTGGGCCCGAATCTGATTAACGCGGCCTTCTATGTCCTCACTCTTGCCAGCACCATCAATAATAGTAGTGGCTTCCTTGGTGATATGGACACGCTTGGCAGAACCTAAATCGTCAACCGTGGCATTTTCAAGGCTCATACCCAGTTCTTCAGTAATCACCGTACCACCAGTTAAAATAGAGATGTCTTCTAGCATCGCCTTGCGACGGTCACCGAAACCAGGGGCTTTTACTGCGCAGACCTTAACAATACCGCGCATATTGTTGACTACTAGAGTTGCCAGCGCTTCGCCTTCAACGTCTTCAGCGATAATGAACAATGGGCGACCAGCTTTCGACACTGCTTCCAGTATCGGGATCAAATCACGGATATTGGTGATTTTTTTATCATGCAGCAAAATATAAGGGTTCTCTAATTCTGCTGTCATATTTTCCTGGTTTGTCACAAAATAAGGCGACAAATAACCACGATCAAACTCCATACCTTCGACAACGCTAAGACCATTTTCCAGACCTGACCCTTCTTCAACGGTAATCACGCCCTCTTTACCTACCTTGGCCATGGCATCAGCGATGATGTTACCGATATTAGGGTCAGAGTTGGCAGAGATGGTACCAACTTGGGAAATGGACTTCTCATCGGTACAAGGCACTGATAAGTCGGCTAGTTTAGCCACGGCGGTACGAGTAGCTTTGTCGATACCACGCTTAAGATCCATCGGATTCATGCCAGAAGCAACGGCTTTTAAGCCTTCGCGAACGATGGCCTGCGCCAACACAGTAGCCGTGGTGGTACCGTCACCGGCAACATCGGAAGTCTGCGAAGCCACTTCCTTTACCATCTGAGCGCCCATATTTTCCAGCGCATCAGTCAACTCAATTTCTTTGGCAACTGAAACACCATCTTTAGTAACGGTGGGAGCGCCAAAACTCTTGCTTAATACAACGTTACGACCCTTGGGACCCAGGGTTACTTTTACGGCATTAGCAAGGATATTAACCCCTTTAGCCATGCGAAAACGTGCGTCTTCACCAAAAAATACTTGTTTTGCAGCCATGATTATTTCCTCTTAAAATTCTGGTTTGTACCGCAAGGGTACGGTGGCATCAATTTGCTATTTAAACGGCCTTAGCCTTCGATCACACCCATGATGTCTTCTTCACGCATCACAAGCAGCTCTTCACCGTCAATCTTGACTTCGTTACCGGAATATTTGCCAAATATGATCTTGTCGCCAACCTTGACATCCATCGCACGGACATCGCCATTTTCCAAGATCTTACCGTTACCAACAGCCAGCACTTCACCTTGTGAAGGTTTTTCAGCTGCATTACCAGGAATGACGATTCCGCCAGCGCTTTTCAGCTCTTCTTCGGAACGACGAACCAAAACTCGGTCATGTAATGGGCGAATGTTCATTTTTTTCTCCTAAAAATACCGTTAACAATCAAACAGTTAGGCCCCGCGCTAGAACAACCGCTATTTTTCACCAGCAATTGTTAGCACTCACCCTCTTTGAGTGCTAACAATCATAGGGGCGAAACAAGCAGAGTCAAGGCTTACGAGAAATTTTTTTTGATTTATTTTATGAAGGTCAAGCAATTAAAGCTCGTCATCTTCCCGACGAAACTCGCCTTCAATAGTGGCCGGGCCAGAATGATTCGCCTTAGCGCCCGCAGCAGCATTGGACACTGGTTTAATCGTAACGCCAAAATGGCGAATCAGTGCCATAATCAAACCACGCCGCAGCGGTGTAATTAGACACAAGAAACCCAAGCTGTCGGTAAAAAACCCTGGGGTCAGTAGCAACGCACCGCAAAACAACAACACCACGCCTTCCATCATCTCCAAGGCTGGCAACCGTCCCGCCGCAAAACTTGACCGCACACGGCCCAATGTCGCCAAGCCCTGCGAGCGTAGCAATAGTGTGCCCAACACTGCAGTAAACACCACCAACGCTATTGTTGGCAAAGCGCCAATCCAGCTGCCAACCTTGACTAACAGATAAATCTCGATCAGCGGAACGATAATGAAGAGACCCAGCAGGAATCTAAATGGAATCATATTTAAGGCGGCTCAGAGTAATTTGCCTGATGATGAATCATACACAAAATCGCTTATTTAAGAGAATCTAATGTAATGTTGTAATAATTTCGGCCACTGCTTAATCAAGCCAGATTGGTCACGTCATTAATTCCATGCCTGTCATTCAAACACATTGCTTGGTATTGACCCCCGATGCTAACCTACGGCACCGACTTTCACTGCAGACCGTTTAAGATTCTCTTAATCTCCAAACTGTAGACTTCTCTTGCCAAGATCAAAAAAAGTGACCCCACAGCTAATCGAGCAACAATGATGATTAAAGAACTCTCGTATGCCATGCTCGTCCTATTCATGCTAGCAAGCACGGTAACGGTTGCTGAAACCGTGCTCACCACACCAACATTGCAAACGATTATAGAAGCGACTTATCAGCGTTATCCCGACGCAGCCCTGCCGAACGCAATACGGCAACAGAGCAATGCCATTCGCCTGCAAGCATCCAGTCTGTTGGCGGGTAACCCGACGCTGGTTGCGCGCCACGAAAATGATGAATTGACGGACAACTTCGGCTTCAGAGACTGGGGCGGCAGTGTCCAAATGCCACTTTGGCTCCCCGGTCAGCGCAAACGCCGTTTCGATGTAGCCGATGCAACTGAGCAGGAAGCAGCCGCTCTGATCCCATTCTACAAATGGCGCGTCAGTGGCGAAGTAAGGGAATTGCTCTGGTCGATCAAACTTGCCGCAGCAGAAACCCGTCTAGCACAGACTGCCATCGACAGCGCCAATGCTCTGGCAACCGATATCAACAAGCGGGTACAAGCCGGTGAACTTGCGGTGACCGACCAAATACTGGCACACAAAGAAGCCTTGGCGCGAAAAATCGAACTGGCTACAGTCACCGCAAATCTTGCAGCGCTGCGCAGTAAATATCACATACTGACCGGCTTTAACACCATGCCACACACCATTCTGGAACCAGACATTCAGGACGACACCCTTCTCGCTCAACATCCCGCACTTATCGCCGCCAGCCAAAGCACTGACCGCGCACGCACTGTACGTGATCGTGCCCAGCATGAAAAACGCGCCAACCCGACACTGGCAGTAGGAGCCAGAAATGAGCGCGCTGGTAGCGGCCAACCCTATGACACCATTCTGGCACTGGAATTGAATCTGCCACTGGGCCTGAAGAGTCATTCAGCACCGGTAATCGCCAACGCACAAAGACAGCTGACGGAACAGCAAGTCAACTACGCCCGTGTTCAGCGTGAGCTCGAAAAACAACGGATTATTGCCAGCAACGAAAAGCAACGCACAGCCCATGCCCTTAAGCTGACGCGGCAACAACAATTACTGGCGGCGGAAGGGCTGCGCCTGGCCCGCCGTGCTTTTGAACTGGGCGAAAGCGACTTATTTACGCTGCTACAGGCGCGCACACAAGCGCTGGCGGCCGAACGAGATTTACAGCTACGGCAACTCGAACAAGGACGTGCTATTGCGCGCTATAACCAGGCACTGGGAGTCATACCTGAATGAAAACACTTTGCTCGATTCTATTATTCACCTATACGCTGCCCGTTATAGCTGCTGAATTGATTCCCTTTACAACAAGCCAGCGTCAGGCTATGCAAATAGAGACCAAACCGCTGCAAGCGGCTAACAGCAGCACCAGCGGCCGACTACCCGGCAAGGTGAGCGTACCCAATGCGCAGTTGCATATTGTCACTGCGCCCCAGGAAGGCCTGGTTGAAACGCTGCTGGTGGCCGGAGGTGAAGCCGTCACACGGGGTCAGGCGCTAGCAAAGATTCAAAGCCCGGCATTGCTGGCACTACAAAGCGAGTACCTGGAAGCACAAACTCGCTATCAACTGGCAAAAAGTATCTATGACCGTGATCAGCAACTAAACGATGAGGGCATTATTGCCGAGCGCCGCCTGCTGGAGTCAAGGGCACAGTATCAGGGGTTACGCACCACCCTGGCTCGGATAAAGCGCATGCTCAAACTTGCCGGCATGGATGAGCAGTCTCTCACCACGCTAAGAGTCCAACGCAAACTCGACAGCACTCTGGTCATCACGGCGCCGTTTGACGGCGTCATACTCGAACAGATGACCACTGCCGGCAACCGGATCAAAGCCGCCGACCCCTTGTACCAAATAGCCAAACTCAAACCACTGTGGCTGGAAATCCACATGCCACTCGAGCAGTTAGCAAATATAGAGCTGGGGCAAACCGTCATCGTGCCGGCCATGAACGTATCCGGCCGCATTATCACCATCGGCAAGATGGTGCATGGTGTAGACCAAAGCGTGCTGGTACGCGCCGAAATTCATGACGGTGCTGAAAAACTGCGCCCTGGCCAGTTCGTGCAAGTACAGCTCGCGCTTGTCTCTAAACAAAAAAATTACCGCGTCCCGCGCAATGCAGTGATCCACTCCGCAGGCCTGAGCTACGTCTTCGTGGCTCAGGCCGATGGCTTCATACCGGTAGCAGTCAAAAGGATCGGCGAGCAAACCAACGTGCTGATTATCGAGGCCGAATTGCCGCTCCAAACCGAGATTGCCGTTGCCGGCACCTCTGCTATTAAATCCGCCTGGCTCGGTGGCCAGTAATGTTGGCACAGTTGATCCAGTTTGCGCTGACCCAGCGCATGTTAATGCTGCTAGCAGCTGTGTTGATTGTCGGCAGTGGTTGGTTTGCGTTTGAACATACACCGATTGATGCCTTCCCCGATATATCCACTACCCAGGTAAAAATCATCGTCAAGGCGCCGGGCATGACCCCGGAAGAGGTCGAAACACGCATTACCGCGCAGATTGAAGTCGAAATGCTCGGCATTCCGCGCCAATCTATTTTGCGTTCGGTCACCAAGTATGCCTTGACCGACATCACCGTAGACTTTGAAGAAGGCACGGATATTTACTGGGCCCGGCAGCAAGTTGCCGAACGCCTTAGTGCCGTCTGGGCCGACTTGCCGGCAGACATCTCCGGTGGCATCGCACCGATGACGACGCCGCTGGGCGAGATGTTCATGTTTACCGTAGAAGGCGGCGGACTGAACAATATGGAGCACCGTGACCTGCTCGACTGGGTGATTCGCCCGGCCCTGCGCAGTGTCACCGGGGTCGCCGACGTCAACACTTTGGGCGGGCTGGTGCGCAGTTACGAGGTGATTCCTGACAACGCGCGCATGTATGCACTGGGTATTACGCTTGACGATATTCGCACTGCACTGCAAGAAAACAACCGCAATGATGGCGCCGGCCGACTTAACGACGGCGAAGAAGCCTTGCTCGTACGCACCGAAGGCAGCATAAAAACGTTGGATGACGTCCGCCGTATTGTGGTGCGTGCACATGCCCAGGAACCCATTCGTATTGCTGACGTGGCCAAAGTTCGCACCGGCGCGCTCACCCGCTATGGCGCGGTTACCCACAACGGCCAGGGTGAAGCAGTACAGGGACTAGTACTCGGCCTGCGTGGCGCTAATGCCCGCGAGGTGGTTGAAGGCGTGCGCAGCAAGCTCGACGAGCTTAAACCAGGCTTACCCGAAGGTGTCGAGATCAATGTATTTTATGACCGCGGGCAACTGGTTGACAAAGCCGTTGGCACGGTCACCAAAGCACTGACCGAAGCCACCGTGTTGGTCGTTATTTTACTGGTATTGTTTCTTGGTAATATCCGAGCGGCATTGACGGTTGCCCTGATTCTACCGTTGGCGGCGTTGGCGACCTTTATCCTGATGTATCAGTTCGGCATGTCTGCCAACCTGATGTCACTCGGCGGTCTGGCCATTGCCATCGGCATGCTGGTGGATGGCGCCGTCGTGGTGGTTGAAAATGTGGTCACCCATCTCGCTCATCGTAAAAACAAGCACCTGCCCAAATTGCATCTTATTTACCGCGCAGCTCGTGAAGTCGCCGCGCCGGTGACGTCTGGCATTCTTATTATTATTATTGTGTTTTTACCCTTGCTGACACTGCAAGGACTCGAAGGCAAGCTGTTTATACCTGTCGCCCTGACTATTGTCTTTGCCCTCAGTGCCTCGCTATTGCTCTCTTTGACAGTGATCCCGGTGTTGGCTTCTTTTCTGATTAGCAAGGTCTCACACAAGGAACCGTTCGCAGTGAGACTGCTGCAAAGGCTTTACACACCGGCTTTGCGCTGGTCACTCAATCATTCGCGCACAGTGGTTCTGTGCGCACTGGCTTCGCTGGTACTGGCGGCTGTTATCTACACTCAAATTGGCAAATCCTTTATCCCGACCATGGATGAAGGCGACATCATCGTGCAACTGGAAAAACTGCCCTCCATTAACTTGCAAGAATCGATCAATATCGATATGCGGGTGCAGCGCGCTATTCTCGCCCAGGTACCGGATGTCATCGGCATCGTCGCACGTGCGGGTTCCGATGAACTCGGACTCGACCCGATGGGCTTAAACGAAACAGATAGTTTTCTTATTCTTAAACCACGTGATGCCTGGCAAAGCGAGAGCAAAGCAGCCTTGATAGCTTCGATCCGCAATGTTTTAGCTGATTTTCCCGGCGTCGGTTATGCGTTTACCCAGCCAATAGAAATGCGCGTTTCTGAAATGCTTACCGGCGTGCGCGGCGATCTGGCGATAAAGATCTTCGGCGAAGACCAACAACAGCTTAGCGCCAGCGCAGAACTCATTGTCGCTATCCTCAAAAACGTCAGTGGCGCTGAAGACGTCTACACCCCACGTAATGAGGGCGCGCAATATTACCGACTCGCGGTCGACCGCCTGGAAGCGGGGCGTTTGGGCATTTCCATAGACACACTGGGCCGCAATTTGCGCACACAGGTAGAAGGAGTTCGTACCGGCACCATCTATCAAGGCTCACGTCGCATTCCTTTACTCTTACGCGGGCCGGAACAATTACGTGATTCCGCTGCGGTATTTTCCGCTCAGCGTTTCTCATTACCGCAAGGTGAAACCACTGCACTTACCAACCTGGTGACGCTGGAACGCACAGAGGGGCCTGTTGCCATCAAGCGCGAAGGCGGTAATCGTATGGCAGTAGTGGTAGCCAATGTTTCGGGGCGCGATCTGGTTAGTTTTGTCGAAGAAGCCAAACAGGCAGTCGCCGACAAGGTGTCATTGCCTGCAGGCTATTATCTAAAATGGGGGGGGCAGTTCGAAAATCAGCAACGTGCCGCAAAACGACTGTCAGTGGTAGTGCCGGTGTCACTTGGCCTGATTTTTCTGACATTATTCTCTACCTTCCGCTCAGTGCGCCAATCGGTACTGGTACTGGCGAACATTCCCTTTGCCTTGATCGGTGGCGTAGTCGGTCTGTGGCTGACAGGTGAGTATCTGTCTGTGCCGGCGTCGGTTGGCTTTATCGCCCTGCTCGGTATCGCCGTCCTTAATGGTGTCGTCATGGTCACCTATTTTAATCAACTACATGCGCTCGGCAGACCAATCTACGAAGTAGTGACCGAAGGCGCATTACGGCGCTTGCGTCCCGTACTCATGACGGCATCGATTGCAGCGCTTGGCCTGGCGCCCTTGTTATTTGCAGAGGGTCCTGGTTCGGAAATCCAACGGCCACTGGCGATAGTGGTAATTGGCGGACTCACGTCATCAACATTACTCACGCTGTTTCTATTACCCTTGCTCTATCGCCGCTTTGGCATAAAACCCACCGGAGCCTGATATGCAACAATGTCTATTGGTATTGATCGTCACTCCAACTATCGAGAACGAGCTGATTGACTGGATACTTGATCGCGAAGACATTAGTGGTTTCAGCAGTCTGGTTATCAGCGGCCATGGTGTGTCCGCACACGCATTGACGGCGGCAGAACAGGTGGCGGGTAAACAAAAGCAACTCATGTTCCAGATGCTGTTACCCGAAGCGGCCGCACGCGATGTTCTTGCTGCCGCGCAACAATCATTTAGTGGCAGCGGCATGCACTATTGGCTGTTACCTGCCCTGGCTGGCGGCCATATCGAGTAGCCCGCTCGACAAATGGCGGTAACGCCTTAAGGTACATCTGATTCTCTGCAACAGCAATAGTACATTGGTAAAATTATTCGGATTAAGGCGCGCATTGCCACGCAAGGGTTCTTCACGCGGGGCGTATAAAATAGTAGTCCTATTTGTTAACGAACAACGATAAGCTGAATAATTTTAATCTTCACAAGCTTTGTCATAAATTAATCAGGAGCTCCCTTAAACAAGGCACCCTTGCAACTACGTGCAATAGCAAACACATGGGTTCGGCCACATATGCCTGTGCGTTAGATAAAATGTAACAAAGTGGCTTTGGGCTGACACAATGACGCACCAGCATGTGATGCTGCAGCAAGTTTTACACCGCAACCTTTGCAGTGGCCTCAGCTTTGTGTCATCTTGCCGGTCAATGAAAATCTGTAAAGACGCCATTGCAACCAAGCGTGATAAAAATGATAGGCACTGATAACCAATACATCATGGTTCATGTCACCTGTCCGGCCGAGCACGCTGTAGGGATGGCGCAGCTATTCGTCACCAAAAAAGCCGCCGCCTGTGTGAACATTATTGACAACGTGCACTCTATATATCGCTGGCAAGGCGAAATCCAAAATGACAATGAAAGTATGATGGTGATTAAAACCACGGCTTCGGCACTGGACAAACTTAGCCAGTTAATCGAGCAGCATCATCCTTACAAACTGCCAGAGATCATTGCCACACCCATCGTGGCTGGGCTGCCCGAATACCTGAACTGGGTGGGCACTTCAACTGACCAAAATGAATCCGAACCATAAGCAATGAAGCCTTTATACCGAATCTGTCATCTTATTTTAGTCCTGTTTTTCTGCGTCGTACCCATGCAGTACGCCGGCGCTGTCGCCGATTCCATCGACAGCGATCTTGCTGACCGTCTCAAAGCCCTCAGCAACGAGCTCGGCCTCAGCAAAGCCGAGCAAATCGTGCTGTCACCCGATGAGGCCTTTATTTTCGATGCCAAGGCCATCGACGCTAAAACCATCGAAGCCAGCTGGCAAATCGCAGATAACATCTATATGTACCGCGACAAATTTCGCTTTGAAGTAATCGAGGGCGATGTCAGCCTCGGCCAGCCGCTATCGCCACCGGGCAAGAAAAAGTTCGATGAAAGCTTTGGCGACTCTGAGGTTTACTTCCATGAGGTCGCTATCACCCTCCCGGTTATTCGCGATAGCGGACCAGCGCAGACCATCCGCCTGCAAGCCTATTACCAAGGCTGCGTCGTAGACAGTTTCTGCTATCCACCTATAAAAAAAATCATCCGCGTCGACCTGCCAAAACTCAGCACAGTAGCACTCAACAGCATTGACACCACAGCGAGTGCTGGCAGCGCCGGCAATGAATTCGTCTCAGAACAAGAGCAGTTCGCCGCCACCATTGCCGGCGGAAATCTCTGGTTAATTATTATTTCGTTCTTTGGTATCGGCCTGTTACTGGCTTTTACCCCCTGCGTCTTTCCGATGATTCCCATTCTGTCCGGCATTCTCATCGGACAAGGCAAGCAACTCACCACCTCTCATGCCTTCCTCCTGTCGCTGGTCTACGTCCTCGCCATGGCGCTGACTTATACCGTCGCTGGCGTCCTCGCCGGTTTGTTTGGCGCCAACCTGCAAGCCGCCTTTCAAAACCCATGGGCCATCTCTGCTTTTGCTTTGATTTTTATTGCGTTATCACTCTCCATGTTCGGCTTTTACGAATTGCAAATGCCCAGCGCCATACAGAGTAAGCTAACAAAAATCAGTAACTCCAGAAAAGGTGGTAGTTTCGCCAGTGTCGCCATCATGGGGGTCTTGTCAGCATTAATTGTCGGCCCCTGTGTCGCTGCACCCTTGGCCGGCGCCTTGATATATATTGGTAGCAGTGGCGATGCCGTGCTCGGCGGCCTGGCCTTATTCGCCATGAGTCTCGGCATGGGCGCACCACTATTGGCCGTTGGCGCTTCCGCCGGAAAACTGCTACCCAAGGCTGGCGCCTGGATGGATGGAGTTAAAGCCGTGTTCGGCGTTATGTTGCTTGCCGTTGCAGTGTGGATGCTTGAACGCATCTTACCCGGCACTGTATCTATGCTGTTGTGGTCCTTGCTATTTATATTCAGCGCCGTCTATCTCGGCGCATTCGACCGTGTCAGCGACATCGGTGGCTGGCAGCGCTTTCGCAAGGCCTGCGGTATCGCATTTTTCATCTACGGAATTTTTGTCATGCTAGGAGCTGTCAGTGGCGGCGGCGATGTGACGCGGCCACTGCACGGTACCAGCCTGCTTGTCACCAAGGCCCCGTCCAATCACGAGCTGACATTTAAACCGATTAAAAGCATTGCAGATCTACAACATGAAGTGTCTGTAGCCAGCCAAAATGGCACTCCTGTCATGCTCGACTTTTATGCCGACTGGTGTGTCTCTTGTAAAGAAATGGAAAAATATACCTTCGCTGATTCCGCAGTACGGCAAGCTCTCGACAACGTGGTGTTATTGCAGGCCGATGTCACTGCCAATGATGATGTCGACCAGGCATTATTAAAACACTTTAATATCTATGGTCCACCGTCCATCATATTTTACGATGCGCAGGGTAATGAACGTAAATCCTATCGCGTGGTTGGCTTTATGAAACCCAACCGCTTTAAACAACACCTGGATCAGATCCTGCAATTATGAGCACTTCATCCTGGCGCAATCGCGCTATCAATATTGCTATCGCCATTTTACTAATTGCCGGCGCGACAGCCGTCGCCATCAATCATTTTTACCGATCATCGCTTGAGCCGCGCCATCTCAGCAAGGTTTCCGGCGCCGAGACCAATGAAACAAGTGATCTTAGCGCAACCAAAGTTGTCAGACGTCCCGACTTCACCTTGGCAGACATTGATGGCATCAAGCGCACTGTCAGTACTTGGGATGGCAAGGTCCTAGTGCTCAATTTTTGGGCCTCATGGTGCCAGCCATGCCTGCGCGAAATACCCGCCTTTGTCGACCTGCAAAGGACCTACGGCGAACAAGGCCTACAGTTCGTCGGCATCGCGGTCGATGACATTGAGCCCGTACGCCAATTCCTCGATGTTATTCCACTCAATTATCCTGTTCTCGTTCATCCTAGAGACACTATTACTGTGGCAGAATCCTACGGCAATGAATATGGCATATTACCCTATACCGTGGTCATCAATCGTAACAGCGAAATCGTCCATACACAGCTGGGGGAAATCAGCTTCGACGAGGCCGAGGCAATTATCAAGTCATTACTCTAACCCGTCGTAGTTAGATAGCTGGCCTGTTTTACCGGCAATTCGCTTGTACCGCGCCGATCTTCGGCGAAATAAGCTTAATTTATCAAGAATATACTGGACAAGCCGATAAATAGAAGGCACACTCCGTCTCATTTAGCTAATTGCGAGATGACGGATTTTTAAAGCAATTAGCCTCCAGTTGGCGATAGTAATCAAAAACAAGCAGTAACGACTATGGCACGCATTTTGGTCATCAATGGCCCTAATCTCAACCTACTCGGTAATCGCGAGCCGGGAATCTATGGCCACAGGCCCCTGCCTGAAATTATTATCGAATTGCAGCTTAGCGCTGCTGACCTCGGTCATCAGCTCGATGCCTGCCAAAGCAATGCGGAACATGAACTCATCGAGCGCATTCATCAAGCCAGTACTGAGAAGGTCGACTTTCTGATTATTAATCCGGCCGCGTTGACGCATACCAGTGTCGCCCTGGCCGATGCCATCAGCGCAGTCAACATACCGTTTATTGAAGTGCATATATCGAATATTTTTGCCCGCGAGCCATTTCGCCATCACTCTTATTTCTCTGCCATTGCCCTTGGCACCATCTGCGGCCTTGGCGTACAAGGTTATGAGTTGGCCTTGCGTGCGGCGCACCACTATTTGGATACGGTGTCCACGGCACCTCCCACCCGACAGGCATAAGCACTATGGATATTAGAAAAGTAAAAAAACTCATCGAGTTGCTCGAGGACTCCGGGATCAACGAGATCGAAATTCACGAAGGTGAAGAGTCCGTCCGCATCAGCCGTAGCAGCGCTGCTGCAAGTGCTGTTATGGCGGCGCCTAATATGCCGATACAGCAGCACTTTGCAGCCCCTGTAGCAGCTCCGCTGCCCGCGGCCGCACCCGTGCAGGACACCAATACTGAAACCACAATTAGTGGTCACATTATGCGCGCGCCCATGGTTGGCACCTTTTATCGCTCGCCGTCACCCGGCGCCAAGGCCTTTTGTGATGTTGGCAGCCAGGTTAAAGCCGGTGACACCTTGTGTATTATCGAAGCCATGAAAATGCTTAACCAGATCGAAGCCGACGTCAGCGGCACCATTAAAGAAATTCTTGGCGAGAATGGACAACCGGTGGAATACGACCAGCCGCTGTTTATCATTGAATAGGTTGCAGCGAAGACTGATATGTTTGACAAAGTCCTGATTGCCAACCGCGGCGAAATCGCGCTGCGCGTGCTACGCGCCTGCCGCGAACTGGGTATTCGCACCGTTGCCGTTCATTCCACCGCTGACCGTGACCTGAAACACGTACGCCTGGCCGACGAGTCGGTCTGTATCGGTGGCCCAAATTCCATTGACAGCTATCTCAATGTGCCTGCGCTCATTAGTGCAGCCGAAGTTACTGACGCCATAGCCATCCATCCCGGTTATGGCTTTTTGTCCGAGAACGCCGACTTTGCCGAGAGGGTGGAACAAAGTGGTTTCACTTTTATCGGGCCACGCGCCGACACCATTCGCGCTATGGGTGACAAGGTATCTGCCATTCATTGCATGAGAAAAGCCGGTATCCCCTGTGTCCCGGGTTCGGATGGTCCGCTTGGGAGTCATGCCGAGACGAATTTACGCATTGCCCGCGAGATTGGCTACCCCGTCATCATCAAAGCCGCCGGCGGTGGCGGTGGCCGTGGTATGCGTGCCGTCCATACTGAAGCCAGCCTGCTGACGGCCATTTCCTTGACCCGTACCGAAGCAGCCAGCGCCTTCGGCAATGACATGGTCTATATGGAAAAATATCTGGAGAATCCGCGTCATATCGAAATCCAGGTATTAGCGGATGAGCACGGTAACGCCATCCATCTAGGTGAACGCGACTGCTCTATGCAGCGCCGCCATCAAAAAGTCATGGAAGAAGCGCCGGCCCCAGGAATTAGCGCCAAAACACGCAAAAAAATCGGCGCACTGTGTTCTAAAGCATGCCGCGACATTGGCTATCGCGGCGTCGGCACCTTCGAATTTCTCTACGAAAACGACGAGTTCTACTTCATAGAAATGAATACACGCCTGCAGGTAGAACATTGCGTAACCGAAATGGTTACCGGTATCGACCTGGTCAAACAGCAACTGCTGGTTGCGGCAGGAGAGAAACTGAGCCTGCGCCAGGACGATATCCACATCACCGGACACGCCATTGAATGCCGCCTTAACGCCGAAGACCCAGAAAATTTTATGCCCTCACCGGGAACCATAAAACGGTTTCATGTCCCAGGTGGCCCAGGCATACGTATCGATTCACATTTATATAGTGGCTATGTAGTGCCACCTTACTACGATTCCATGGTTGGCAAGCTGATTGCCCATGGCGAAGATCGGGCATCGGCCTTGGCACGCATGCGCACAGCGCTCAACGAGATTGTTATCGACGGCATCAAAACCAATGTTCCCTTACATCAAAGTCTGATTGATGACAGTAATTTCGCCGCCGGCGGCACCAGCATTCATTATCTCGAACGCAAACTGGGCCTGGCTTAAAACACGGCCGGGCTGAGCGGGCACCGCGTTAATGCAAAACACCACCCAGTGGCTGCAGATTATCGTCAACACCAGCGCCGACAACAGCGACATCGTTTCCGGGCACCTAGAATCCCTGGGCGCTCTCGCCGTCACCTTGCAAGACGGCGCTGACGAAGCACTCTTCGAGACCGTGCCACACAGTGAAAGTCGGTGGCAAACTACTAAGGTCATCGGTTTGTTTGATAATGACCGAACCCTAGAAACCCTAGGAGAGCAGTTCGCCCAGCAGTATGGTGGCAATTGTCCCAGCTTCGAAATCGAGCTGCTGGAGGATGATGCCTGGGAACGACGCTATCTCGAACACGTTAAACCGATGAAATTTGGCCAACGCCTGTGGATCTGCCCCAGCTGGATTGACGCCACACCCGCACCAGATGCGCGCATCGTCAGTCTCGATCCCGGCCTGGCCTTCGGCACCGGTACCCATGCCACCACATCACTATGTCTGGAATGGATCGATCGCTGTGACTTTACCGATAAAACCGTCATCGATTATGGTTGCGGCTCAGGCATTCTTGCCGTCGCAGCGATCAAATGCGGCGCCCGCCACGTCGATGCCGTTGACCATGACGAACAGGCATTGCTCGCCACCGCCAACAATGCCGAGAAAAACCGATGTCGAGATCAAATTGAAGTATTCCTGCCCGACCAGTTTAACGGTGATAGCGCTGACATTGTTTTCGCTAACATCCTTGCTGGTCCGTTAATTGACCTTGCCGAGACTCTGGCCGCTGTCTGCAACAGCGGCGCAAATCTGATATTGTCAGGACTGTTATCATACCAATACCCTGCCTTGCACAATGCTTACTCGCCGTGGTTTGAGCTCGGGCCGGGGCAAGAGAAAGAGGGTTGGATTTTGATAGAATGTCAAAAGCGCTGAACTATGAACAAACCTGCTGAACCCAAACGCGGAGCTGAAGAGGCACTGCGCGAGCAGACGCTACACTATCAGAGCCAGCTTCATCTGCCACGGCGCTCCTTCTGGTGGCTGGTCATTATCCTGACACTCATTGTATTACTTGCTATACAGCTTAGCTTTTACTTTCAACAGCATCTACGCACCCATCCCATTGCCCAGCCCTGGCTGGGGCTGCTCTGTCAGTGGCTACCCTGTGAAGACAATGCCGGCAACCCATACCAGACGCTCCGCATTGTCAGCCGCGAAGTGATCGCCCATCCAACAGTCGCCAAGGCGGTACAGGTTAATGCCACGCTTATCAATCAAGGCGAGCAGGCCCTGGCTTTGCCAAGGCTGGGTTTGAGTTTTAAAAATATTGACGGTCAGATTATTGCCCAGCGCCGATTCAGCCCGGAAGAATATCTGGCCGACGATCTCGACATTGGCGCCGGCATGCCACCACAACAATTGGTACGCGTATCTCTCGACCTGGTCGACCCTGGCGACAGTGCCGTCGCTTTTGAATTTGAATTTCTCACCCCGTAGCCATAAACAATACTTCCATAAGCTGCATAAAGTTTAGTATTATGCCTTCCCTTTTTTTGATTTAGCACGGTAGCGAATCAGCGCCACCAGCAGAAAACCCATGTTCCAGATTGGCCCTTATACACTGCGCAACAATGTCGTGCTAGCCCCTATGGCTGGGGTCACAGATCGACCGTTTCGACAGTTGTGCAAAAAACTCGGCGCTGGCATGGCCGTATCCGAAATGGTGTCGTCGAACTCCCTGTTATGGGGCAGCGAAAAAACCAAACGTCGCGCCAATCACGATGGCGAAGTTGAACCACGTTCGATACAGATTGCCGGCACGGAACCGAAGTTGATGGCTGCAGCCGCCAAGCATAATGTCGATAATGGCGCGCAAATTATTGATATCAACATGGGCTGCCCAGCAAAAAAAGTCTGCAATGTAATGGCGGGCTCAGCTTTATTGCAACACGAAGATAAAGTCGCCACCATTCTCAAGGCGGTAGTAAATGCAGTCAATGTACCGGTGACATTAAAAATTCGCACCGGCTGGGATACTGATCATCGCAATGGCGTCAACATCGCGCGCATAGCCGAAGACTGCGGCGTGCAAGCACTGGCGGTTCATGGCCGTACACGTGCTTGCGCTTATAAGGGCGAAGCGGAATATGACACCATCGCCGCGATAAAAAATGCCATAAAAATTCCTGTCATCGCCAATGGCGATATCACCACACCACAAAAAGCACGTGCGGTGCTTGACTATACCAAAGCCGATGCCGTCATGATTGGCCGTGCAGCGCAAGGACGCCCATGGCTGTTAGGAATTATCGATCACTATCTGCGACACGATGAATTATTAGATGACCCACCTGCGCATGAAATCCGTGATATCATGCTTGCGCACCTCGAAAATCTTTATGCTTTTTATGGCGAGTACAGCGGGGTGCGCATCGCGCGCAAACACATCTCTTGGTACAGTAGGGGTCAACGAGATGGCGCCGCTTTTCGACATGCAATGAGCCGCGTCGAAAGTTGTGACGCTCAACTGAATATGGCGCGTACGTTTTTTGATCAACTAGAAAACAAAATAGGTCAAGCTGCGTGAGTGCATTACCTGAAAACGTAATAAAAATAAACGAATTTTCCAATAAAGAAACACCGTTACCCTTAAATGGCCACGTCAGGGCGGCGGTAGAACATTATTTTAGCGATCTTGACGGCCATATGCCGGAAGACCTTTACCGCATGGTATTAAGCGAAGTAGAGCGCCCACTGTTTGAAACTGTCTTACAACAGTGTGGCGGCAATCTTAGTCAGGCCGCGCGCCTGCTGGGTATAAATCGCGCCACTCTGCGTAAAAAACTGTGTCACTACGGCATCTCACACTAACCTATATTTTACCCTTACGGGGTCAAGCCCTTAACAACCATGAATATTCGTCGCGCCCTAATCAGTGTTTCTGACAAACGTGGCGTCATCGAGTTTGCTCGTGAACTGAGCCGACTTGGTGTCAGCCTGTTATCCACCGGCGGTACCGCCAAACTGTTGCAAGAAAACGGCCTCGATGTTACCGAGGTGTCGGAGCATACTGGCTTCCCGGAAATCATGGGTGGGCGCGTCAAGACCCTGCACCCCAAAATCCACGGTGGCATCTTGGGGCGTCGCCAAATCGATGACAAGGTTGCACAAGAGCATGACATCGACTACATCGATTTGGTTTGCGTTAATCTCTATCCGTTTGCCGCGACGATCGCTAAAGAAAATTGCTCTTTCGACGATGCCATCGAGAATATCGATATCGGTGGCCCCACCATGGTGCGTGCGGCGGCAAAAAACCATACCTCGGTAGCTATTGTGACCGACCCTGATGACTATAGCGCCCTGCTCGAAGAGCTGAAAAACAACAGTGGTAATATTAGTAATGCGCGCCGACTGCAATTAGCGCAAAAGGCCTTTGCCCATACTGCAAACTATGATGGCGCCGTGTCAAACTATCTTGGCAGCCTCAATCAAAAGCCGGAAGACCCTTTCCCGGTCAGTTACAGCGTCCAGTTCAGAAAAGCCCAGTCGCTACGTTATGGTGAAAACCCGCATCAACGCGCGGCGTTTTACCAAGATCTTGGTGCCGCAACGGGTAATATTGCTCATGCCACGCAAATTCAAGGCAAGGCCTTGTCATTTAATAATATTGCCGATGCCGATGCCGCGCTCGAATGCGTTAAAGCAATGGGGGATGCGCCCGCATGCGTCATAGTCAAGCATGCCAACCCCTGCGGTGTCGCCCATGGCGCAGACCTGGCCAGCGCCTACCAGCGTGCCTTCAGCTGTGATCCGACATCGGCCTTTGGTGGCATTATCGCCGTCAACCAAACACTTGATGAGCAAACTGCACGTGCCATCATTGAGCGCCAATTCGTCGAGGTCATCATCGCGCCAAGCATCAGCGATGGTGCTCGCACCGTATTGGCCGAAAAAAACAATGTCAGGGTGCTGGCCTGTGGCAAATGGCTGACCACTGTCAATTACCAATATGATTACAAGCGTATTAATGGCGGCTTGCTGGTGCAGGACAGTGATTGTGGCCTACTCAGCGATGACATGATTAAAATCGTCAGCCAGCGCGCGCCCAGTGATGATGAAATGCGCGATCTGCGTTTTGCCTGGTCGGTGGCCAAATACGTCAAGTCCAACGCCATTGTCTATGCCCGCGACCAATTGACAGTGGGTGTGGGCGCCGGCCAAATGAGCCGCATCGACAGCGCTCGTATCGCAGCCAGCAAAGCGCAGGACGCCGGCTTTGATGTCAGCGGCAGTGTAATGGCGTCAGATGCCTTTTTTCCTTTTCGTGATGGGCTTGATAGCGCCGCTAAAGTCGGGGTCAGCGCCGTCATTCAACCAGGCGGCTCTATTCGTGACGATGAAGTAATCGAAGCTGCCAACGAACACAATATCGCCATGGTATTTACCGGCATGCGTCACTTCCGTCACTAGCGCTCATTATGAAGGTACTTGTCATAGGCAGTGGTGGCCGCGAACACGCACTGGCCTGGAAAGCCGCACAATCGCCCAAAGTCGACATCGTCTATGTTGCCCCCGGCAATGCCGGCACGGCGATGGAACCTGGTTTGCAAAACCTCGATATCAGCGCTGACGATTATCCAGCACTCTTGGCCTTTGCCCAAGACAATAATATTGAACTCACCATCGTTGGACCCGAAGCACCGTTGGTCGCAGGCATCGTCGATCTGTTTCAGGCGCAAGGACTGGCCTGTTTCGGCCCCTCACAAAAGGCCGCACAGCTGGAGGCATCCAAGGCCTACAGCAAAGATTTTTTACAGCGTCACAATATCCCCAGCGCATTTTATGCCAGTTTCAGCGACGCCGGTAACGCTATCGAGTATTTGCGCCAGCAAAGCCTGCCCGCTGTGATCAAGGCCGATGGCCTGGCCGCGGGCAAGGGCGTGGTAATTGTTGAAGACCTGCAGCACGGCATTGACACCATTGACAGCATGATGCAGGCCGGCAAATTTGGCCGCGCTGGTGAACGTATTGTGATCGAAGAATTCCTCCACGGTGAAGAAGTCAGCTTCATCGCCATGGTCGACGGTGAACATATTCTGCCCCTGGCCACCTCGCAAGACCATAAGGCACGCGATGAAGGGGATAAAGGCCCAAATACCGGCGGCATGGGCGCCTATTCACCAGCACCCATCGTTGATGCTGCTTTGCATCAACGCATCATGAGCGAGGTCATGATTCCGACCGTTAAAGGAATGGCGGCTGAAGGTGCACCATACACCGGCTTTCTTTATGCCGGCATCATGGTCACTGCCGACGGCACGCCCAAAGTGCTGGAATTCAACTGCCGTTTCGGCGACCCCGAAACGCAACCGATAATGATGCGCTTACAAAGTGATCTGGTTGATCTTTGTCTCGCTGCGCTCAATAAAAACCTCGGCAGCGCGTCAACCAAGTGGGACCCTCGCGTTGCCCTTGGCGTGGTGCTCGCTGCTGGCGGCTATCCCGGTGATTACCGTAAAGGCGATGTCATCCACGGCCTTGACGCGGTGCAAAACGCCAAGGTGTTTCATGCCGGCACGGCAAGCGACCATGGCAATATTGTCACCCATGGCGGTCGTGTCCTCTGTGTTTGCGCACTGGGTGATGATACGCTGCAGGCCCAGCAAGCCGCTTACTCCGCTGTTGCCTTCATTGATTGGCCGGATATGCAGTACCGCAAGGATATCGGCCACCGCGCCATAGCGCGCTTGTCAACATAGTGCGCCATGAGTGCTTATCTTCCTTGGCATTTACGCCGCGCCGCTCAAATTGTTCGCGCCGGCGGCATCATCGCCTATCCTACCGAGGCAGTCTATGGTCTCGGCTGCGCACCGGATAATGAACTCGCTGTCTTGCGCTTGCTCGCTATAAAGCATCGCAGTATCGACAAAGGGCTGATTCTTATCGCAGCGGATTTTGAACAGTTGACACCCTATATCGGCAATATATCCACCGCTATTCACCAGAAGATAGATACAACCT
The DNA here is from genome assembly GCA_015492075.1 of Gammaproteobacteria bacterium. Lineage (GTDB taxonomy): Bacteria > Pseudomonadota > Gammaproteobacteria. Next base: position 128,107 of record WGFU01000037.1, read on the forward strand.
GGCCAGGCCCAGTAACATGGTTACTGCCGAAAGCAGAGCACACACCAAACTGGTTATGCGGTAAGCATGATAAAATCGCCGTCCGTGTCACCGCACACCCCATCGCCGCTGCGCTGTGCCGCTGTTGCGGTAGCGCTCTGGTTTCAACCAGCGCCAACCTCGATGGCCGGCCGCCGGCGCGCAGCAGCCTCGCCGTCAGGCGCAAGCTTGCCGGCGTTGATATGATTGTCCATGGTGCAACCGGTGGCCTGGCACAACCCAGCCGCATTATTGATGCGCTGAGCGACACACTAATAAGAGCAAATTGAAATGACAATGGAAACTCTGGATATTGAAGCGGTCAAGCAATACCTGCTGACACTGCAAGACCGTATCTGCAGCGAGTTTGAAGCAGAAGATGGGTCAGGTAAATTTATTGAAGATAGCTGGCAACGCGAAGAAGGCGGCGGTGGCCGCAGCCGTGTTCTCAATCAAGGCGACGTCTTTGAACAAGGTGGCGTCAACTTCTCCCATGTTATGGGCGACAATATGCCGAAATCAGCGACAGCACACCGACCTGAGTTGGCCGGCCGTCACTTCCAGGCCATGGGGGTATCACTGGTCATGCACCCCGGCAATCCTTACGTGCCCACTTCGCACGCCAATGTGCGTTTCTTTATCGCGGAAAAAGAGGGTGAAGAGCCGATTTGGTGGTTTGGTGGTGGCTTTGATCTGACCCCCTATTATGGTTTTAAAGAGGATGCCGTTCACTGGCACAAAACCGCCCGCAAGGCCTGCCAACCCTTTGGCGATGGCATTTACCCAAAATACAAGCAATGGTGCGATGAATACTTTTTTCTCAAGCACCGCAATGAGCCGCGCGGTGTCGGCGGCTTGTTTTTTGATGACCTCAATGAAGGCGGCTTTGATCATTGTTTCGCTTTTATGCGCAGCGTCGGTGATCATTATCTTGATGCCTATCGCCCTATCGTGGCGCGTCGTAAGGAGATACCTTATGGTGATGATGAGCGCCAGTTCCAGCTTTATCGCCGCGGCCGTTATGTCGAATTTAACCTCGTCTATGATCGCGGCACGCTGTTTGGCCTGCAAACCGGCGGTCGCACCGAGTCAATATTAATGTCGTTGCCACCGCTGGTGCGTTGGCAATATAATTACCAGCCTGCAGCCGGTACGCGCGAAGCGGAACTCTATGAAGTCTTCCTCAAACCGCATGATTGGGCGAACGAAACTTGAAAGGCTGTTTGAAACCGGTACACTGCTGCATTATTTCTTAGAACCTGTTCATAATCTTGATCAAGGGATGCAGCGCAAGGCAAAAGTGATTGAGAAAACGCAGCATACACGAAGTATGTGAGTATTTTGAAAGCACTTTTAACACCGCGAAGCGCCCTTCAGCGAGATTATGAGCAGGTTCTTAACGGCTTTCTGGCCAAGCCGCCACTAAACTAGGTAAATAACAATGGACAACGACATCAGCATCCAGAAAAATCGCGTTGCTTATTTCCAATTCACACTCAAAGACGACGACGATAATATTTTAATGGAAGTCACCGAGGACAGAAGCTATGTCCATGGTCATGGCACGCTGATAGCCGGGCTGGAAAAAGCCCTGGAAAACCGTAAAAATGGTGATGAATTTTCAGTATCCATACCACCTGCCGACGCCTACGGCGAACACAGCCCGGAGCTGCTGCGCGTATTCGGAATCGACAAATTCGATATGGGTGATGATGAGCCCGAGATCGGCATGACCTTTGATCTGCCCAGCAATACCGGTTTTCACCGTTTTCGCGTTGTCGGCATTGAAGGCGACAACATCGCCGCCGACGGTAACCATCCTTGGGCTGGAATGACCTTGCATTACGATATCAAAGTCACCGGTGTGCGCGATGCCAAGGCCGAAGAGATCGAGAAAAAGTCACCCATCGAACTTGAAATACCCGGCATCATCGGCGCCTAGCACCCTACTGACAACTGGCACTTAAACCCCAAAGCTTAACTAGGGCGGCGCGGTCTCGAGATTTTTTTCAGCTGCGCGAGAATATCTCCATAGCTTCCGGTAATGACTTGTCGCAGGTCTTCGCGCGCAGATTCATGCGTGCGACCCGAAGTGGCCATTTGTGCCACCAGACGATCAAACTGCTCTCGGCATTCGCTGGCCAGGTCACTATTGCCTCGCCGGCTGTGAACCGGGCTCATGAGCGTTGATCCGCACTGGCAATGGCGGAACAGCTCGACAATAGCTTGCTCATCGTCGCTAAAACCCTGTTTGAGTCCAGTCCCTGCTGAAGTAGAAACGGTATCGCGAATGAACTCCTCTAGCGTTTGATAGCTGCGCCCACAATTACGGCAAGTCTTGGGGAAGTCACCATCGACAACAGAGCGCAAACCAACTAGACTCATTTTCGGCCTCGCTCTTTCGGTATCAACACCTTCTTCAAGTAGTGTCCGAACCGCGTTCACCATCACAGACGATTTGCCCAGGTGCGCTGTCATCACAATCTCACTGCCGCTATGACGTTCACGCGCCGCTGCAATCAGTGCCGGAATATCTTCGTTGACATGCCGCCCGGCGCCAAGAAAATACGGCAATATAACAATTCGCGCAGCCCCGGCAGCGACAGCTTGATCAATAGCATCGGCAAGACTGGGCTGCGCCAACTCAAGAAAGGCCGCACTGACTGCTGCAAAGTTCACTGATCCTGTCAAACGCTGACACAGTTGCAATACTTCTTGGTTCGCTTGTTGGCGCCGGCTGCCGTGGGCAACAAGCAATAAATGAGAATGATCTAACATGGGCTCCCCGCCAAAAATGCGGCCATTGTGGATAACGACAGTGTCGCCTTATGCATGACTAGACGTATCAGCACACACTACGGCTCGAAACAAATTTCCACGAAAAACTCACCGGCATCGGTAGAAAACGGCAAAATCAGTTTCGGCCCACTCGATTTATGGACAATGCAATGATTCTTGCCAGCTACCACTGTCGGAATTGCCATATCAAAATCATAGCCTTTTTGCTCAAACAATGCCTTGGCGCCGCCTGTGGCCATATTAGTGATCTCGCCCACCAGATCCGTCACCGACTCATCCACCTCGGTCGGATGATCACCCAGCATCTTGCTGGCAATATTAAAAATCGCTCGCTCGGTAAAGGTGATAGCAAAGGAGCCCTTGGTTTGCTGGCCGGTCATACCAATCAAACCGGTGACATCGCCTTTTGCGACGTCATCTGTCTTCAATGATGGCGTGCCCGCCGTCACTGTCATAGAAGCCATGGTCGATAACACATTGACTACTGATTCCAGGAACGGATTGACAAAATCTGCCTTCACTCAGGCCTCCTTGCATATTACACACCGAAACTGAGGGCCACGGCGTAACTTAACACTCGCGCTATTACTAAAGATCGGCAATAAAGTGAATAACTTGACGCAAGAACCCGGGGCAAGGCTGACCATTCTATTTCAGCACAGACTGCAAACTTTTTCGTAGCTCGGGCACCACATCACGTTCAAACCAAGGGTTCTTTTTCATCCACAAGCGATTGCGTGGCGAAGGGTGCGGCAAGGGCCAGTAATACGGTGCGTATTGCTGCCATTTCTTGACAGTATCTGCCAATGTTTGGCCTTTGACATCGAGATAATGCCGTTGCGCATACTGGCCAATCAGCAAAACAGATTGAAGATTCGGCAATTGCTTTAAAACTCGCTGATGCCATTGCTCCGCGCATTCTTTGCGCGGCGGCAAATCACCCGAGCTGCCGGTGCCAGGATAGCAAAAACCCATCGGCATAATGGCTATCGCCGGGTGAGAATAAAAGAGTTGGCGCTCAACAGCCAGCCACTGGCGCAAACGGTCACCGCTGGGGTCGTTCCAGGGAATGCCAGTTGCGTGCACCTTACGTCCCGGCGCCTGACCAATAATAAGCAAGCGCGCTGTTTTACGTGCAACCAGCACCGGTCGCGGCGCATTCGGCAAATGTGCGGCACATATCTGGCAGGCCTGCACTTCGCGCAATAGCTGTTGTAATGTTTGCTTCATGAAAAGCGATTTAAGAGACTGTATGCTAAATCTGGTAGTTTAGCCCCTCTTTATCAAGTATGGGAAAAATGCCCAGCCTCCTGTCATGACGCGCAGCAGCCAAGGCACCGTTCGCTCAAGGCCCCCATCGCTATATCGTTTTTTGCCAGCCTATGTGAAACACACTATCCACCTCCAATTGCGGACCCTCCAGATTTTGCTGAATCGGGCGCGAATACTCGACAGCGAGTCGATGCCCTTTAAAATAACCGCTACGCACCAGGTAATTGATAGCAATCCCCAAATCGGTGCGGCGCCCCGCACGTAGATCTGCTCTCGCCGTCGGCACAACACCAATGCCATTCATTGGATTGGTCACTAATAAATCTGGGTCAGCGCCATCAATATTGGCCCATTTTGACCAAGCCAAACGGGCACTGACGCTGAAGCTGGAATTGATGCGTTGCGCCAGCCAAGCCGTCGCCTGATATTGATCACCCAGCGTATAGTCCCGGCTGTTCTCGCCCAGGCGCAGGGTGGCCATGCCCTGCGCACCCCATGACCAGACGCCTGAGGACTGGCCCAAATAAGTGATCCCCGGCATGATGTCATAAGTACCCGAACCCAAACGCATGGGGTAGGGCAGCAAACTGTTCGCGCCCATCGGGGTCGCGTCCCTGGTATCGATATCCCCGGTCGGTACACTGAGGCCAAAATTGGCGTGCCAGCGCTGGCCGTCACGATCAAAAAACTTGTACATGCCACCGACGCGAATATCACCAATGCCTTCTGATTCGGTGGTAAAACTAACGCCCGTACGGGTCACATGATCCATGCTTAGCTTGATGTAAGGCAGCATGCCCATTAAGGTCAATTTGTCATTAACCGCATACATGGCGCCAAACATATGCATTTCCATGGTCATACTCAGTGGCGTCACAAGAAAACCATCTGTGCCCGCAGACGAGCCATCAGGGCCGTTCAATACCTGCTCGGCGCTGAGGCGATTACTACCATCGCGGTTGCCTTCCATATCCATGTTCATGTAGCGGTATGACAGCATGAGTTCGCCGGTTTTATGGGTATGATCCCCCATCACGCCGATCGGTGCATGGCTGTCCGGCGCGGCCAGATCCCAATCATGCGCCTGCGCCAGCGATGATAGGCTGAGCAAGGAAATAAGCAGCAGTTTTGCTCTTAGCATTGAAGTCCCCTAAGGTCTGTTTAACGTTGGCGCATTTTAGGAGCGAGCATGCAAGACAAGTGAAAACTGCGACAATTTGCCGCAGCGCGTCAACCATCGTTTGGTAGCGGCCGCGACCGGTCTGGCCGCCCGAGTATTACAGGCCTTCGACGCTGATCAGGCGATTCGTACCATCAAGCGGCAACGCACTGAGCTTGCCACCCCAGACACAACCCGTATCCAGGGCAACCACGCCGTTGCCTATATAACCGCCAATGGTCGACCAATGACCAAAGACGATGGACAGATCGCGGCTGGCTCGATCGGCCAGCGCAAACCAGGGCTGGAGTCCTGGCGCCTGGCTGCCAAAGGTGCCCTTTTCCTCCAGCGCCAATGCGCCGTCTTTGTCACAATAACGCAGGCGCGTAAAACAATTGATAATGAAACGGCGGCGCGCTGTCGCCGTCATGGCGCTATCCCAGCGATTAGGCTCATTGCCGTACATGGTGCCCAGGAAACGGCCATAATCGTCGGCCTGCAAACAGGCCTCGACCTCGCGCGCGCAGCGTTGCGCCAGCGCTAGATCCCACTGCGGTGGCAACCCGGCGTGGAGCATGGTGACACCAAGCGCTGCATCATGATGCAGCAGGGGCCGGCAGCGCAGCCAGTCAATCAACTCATCACGATCATGCGCCTCAAGCACATCATGAAAGGTATCTTTTTTGTGATAACGTAAATGACCATTGGCAACCGCCAGCAGATGCAGGTCATGATTGCCCAGGACACAAATCGCCTGCTCACCCAGGCCTTTGATAAAACGTAGTACGGCCAAAGAGTCAGGCCCGCGATTGACCAGGTCTCCCGCAAACCAAAGCATGTCCTGTCCAGGGCTAAATGCAATTCGCTCAAGCAGGCGCTGCAAAGGCTCGTAGCAGCCCTGTATGTCACCGATCGCATATGTTGTCATAGAATATTTTATTGCATCCTGATGCTTGCACCTGACTCAGGCAACGGTGATAATAGCTTGCTTATACAGCTGATAAAAAGTGTTAATCCTGTGAAAATATTTTTGCTAGCTCGTCCCCGTTCTGCTTGCCTGGTATTATTGTTTAGCACCCTGCTGGCGCTGACCGGCTGTTCTACGATCAATAAATTAAACCCGTTCTCTAAAGATGGCGATGAAGCAGCAGCGCCGGTTGCCAGTGGCGAATTTACCGGGCGTGGCCCGGTGGCACTGGAAACCAACCCGCCTGGCGCTAGCGTTATTACCTTGGGGCGCATTCTGGGCAAAACCCCGTTGCGAGTAGAAGAAAGAGATATTTTCCCCCTGATTTATGCCAACGAGCTAAAACCCATTTACGGTAAGGTACGTTTTAAGCTCAAAGGGTGTAAAACTGTCACGCGCCAGATCACACCGGAAGATATCGCCGCTGGCGTTAAGGTTGATCTGGAATGCGGTGCAGCGGCTACACGCAAACAGGCTGCTTCTGACAACAATCGCACTAGCAGCGATAGCTTTGATACCTCCATTAATGCGCCACTATATAGCGGCGACAATAACATTAAGGTACGCTTGCTACGCGTCAAGAACTTACTTGAAGAAGGCTTGATCACGCAGGATGAAGCCGATGCTATTCGCAAACGTATTTTGCAAGACCCCAGCCTTTAAGTCGTACGCAAATAAAAGGTAGCAGGCCCATCGTTAACCAGATGGACCTGCATATCTGCGCCAAAAACACCACTTTCAACACACTCATGCTTACGCTGCGCATAAGCGAGCGCATGTTGAAGCAATTCTCTGCCTAGCTCAGGGCTCGCAGCCTGAGTAAAACTAGGACGCAAACCCTTGTTGGTATCCGCAGCCAAGGTAAATTGCGGCACCAGCAATAAACCACCATCGGTCTCTATTAGGCTGCAATTCATGCGCCCGTTATTATCGGAAAATAAGCGGTATGCCAAAACACGATCAATCATCCACTCAACACGAGCTTGTGTGTCATCACGCTCTACAGCGGCGAATACGAGCAGCCCACTCTCGATCTGCGCCACACGCTTATTGTCTATTTCAACGGCTGCCGACCTAACGCGCTGTAATAAAGTGATCATCTATAGCCACCCCTCCTAAATAGGCCAACAAAGACATCTGACCCGCGCACCAGAGCACTGGCGATGTCTTTCTCGATGCTAGCCGGCCTGATTACTGCCCGCCAAGACATAACATCATAACGGCGAAACAGCTCAATCACAGCAAAATACCCTGCAAAACATGCCCAAAATATACGGGAAAATCGTGACGCTTACAGCCATGGCACGGAATACGCGCCTGGTTACAACAAGATCGTTATTCCATAAAGAGCGCGCTATCGATTGCCTACGCTTATATGACGGCGAATCCGCTCAATATCCTGTACCAGTAACCACATTGTGTTGTTTTTAATACAGACATATAGTGTCCAGCGGACACAGTCACGTTGATCAAATCAAGCAATGCGGGTCACCTTGCGAATAATATAAAGTGCTTCTCATGCACAGCCTCAAGGCTCACATGTGGTCAAACACCTACAAGAAATACTTCCTTAAGCGGACAGACTTTATAATCTGATCCGCCGATACTACAATCACTGGATGTCATGCAGGGTTCAGGGATGAGCCCAATCTCCATATCACGCATCATCAAGCCCACCTTCAACTTTTCGCAGAATCAGCTGTTATGAAATCACGTACCAACAATGGCTGGCCAGATTGCTCCTCTGGCAAACCTTGCCCAACTAGTGTTGAAATATTTTGTGTAGGTAATTTACCTACACAAAATACTGATCTACGCCGACATCAGCTTCAATGGCTACTGTCGATACAATGAGTCAGGAGTATGGCACTCGGTTCATGGACGAACCTTACTATCGGATCAGCCAAATCTGGTTTGAACAGGAAAAAATCCGCTCAGGAGAGCTATTTTATGGATTTTCTTACAAACGTGTCGGCAATATCCTACATAAAATTGATTGGAAATCTGCGATAGTAGTCTTCGCTGATCGGAATCGGCCCAGGACGGTGGTTCACGGATGAACCCTTCACTCTTTCCACCCCTCGCTGTCTTTTATAAAATCCCAAGATATATCTTCGATGCGGTCACGTACGCAAACTGTCTACTTTGTCCTACAGCCAAATCAATCTGAATTTGGCATGATGGTGTTCCGACGGAGCGGAAGATTATTCGTTCAAGGATGAACGACTTCTCTTCCCTCCCCCGGCCATAACTGACAAACATTCGCTTAGCAATGAACCAAGGGGATACAAAACGGCGCCGCATAGTGTAATAAAACACCCAAAATACGCTCCGCCCCCATCTAACCTGCACTTCTCTTTTTTGTCTTGTCATCCTCCACTTAGCGCATGGATGCAGCAGCGTCCTAGTCGGGTTCGTAGCCAAGGTTTGGCGCCAACCAGCGCTCCGCCGCTGCCATCGTCATGCCTTTGCGTTGCGCATAGTCTTCAACCTGGTCGCGGTTAATCACCCCCAAGCCAAAATAACGTGCATCGGGATGACTGATATACCAGCCGCTGACCGCTGCTGTCGGCACCATGGCAAAGCTTTCCGTAATCTCGATACCAGCATGCGTCAGAGGATCAATCAACTGCCATAGTAAGGTCTTTTCGGTATGGTCGGGGCAGGCAGGATAACCGGGGGCCGGCCGAATACCTTGATAGTGCTCCGCAATCAGTTGTTCATTGTCCAAGCGCTCATCACTGGCATAGCCCCAGTACTCCTTACGCACACGCTCATGCAGGTATTCCGCATAGGCTTCTGCCAAGCGGTCAGCCAGTGCCTTAAGCAAAATATCGGAATAATCATCGTGTGCGGCGGCAAAACGTTGTAATTGTTGCTCGATACCCGTACCTGCGGTAACAGCAAAGCCTCCAATATAGTCGGCCACGCCCGTTTCCTTGGGTGCGATATAGTCCGCCAGACATTGATTCGGTCGCCCAGGTGGCTTTTGCAATTGCTGACGCAGCTGATGCAGGGTCAGCAACACCTCGGTGCGAGATTCATCGGTGTAAACTTCAATGTCATCGTCATTGACTGAATTGGCAGGGAATAAGCCAAATACTGCCCGTGCATGCAGCCATTTCTCATCAATAAGTTTATCAAGCATGGCCTGTGCATCAGCAAACAAAGCACGAGCCGTCTCTCCGACTAGCTCATCATCAAGTAGCTTCGGGTAACTGCCCGCCAGCTCCCACGCCTTAAAGAAGGGTGTCCAATCGATATAATCGCGTAATAGCGACAGATCTTGGTCTTCAATCACCGTCAAACCCTGTCGCTTCGGGATCGCCGGCTTGTAAGTCGACCAATCGATCTTTACCTTATTCGCACGCGCATCAGCCAGACTGAGCCAGTTCGTTTTTGCTTGCTTGCCCGTATGTCGCTCGCGTACCTGCCCGTATTCCTTATCTATTTGTTTTAAATATGGTGCACGCAAATCTTCGCTGACAAGGTTTTGGGCAACGCCCACGGCACGCGAAGCATCCTTGACGTAGATCGTTGCTCCCTCGTAGCCAGGGGCAATTTTAACCGCAGTATGCACGCGTGACGTGGTCGCGCCACCAATCAATAGGGGGACATTCAGACCAAGACGTTGCATCTCTTTAGCCACATGGCTCATCTCTTCTAGAGATGGTGTAATCAGGCCGGACAAGCCAATAATATCGACTTGCTCTTTCACCGCAGTATCAAGAATTTTTGCGGCAGGGACCATCACCCCAAGATCAATAATCTCAAAGTTATTGCACTGCAATACGACACTAACAATATTCTTGCCAATATCATGAACATCACCTTTAACGGTCGCCATTAAAATCTTGCCGTTACTGCTTACTTCAGTCTTGCCTGCTTCTATAAAGGGTAACAAATAAGCCACCGCCTGCTTCATGACGCGCGCGCTTTTCACCACCTGGGGCAAAAACATTTTGCCCTCACCAAAAAGGTCGCCAACGATATTCATGCCATCCATCAGCGGCCCTTCAATTACTTCAATAGGGCGTTCAAAACCTTGTCTGGCTTCTTCGGTATCCTCGTCAATAAAGGTATTGATACCTTTTACCAGGGCATGCGCCAAACGTTCTCTGACCGCAAGCTTGCGCCATTCCATATCATTAGCATTGGCCTTTTTGGCACCATCACCGCGATAATCATCGGCGATTTCCAGCAAACGTTCAGTCGCGTCATCACGACGATTCAGAATGACGTCTTCTACGCGTTTGCGTAGCTCCTCTGGCAGATCATCGTAGACGGCGAGCTGGCCGGCGTTGACAATGCCCATATCCATGCCAGCTTTGATCGCATGATAGAGAAATACGGAGTGGATCGCTTCGCGCACCAAATTATTGCCGCGAAACGAAAACGACACATTACTGACACCGCCGGATATTTTTGCATACGGCAAAGTGTTTTTTATTTCTCGTGTTGCCTCAATAAAATCAACCGCGTAGTTATTGTGTTCTTGAATACCAGTAGCAACTGCAAAAATATTGGGGTCAAAAATAATGTCTTCGGGCGGGAACCCTATTTCGTCGACTAATATTCGATAGGCACGGGTACAAATTTCAACCTTTCGCGCCCTGGTATCCGCCTGCCCAACCTCATCAAAAGCCATGACAATGACTGCCGCACCGTAGCGCAATACCATCTGCGCTTGCTCTCTGAAACTCTCCTCACCTTCTTTCATGCTAATAGAGTTGACAACACATTTTCCTTGCAAACATTTCAGTCCGGCCTCGATAACACTCCATTTGGAAGAGTCGATCATAATCGGCACGCGTGAAATGTCTGGCTCAGAGACAATCAGATTGAGAAACGTCTGCATGGCCTGCTCACCGTCAAGCAGGCCTTCGTCCATATTAATATCGATAATCTGCGCACCGTTCTCAACCTGCTGACGTGCGACATTAAGCGCCTCGTCGTAGTCGCCGTTGAGAATCAGTTTTTTAAAACGCGCAGAACCCGTCACATTGGTGCGTTCGCCGACGTTGACGAACAGGCTATCCGCGTCGATGTTCTGTGCCTCCAGACCACTGAGGCGTAGTGCATGCCTGTTATCAGAAGGCTTACGTGGCGAATACTGGCTGACGACTTCCGCTATCGCTTGAATATGCGCAGGTGTAGTACCACAGCAACCGCCAATGATGTTAAGAAAACCGCTGGCCGCCCATTCGCCGATTTCTTTGGCCATGGCTTGCGGGCTTTCATCATACTCACCAAATTCATTTGGCAAACCGGCGTTAGGATGCGCACTAACATAACAATCAGCATAACCTGACAACGATTCAATATACTGACGCAATTCTTTTGCGCCCAGAGCGCAGTTAAAACCGATGCTGAGTGGTTTGATATGGCGCAAAGAATTGTAAAACGCTTCGTCGGTTTGACCAGATAAGGTGCGGCCGCTGGCATCAGTGATGGTTCCCGATATCATGACCGGCAAAAACCGTTTGTACGCATCAAAATATTGCTTGATCGCGAACACCGCAGCCTTGGCATTCAGAGTATCAAAGATGGTTTCCACCAAAATGACGTCGGCCCCGCCATCGACCAAGCCACTGATGGCTTCGAGATAGGCAGTGACCAGCTCATCAAAATTGACATTGCGAAAACCCGGGTTGTTGACATCGGGTGAAATAGACGCGGTACGATTAGTGGGGCCCAACACGCCGGCGACAAAACGCGCCTGACCGGTTTTATCTGCCACCGCATCGGCCGCCTCGCGCGCGACCTTGGCACTGGCAAAGTTAAGCTCATAGGCCACCGACTCCAGCTGATAATCGGCCTGTGCAATCGTCGTCGAGTTAAAGGTATTAGTTTCAATAATATCCGCGCCCGCCTCAAGGTAGGCAGTATGAATATCCCGTATAATCTTCGGCTGGGTGATAGATAACAGGTCGTTATTGCCTTTTAGGTCACAAGGATGACCGGCAAAACGCTGGCCGCGGTAGTCCGCTTCTTGCAAACTGTAGTCCTGAATCATCGTGCCCATGGCACCATCAAGAATGGCTATGCGATTAGCTAACAACTGCGCTAGCCCGCTTTTCTCTCCGGCTTGTTGCGGTGAAATACGGGACGGCGTTTCAGGCTGATTGGGTTGCAATGACATCTTTTGACTCGTTGGGACTCGCAGCACTAAAGTACAGAAAAAATATAATATGGGGATATTCAGTTTAATATCGCCAGCGAAACAGCTTATTTTAGCATTAACTTAGCCAAGCTACTGAATGGATTAAAAACTCTCTTGTCAAAAATATCCTAATGCGCAGCCTTCTCATTAAGACATGTGTTCGCCTTATCGCGCTGATGCCGCTGCGTGCAGCCCACAGTGCAGGTAAATTCGTCGGTCTTTGTTTCTATTGGTTACCCACCCAGCTGCGTCATAACACACTAGTCAATATTGATTTGTGTTGGCCCACGCTCGAACCTGCGGAAAAAACAAAGCTGACAAAGCAAAGCCTGATTCATACCGGCATGTCGATAATGGAAGTCGGCGCAATGTTATGCTGGTCAAAACAACGCCTATTATCGCTCATCCACTCGATAGAAGGGGAGGAGCAGCTACAACAAGCCATCAAACAGGAACGTGGAGCGATATTGCTCACCCCTCATCTTGGTTGCTGGGAGATAGCGGGACTTTATATCGGCAGTCGTTATCCAGCGACTTTTTTGTATAAACCACCGAAAGTAAAAGCACTCGCCGGTTGGCTCACCGCAGCCCGACAGCGTACCGGCGCCACATTGGTTGCCACCGACGAACTCGGTGCGCGTCAGCTCTATAAATCGTTAAAGCATCAACACGAAATTATCGGGCTATTGCCTGATCAAGAACCGCCTGCTGGCAATGGTATCTTCGCACCCTTTTTTGGCATCGAAGCCAACACCATGACCTTGGCCGCCAGACTGGCAAAAAAAACCGGGGCACCTATTATTTTTGGTTTTGCCGAGCGCTTGGCCCATAGCCGAGGGTATAAACTATTTGCCATTGCCGCCGATGAGGATATCTACAGTGACGATATCAACATTGCCGTCACATCAATGAATCGCACTATTGAGCAATGCATTCGCAGAATTCCTCAACAATATCAATGGAGCTATAAGCGCTTTCGGCAACGACCCAATGGTGGCACTAATCCTTATGATTTCTGATAAATTGGCACAAATAAACAGCGCATTATGCACGCCAAAAAGCAGGGGTGAGCAATACCAACAATGTGAAAATTTCCAGCCGACCTAACAACATTGCAAAACAGAGAATACCTTTGCCAACGGGCGATACTGATGCATAATTCGACCCGACCTCACCTAAGCCCGGGCCGAGATTATTCATACACGCCGCCACGGCGGAAAATGCTGAGACAAGATCCAGTCCTGTTGCCGCTAGCAGCAAAGACATAAAACAAAAAGCCAGCACATAGAAGGCAAAAAACCCCCATACAGATCCTATGACACGTGGCGACAAGCTGACTCCGCCAACCTTGACCGGAATCTCGGCATTGGGATGAATAAGTCGTAAAATTTCGCGCGAACCCTGTTTAATCAACAATAAAACACGAATCACTTTCATGCCGCCACCGGTCGAACCGGCACAACCACCAACGAAACTTAGCAACAATAATAATGCGGGTAAAAAACCCGGCCAGGTATGATAATCCGCTGTAGTAAAACCAGCGGTGGTGCCGATCGATACTACCTGAAACAAACCATGGTGAAGCACGCCACCCACGCTATCAAAAGTGTGATTAAAATAAAGGTAAAGACAGGTAATTACCGCCACGATCAAAAGCACAGAAATATAAGCACGAAACTCGGCATCGGCCCAATAAACGGTGACACGCATGCTTCTCACCGCAATAAAATGCAAGGCAAAGTTCACCCCTGCTAGCAACATAAATATGATGGCGACACCTTCAATGGCTGCACTGGTAAAGTAACCAATACTGGCGTCATGCGTTGAGAAACCGCCTATGGCGACGGTGGAAAAACTATGACTGATGGCGTCGAACCCCGACATGCCAAAGGCCCAATAGGCAATGGCACAACTGACCGTCAGACCCAAATAGATATACCATAATGCCTTGGCCGTCTCGGTAATACGCGGTGTTAATTTATTGTCCTTCATAGGACCTGGGGTTTCGGCGCGATAAAGCTGCATGCCTCCGATACCGAACATGGGCAATATGGCCACAGCAAGGACGATAATCCCCATGCCGCCTAACCACTGCAGCTCTTGCCGATAAAACAATAAGGCCTTGGGTAAAGAATCAAGCCCTACAATGACGGTAGCGCCTGTCGTGGTCAAACCGGACATCGATTCAAACATGGCATCTGTAAATGACATATTCAGTTCAGCCACCAACATAAACGGTAGGGAACCGAACAAGGCCAGCACGCTCCAGAACATCACCACAACGATAAAACCATCGCGCAAATGCAGTTCTCTGACAAAGCGACGCACCGGAAACCACAATATAAAACCAACGGTCAAAGTCACCAAAAAACCGATAACGAATGCGCTAATGGCGCCATCGCCATAGATCAGACCAATAAAAGCCGGTGGCAACATGGTCACACTAAAGACCATTAATAATAGACCAAGGATGCGTTGAATGACGCGCAGCTGCATAATGTGGCTCGCTAGAGAAAGGTAATCCCCACCTGGAATAAACGTTCGACTTCATGGATCCGGCGTTTATCGGCCATAAATAAAATCACGTGATCTTCGGCCTCAATCGCCACGTCGTGATGTGCGATAATGACTTCCTCGCCACGCACAATAGCGCCTATGGTGGTGCCTGGAGGCAATTTAATTTGCTCCAACCGTCGGCCAACCACCTTGGAAGATGATGGATCGCCGTGTGCGACCGCCTCGATCGCTTCCGCCGCGCCGCGGCGCAATGAATGCACCACGACAACATCACCACGACGCACATGGGTTAGCAAACCGCCAATGGTCGCCTGCTGTGGTGAAATCGCAATATCTATTTCGCCGCCTTGAATCAAATCGACATAGGCGGCTCGGTTAATCAACACCATCACCTTGTTGGCACCGAGTCGCTTGGCCAGCAATGATGACAGTATATTCGCTTCGTCATCGTTGGTGACCGCACAAAACACATCGGTATTAGCGATATTCTCTTCTTGCAATAACTCCTGGTCAGCCGCATCGCCGACGAGGACTATGGTCTTATCCAATCGTTCGCTAATTTTACGCGCGTAACCAGGGTTACGTTCGATCACTTTGACCTGGTATTCACCTTCGAGCGCTTCGGCCAGATGCAAGCCGATATTGCCACCACCAGCAATAATAATACGCTTATTAGAGCGATCAACACCACGCAATAGGTTAATGATGGGACGAATATTCTTTACCGCTGCAATAAAAAACACTTCGTCATCAACCTCGATAACGGTATCGCCTTCAGGCAAGATGGGCTTGCTCTGTCGGAAAATTGCTGCCACGCGCAGATCGATCTTCGGCATCTGCTCACGCATATCACGCAACGGATGTCCAACAAGCGTGCTGCCCTGATGCGCCCTGACCGCCACTAACTGCACTTTGCCATCGGCAAAATCAAGCACCTGTAATGCGCCCGGATATTCAATCAGCTTGCGCACGTAATCCGTTAGCACCTGCTCCGGGCTAATCAGAACATCGATAGGCAAAGCCTCTTGTACAAACAACTGCGGATAAGAAAGATACTCCGGGGCGCGAATACGGGCAATCTTGGTTGGCGTATGAAACATGGTATAGGCGATCTGGCAGGCGACCATATTGCTTTCATCACTATTGGTAACGGCTAAAATAATATCAGCGTCCGCTGCACCTGCCCTTTCCAATACGTGCGGATGCGAGGCACAGCCGATAACGGTGCGAATATCCAGGCGATCCTGTAAAGCCGCCAATTTATTCGAATCAACATCAACAACGGTGATATCGTTGGCCTCACCTGCCAGATTAGCCGCAACTGATGAGCCAACCTGGCCTGCACCAAGAATGATTATTTTCATCTATTTGTCCGCTATATGCTGTAGCACACCACACCAAAGTCACAGTCAAGTCTGGCTAGGCGCTCTAACGCTTTATTTCGGCAGTCTACTAGCATGGCTTAATTAAGTTTCACCCATCGAATCACGCTTGATATTAATCCCCAGCGCGCGCATTTTCCGGTATAAATGTGTGCGCTCCATACCCGTGCGCTGCGCCACCTTACCAACATTACCTTCGGTTAGCTGCAACTGATGCTCAAGATACGCCTTTTCAAAACGCTCGCGCGCCTCGCGCAAAGGTAGATTAAAATCGACCGGCGATGCCGCTTCATGTTTCGTGCTCACTGCGCCCAACGCCTGGTCAACCTCTTGTAATTCAACGTCGCCTTTGCCGCCGAGTATCAACAAGCGCTGCACGAGATTTTTTAACTCTCGCACATTGCCCGGCCAACCATAGTTACGTAAGCGATTCTGCGCGGCTGTGGTAAACCCGCGATAAGGCAGCCCCTCTGTCATCACAAAGTGTTCGACATAATAGTCCAACAATTCCGGCACATCTTCCGGGTGTTCACGCAGCGGTGGAATATGCAAGGGCAACACATTGAGCTGGTAATATAGATCTTCGCGAAACTGCTGGCGGGCGACCGCTTCACCAAGATCTCCCAGGTTCGCAGCAATAATTCGCACATCAAAACGCACCGGTTCAGAACCTCCGACACGCAATAGGGATTGGCTTTCAATGGCACCGATCAATTTTGCCTGCATCGACAGGTCCATCTCGGCAATCTCGGTCAATAACAGGGTGCCACCATTAGCCTGCTCAAGCAGGCCATAATAAACTCTGTCTCCCTCTTCGCTGCCGAATAATTCAACGGCCGCATTTTCACTCGCTATAGAGGTCACTCCAACATCGATAAAGGGGCTGTTACTACGGCTGCTATGTTGATGGATATAGCGTGCGAAGATCTCCTTGCCGGTACCAGGCTCTCCGGTAATCAGTACTCGGGCATCGGTCTGGCCTATACGCTTGGCCTGTTCACGCAATGAACGTAGCGTTTCACTACGCCCCGTTGGCTCAACAACCAATTCGGCTTGGCGCCGCAAGCTAAGATTTTCGCGTCGCAACTTGGCCGAATCCAGCGCGCGCTGCACAGTCAACAATAACTTCGCCATCGATAACGGCTTCTCAAGAAAATCATAGGCGCCCAAGCGCGTTGCCTCAACGGCTGTCTCAATATTACCGTGACCGGAAATCATGATGACAGGAAAACTCAGCTCACCTTCATCGCTCCACTGTTTAAGCAAACTAATACCGTCAAGATCAGGCATCCAGATATCCAGTAACACCAAATCAGGGCGCCAGTTACGCCGCTCTTCATTGGCTTTGTTGGCACAGTCGGCAACACTGACTTCAAAACCCTCGTCAACGAGGATGTCGCGGATCAACTCACGGATATCGGGCTCGTCATCAACAACGAGAATATGTTGTTTACTCATTTAGGAATACTGTTGGTCGTTCATCTGGAATAAGCAAAGCTCTGCATCACGCACGACACCCACCAAGGACGCACTGTCGGGGGCTCGCGCGAACATCACGGTTTTATTAATCGGGAACGCCTTTAGGCCTCAAATTGCTCGGGGCGCCCTGCCTCGGTCTCTATTACCGCATCACGCGGCCGCTCGCTTGCCACTAATGCCGGGAACCTTATCATGACCGCCGCTCCACCGGCGGCAAGGTTTTGTGCGCGGACAATACCGCCATGCTCCTCAACAATTTTTTTCACTATAGCCAGCCCTAGCCCGGTGCCTTTGGGCTTGGTCGTGACATAGGGCTCAAACAACTCGCCAATAATATCATCAGGGAAGCCCTTACCGTTATCAATTACATCCATTTCGACCCAATCTGTCACCTGGCCACGCACCAAACGCGTCATCACGGTAACTTGTGGTTGCGCTGTATCATGTGACGCTTCTATTGCATTCTTGATGAGGTTATTCAGCAATTGCCGAATACGGCCACGGTCGGCCTCGATCTTGGGCAAATCAGTGGCCAGGTCAGCGATAAATGTGGCGTGATCACTGCCATAAAGATCAAGCGCTTCGCCGATCAAACGATTAATATCCAGAGCTACGGTATCCAAACGCGGCGCACGCGCATATTCGGAAAAAGCCTTGACCATTTCCTTCATTACCTCAACCTGCTGCACAATCGTATTGGTCGAGCGATCCAGCAGATCGGCCTCGCCAGGCTCCAACTTCGGCAAATAACGATGCCGCATACGCTCTGCGGACAACTGAATAGGCGTCAACGGGTTTTTGATTTCGTGCGCCAAGCGTCGCGCCACTTCGCCCCAGGCGGCATCGCGCTGGGCCCGGATCAGGGCCGTAAAGTCATCAAAAACGATCACATTACCGGCGCCCATATTCCCCACACCGGGCAGTGTCGCACCACGGCACATTAGCACCTGGCGACCGTGCGAATTAAATCGCGTCACCTCTTCCACCCATTCGGCCTGACCTTGCTGTAATCTTTCATCGACACTGTCCAAAAAGATGCCTAACTTGGGATTATCCTCCCGTATTTCGCTGAGCGAGCAGCCGATATAGGCATCGAGCTTGGTCTCCAGTATGTCGCATGCGGCATCATTAACGGTACGCAACACCTGATCTCGCGACAAGGTCAGCACGCCCGATGATAATCTGCGCAATACAGCTTCAAGATAAGCGCGCTGGCTTTCCGCCTGCTGCTGGCTGTGCTGGGCATCAGATTGTGCCAAACCAATGCGCCGTGTCATGTCATTGAATGACTGCACCAGAAAGCCCATCTCATCGTTGTTACCAGGCAAGGGTAAACGCTGCTCATAGTTACCAGATGCCACGGCGCGCGTGCCGGTAGCTAGAACTTGTATCGGATAAACCAAGCGCCGCGCCGAAAGAAATGCCGCCCACGCTGCGACCAAAATCGTTAGCAACAATACTAGCGAAAGCGTCAAGGTAAAACTGAATTTAAGCGGCTCGCGCAAATATACCAGACGCTCATACTGAGCATGGGCATCTTGCACGCTGTCGGTTAATTTACTGATCCGTTCCGATATTGGGAACAACGCCTGAAAGATACGTGGCCCTGTAATCGGGTCGCCGCTCGACACTTCCATCAACACTCTGACATGCAAACCCAAATCGGCGATTGTATCGAGACCAAAATAACGGCCATTGCTCCGCATCTGCGAAAGCATAACTGCGGCCGGCTTATTCGGCACAATAATAATCGGATCAATATTACTCGATGCAATGATGCGCCCGTTTGACGCCATCAGCATCAATTCCGTGGCGTCGCTCTGATCACGCAAATCGTTCAGACTCAAAGTTGCCTGCGTCTCGGAAATATCGGCCAGAGTGATCGCCATCGTTTCAGTTTGCGCCACCACATTACGCATACGCGAATCCAAAGCGGTACGACTCAGCGATAGAGAGTCATTAAGCGCCTGCTCAACACGGACATCAAACCAGCTATCAATACTGCGATGCAAAAACTGCAAGGAAAAATAGAAGACTATCGATACCGGAGCTAAGGCCAGTACGACAAATATAACAATCAGACGAACAGTCATGCGCGTGCCGACCACGCGCGCCCTGTATTGACGACGCAGGCGCTGGAAATTGACACCAAGCAATACCAACAAGATCACCAAGCCGGCCACGTTGACCAATACCAGCAAGGAATAAATGCGATCAAACTGCGCAGAGTTTTCGGTTGCCGCGCCCATCATATAGAGTGAACCCAGCAGCAGCAGGCCGACAATCGCGACCAAAACTGCCTCCACACCAAAATTGGCTACGGGTTTGCTCGCCACCGATACCAACCGCTGTTATGGCGCCAATCAGGCCAAATATAGGAACGCAAACGCATCGGCACAGGCAACGACTCAATATCCAGCCAAGCCCTGACCCCGACGTACTCATCATTTTCACGCACACCGCGATCAAACAAGGGCACAGCAATGTCACGCACCGTACCGATTGCCGCCAACGCCGACTCTAAATTAGGGAAATTTTGTATCAGCGCGCTGTCATCGATATTCAGGCGGTACTGGTCCGTTAAAGCCTGATAACTGAGGTAGTAACGACGTTGTTTTTTAATGATGACTTGATCCCATATCAGCGGCCGCGGCCGCAATACAGCGATGGCTAACTTCAAAGTCAGGCCTACCCCTTTATGCAGCGCCTCGCGTGCGACTCCACTCAAGCTATACGTGATGTCTGCATCAAGCACATAGCGCCCGTTGTCATGCCTGATATCGACTCGCTCGATGACGATGTCTTTAGTGCCGGCCTCGACAATAAAGCACCAGCACAGCAAGCAAAAACAAGCCGTCGTTTTTAATGTTAATGACATCGGTATTTATTCACTTTTTACGCAAACGCGCATAATAAAACCCATCCATTCCCTTTTCACCGGGTAGAATAGTACGTCCGTGTCTCATTGGGCACCCCCAATCAGCTGCTATAGGGAATTCTTCGGCATTGTCGACCGCAGCCAAAAACTGTGCGATCTGCTCCTGATTTTCATTAGCGAATACAGAACACGTCGCGTACAGCAGTGTGCCACCGGGTTTCAGCGTCTGCCATAAGGCATGCAATAATTGTCGCTGTGTGGCCAGCAACTGTGCAATCTCGACATCCTGACGTAGCCATTTTATATCAGGGTGACGCCGTATCACGCCGCTACCGGAACAGGGTGCATCGAGCAAAATACGATCAAGTGGACGGCCATCCCACCAGCTGGCCGTGTCGCTGGCATCCGCGACAATCGTCTGGCAGCCTAGATTCAAGCGTTGCAGGTTTTCCTCCAACCGCCGCAAACGCCAGGCTTTATTATCAATTGCCATCAACTCTATAGTAGGCTCGATCTCCAACAGGTGGCAGGTCTTGCCTCCGGGGGCCGCACAGGCATCGACGATATGCTCACCTGCCTGCGGCGCCAGTAAGCGTGCTGCCAATTGCGCCGCCGGATCCTGCACAGAGATCAGCCCCTGAGCAAAACCAGGCAAATCCTCGACGGCACAGGCTCCATCCAAAACCAAGGCCGAATCAACATACTCGGCAGCAGTCGCACCAATATCTGCTTGCTGCAAGCGTAAGAGATAATCATCACGCCTTATCAAACCTTGATTAACACGCAGAGACATTGGTGCGCGGGCATTATTTTGCGCCACAATACAGGGCCAATCATCAGGCCAATCCTGCTGTAATTGCCGCAGCAAGCGCCTTGGATGCACCGTCGTCGCAACAAGATCGGTTTCAAGTGAGCGCATCACTTGCTCCCGCTCACGCTGGAATCGCCGCAACACGGCGTTGAGCAATCCCTTGGCCCATGGCTTTTTAATCGCTTGCGCGCAAGCCACCGTTTCTGAAATGGCCGCATGATCTGCTGTGCGCAGATATTCCAGCTGGTACAGGCCTAACCATATCAGTACACGCAAATCTTGGTGTTTGGAGGCCAAAGGTTTATCCAATAAGGTTTGCTCGATGGCCATCAAACGTGGCCACCAGCGCAGCACGCCATAACATAGCTCTTTTAGCAAGCCGCTACGCATGCCATCCTGCGCTGCTTTTTTTTGTGATGACGGCTTGAGCGCCTTGTCCAGCGCACCATCCAGCGAATGATGAGACAAGACCACTTGCAGTAAAATATTAAGTGCCTGCAAACGTACATTCATAGACGAAGACAAGACTAGCCAGCGCTAAGCGGGCAAATGATCGAAGGACTGTCCCACCGCCAGGGCAGGATTACCATTGATATAATCGCCCGCCGCCAGCACACGCTTACCCGGCGCCTGCAAGGTTTGAATTCGCAATACACCGTCTGCGGTCTGAACGTCGATGCCGTCTTTGCTCATTGCGACAATCCTCCCTGCGGGATACCTCGTGGTATCCGCCATGGTAATAGCCCGCCAAACCTTATAACGTTCGCCTTGATAAAAACCATGCGCCACTGGCACCGGATTGAAGGCGCGCACGCGCAGGGCCAATTCAGCCGCACTCAATGACCAGTCCAGCGCCGCCTCAGCGACGGTTATTTTTTTTGCGTAGCAGGCCAGCGCATCGTCTTGTTTCTGTGGCCGCAGCGCTTTGGCGCACAAGGCATCCAGGGTATCCAGCAGTGTTTGTGCGCCCAGCTCGCCCAGTCTATCATGCAGATCGGCCGCGCTGTCGGTCGCCAAAATCGGGCACGCTCGGCGTAGCAGTATGGCTCCGGTATCCAGACCTTTGTCCATCTGCATGGTCGTAATACCGGTCTCCTCATCGCCGGCCAGTATGGCGCGTTGTATCGGCGCCGCACCACGCCAGCGCGGCAATAGCGAAGCATGGACATTAATCGCGCCATAAGTCGGAACATCGAGCACGGCTGGTGGCAAAATCAAGCCGTAGGCAACGACAATCAAGATGTCCGGCTTTAACGCCGCCAAGGTATCAATACTGGCCTGCGACCTGAAGTCGGGTGGCTGATAAATATCGATGCTGTGATCAAGGGCCACTTGCTTGACCGGACCAATGCGCAATTTCCGACCTCGCCCCGCCGGACGATCAGGCTGGCAATAAACCGCTATAGGCCTATATGGCGATTCGCTCAGCGCCCTTAGAGAACAGGCTGCAAATTCCGGCGTACCCGCAAAAACGACGCGAAGCGTAGGTGCTGTTGTCATAGGTTTAGCTGCACCGGCAGCGAGGCGGGTAAATCAAGAGGCTTGACGTTGTTGTTTGAGCAACTTCTTACGAATACGGCCACGTTTAAGCTCAGAAATATAATCAACAAAGAGCTTGCCATCGAGATGATCAATCTCGTGCTGAATACAAACAGCCATGAGACCCTCTGCCTCAAGGGTAAATGGCTGGCCATCTCCATCCTGCGCCACGACTGTAATATGGCTTTCACGCTCAACTTGTTCATAGATACCTGGAAATGACAAACAACCCTCATCATGCACAGATACACCACCACGTGTCACGATACGCGGGTTAACAAAGGCGTGCGGGGCATCCTGGTCCTCGGATACGTCTACCACCAACAATCGTTTGTGGATATCAACCTGCGTCGCGGCCAGGCCCACGCCCGGGGCGGCATACATAGTCTCGAACATATCATCGATCAAGGTGCGCAAGGCAGCATCGAAAATTTCGACCGGCTTGGCCTTAATTCGCAACCTGGGATCGGGAAAATGTAAGATATTTAAAGTGGACATTGTGAATTTTGTCAAAGTACTGCCGCTATTCTACCTGTTAGAGTATGCTAACTGTAAAGGTTCCAGTTAAAATCTCATGCTGAAGTTTAATATAGATATTGTATCCGGGAAACGGGGAGGGGGAGTAATGCACCTTAAGTACATTGCATGCAGCCTATTGCTATATGTCGCAAGCGCAGGGCTCATGCTGGCTCAAGCTGTTGAGCTTAATCCAGACCATCCCGAGAGCTATGAAGTCATCAAAGGCGATACGCTTTGGGATATTTCCAGCAAATTCCTCAGTGACCCCTGGTTGTGGCCCGAGATCTGGCATGTTAATCCCGCCATTGAAAATCCACACCTGATATACCCTGGCGATATCATCCACCTGGGTTTAGTCGACGGCAAACCCGTATTGTCTCTTGAGCGCGGTCGACCAACCATCAAATTATCGCCAAACAAGCGTGCCACCCCCATTAATCAGGCTATCCCCACTATCGCTGTAGGCGCTATTGAGCAGTTTCTTATTCGCCCGCGTGTGCTAAGTCAGGAAGAGATTGATAGTGCCGCCTATATCGTTGCCAGCGAAAATAATCGCCTGGTCAGTGGCGCGGGCTCAAAGCTTTATGCGCGAGAGCTTGATACTAGCGAAAGCGATTTATTTAGCCTCTACCATATCGGCGACCCTTACATCGACCCCTCTGCCAAATCAAAGCAAGACGCTATTCTCGGCTATGAGGCGATTCACGTTGCCGACCTGAAACTGGAAAGAGAAGGTGATCCCAGCACTTTGCTGATTACTCATTCAAAACGTGAGGCTTTAAAAGGTGACCGTGTCTTGCCACGCGAGGACAGTAGTTTCGAGCAAAACTTCATTCCGCGCGCACCCGACACTGTGGTCGAAGGCCAGATTATTCACGTAGTCGATGGCGTTTCACGTATTGGCCAGCACCAGGTTGTGGTGCTTAATGTCGGCGCAGAAGATGGCATTGAGGCCGGACACGTCATGACAATTTCACAGAGCGGTGCTGTCGTGCGCGACGTATTCAAAGGCAATGGCAATGAAACCGTGACCTTGCCCGACGAAGAGGTTGGCACCTTAATGATTTTTCGCCCTTACCAAAAAGTAAGCTATGCGCTGATCATGAAGGCATTACGCGATATTCGTCTGTACGATGCCGTCAAAACACCACAGCCTTAAACGAGTTCAGAAGACAAGACTAACAAACCGGCTGCAAGACTCTCGCGCAAGCGCGGGATCGCCTGAAACTATTGAGCAAGACGATTGGCAAGGATGCCATCATGAGCGCAAACAACACAACCCAAAGTAGCGGTCTCAGTGCCAATGAGTTCGCTCATTGGCTTGCCCTGAACCAAACCGCGGGAATTGGCGCCATCGGATTCCAGCGCTTGCTGCAACATTTTGGCCGCGCCAGCGAGGTATTTTGTGCCGACGCCGGCACACTGCGCCAACTTGGCCTGCGCACCAATACACTGAAAGACCTGCTCAAACCTGACTGGCACGCAGTGCAGGAACAACAAAACTGGGCTTTACAAGCCGATAACGCCATCATTACGTCGGCTTGCCCAAGTTATCCGGGTTTGCTTTTACAACTCAGCGATCCACCCCCAGTACTATTTGTCAGCGGCAGAATTGATCTTCTGGGTAGCCCGCAAATCGCCATTGTCGGCAGCCGTAAACCCAGTCCAGGCGGCGCAAAAAATGCTAGCCAGCTTGGCCAGGCCCTCAGTCAGCACGGCCTGGTTGTTACCAGCGGTCTCGCTTACGGTATTGATGCAGCCGCCCACCAGGGAGCGCTTTGTGCCAATGGCCCCACCATCGCGGTACTGGGATCAGGCCTGGAGAATATTTACCCGCGTCGACACCAACACCTGGCGCAACGCATTCGCGAAAATGGTGCACTGTTGTCTGAGTGGGCGCCGACAACAGCGCCGTTAAGTCATCATTTTCCGCGCCGCAACCGTATTATTAGTGGCCTTAGCCTGGCGACACTGGTTATCGAAGCCAGTGAGAAAAGCGGTTCACTAATTACCGCCAAGCTTGCGCTTGAGCAGGGACGCGAGGTCATGGCAGTACCCGGAGCCATACAAAATCCGATGGCAGCAGGCTGTAACCGCCTGATTCAGGATGGCGCCACACTGATCACTAGCCATCAGGATGTGCTCAACAACCTCAACGGTTTTTTGCTTTTAAACCCTGTGCAGACGCACCATTTGCCGTCGCCTGTAAAACCGAAACTCGACCCTTCTCAACATAAAATCCTTTATTCTGTCGATTACAACCCCACATCCATCGACAACATCGTCGTACAAAGTGGATTGACGATCGAGCAGGTTTCCTCCATTCTGTTGGCATTGGAATTGCTTGGGCAGGTATCATCTGCGCCAGGAGGCATGTATTATCGCCTCACGAACTAAGGCCCTACTATGAAAGAAACCGTACTCGATGTACTGATTTATTTATTCCAGAACTATATGGATGGCGACAGTGAAATCACGTCAGATCAGGAATCATTGACCGAGGAACTAATGGAAGCCGGCTTTGCTGAAGGCGAAGTAGACAAGGCCTTTGATTGGCTTGAAGGGCTGACTACCTTGCCTGAACACAAATTGATTCGCGAGACGGGCCAACCTGCTTCCATGCGTATTTTTGCTCGCTCCGAGCAGGCACGGCTCAATGTTGAATGCCGTGGCTTTCTGATCTTTCTGGAGCAGACCGGCATCCTCGATAGTGTCAGCCGTGAGCTGGTCATAGACCGTATCATGGCGCTGGAAACAGGTGATATAGATCTCGACCATCTTAAGTGGGTCATCCTGATGGTTTTGTTCAATCAACCAGGTCAAGATACCAACACTTGGATAGAAGATCTGGTGCTGGAATCAGCACCCATGCATCTGCATTAAAACCCGCAACAAATAGTAGTAATCTAAACCATGGGTCAAAACGTCGTCATCGTTGAATCACCAGCAAAATCCAAAACGCTGAAAAAATACCTAGGCAAGGGTTTTGAAATTTTCGCTTCTTACGGTCACGTACGCGACCTCAAGCCAAAAGAAGGCGCAGTAGACCCGGACCATGATTTCAAAATGACCTTTGAGGTCATCGATCGCAATAAAAAACACTTCGACGCCATCGCCAAGGCAGTGAAAAAGGCTGACGCTTTATATCTCGCCACTGATCCGGATCGTGAAGGTGAAGCAATTTCGTGGCATATCTACGAAATGCTGAACGATAAAAAACTGCTTAAAGACAAAGCCGTTCACCGTGTTTCATTTAACCAAATCACTAAAAAGGCCGTCACTGAAGCGATGGAGCATCCGCGCGAGCTCTCCATCGACATGATCAATGCACAACAAGCGCGACGCGCTCTCGATTATTTGGTCGGTTTTAATCTGTCACCACTATTATGGAAAAAAATTCGCGCCGGGCTCTCTGCCGGTCGCGTACAAAGTCCGGCTTTACGTATGATTGTCGAGCGCGAAGAAGCTATCGAAGCCTTCGTGCCACAGGAATTTTGGAGCATCGAAGCCGACGTCAATAAAAGTAACACCGACTTTGTTGCCAAACTCAACGAATACAAAGGTGAAAAACTCAAACAGTTTTCCATTAATAACGCTGACGCCGCCGCCTCTGCCCGCCAAGCCTTGCTCGACGCTGCCGGTAAAACACTCACCGTCACCAAGGTAGAAAAAAAACAACGCAAACGTAATCCACAGCCGCCCTTTACGACGTCGACACTGCAACAAGAAGCCTCGAGAAAGTTAGGGTTTTCGGCGCAACGCACCATGCGCGTCGCACAACAGCTTTATGAAGGTGTTGATATTGGCGGTGGTGATGGCCCGACCGGACTGATCAGCTACATGCGTACCGACTCGGTTAACCTGGCGACTGAAGCCATCGAAGAAATTCGCGAATTAATCGCCAAACGCTATGGCGCCAGCGAAGTGCCTAAAGTACCAAACAGTTTCAAGACCAAAGCGAAGAACGCACAAGAAGCGCATGAGGCCATTCGCCCAACTGGCGCCAACACCGTGCCCAGCGACATAAAAACGCATTTAACCAGCGATCAGTTCAAACTCTATGAACTCATATGGAAGCGCACCATCGCTTGTCAAATGATCCACGCCACGCTGGATATGGTCGGCATCAATCTCCAAGCTGGCGATGTCGGTGTCTTCCGTGCCAGTGGCTCGACGGTGCGCAAACCCGGTTTTATGGCGGTCTACCAAGAAGGCCAGGACGATAGCAAAGGTGATAAGGACGAGCGCATACTACCACCGATGAAAGAAGGTGACGTGGTTTCGCTAAAAGCCATTCGTAGCGAGCAACACTTTACCGAGCCACCGCCACGCTTCACAGAAGCGAGCCTGGTCAAGACACTAGAAGAGCACGGCATTGGCCGACCATCGACCTATGCCTCTATTATTTCGACCCTGGTCTCACGTGAATATGTCGAACTGGAAAAACGTCGCTTCACACCCACCGATGTCGGCCGTGTCGTCAACAAATTCCTGACCAATTATTTCTCACAGTATGTCGATTACGAGTTCACCGCCAAGCTCGAAGATCAACTCGATGCCGTATCACGTGGCGAACAACAATGGCTGCCTGTTATGGAGCAGTTTTGGTCACCGTTCAAAGAACGCATTGATGACACCGATGCCAACGTACAACGTAAGGATGTAACGCAGGAAGCCATCGATGAAAAATGTCCGAAGTGCGAAAGCCAGCTATCGATTCGCCTCGGCCGACGCGGCCGCTTTATTGGTTGCACCAACTATCCCGAGTGTGACTATACACGTGATATGGATGGCAACAGTAAAGACGAACCGGAGATAGTCGAAGGTCGCAAGTGCCCTGAGTGCCAATCCGACCTCATCATCCGCAGCGGGCGCTACGGCAAGTTCATAGGTTGCAGCAGCTATCCTAGCTGTAAACATATGGAACCCTTGGAAAAACCGGCAGATACCGATGTCGAATGCCCGAAGTGCAAGCAAGGCACGATACTGCAACGCAAATCGCGCCGTGGCAAAATTTTCTATTCCTGCTCACGCTATCCCGATTGTGATTATGCCTTGTGGAATGAACCCATCAAGGAAAGCTGTCCTGAATGTCAGTGGCCAATTCTCACCATAAAAGTCACTAAGCGTTCGGGCAAGCAAAAACTTTGTCCGCAAGACGATTGCAGCTTTATAGAGTCAATGGAAGAAACTGAAGAATAGTGCGCTGAACCCGTTAAGCGCAGCGCGCACTGTTTTAACCTGCCATCACTTCGTCAACCCGCTCGCGCGTCAAATGTGGCGCGAAAAACCGGATAAAGTCATAAATATAACTGCGTAGATAGCTGCCACGGCGAATGCCAATGCGCACCGTACTCGACTCAAAAAGATGGCTTGCATCAACAGCACCTAAAGCTGCATCGCGTTCTTTTGAAAAAGCCACCGATGCCAGTATGCCAATGCCCAAACCCAGCTCGACATAGGTTTTGATGACGTCTGAATCTATCGCCGTAAGCACGATATCAGGGCTTAAACCGCGATCGGCAAAGGCCTTGTTGATTTTAGAGCGGCCGGCAAAGGCGTAGTCGTAGGTAATAATCGGATATTGCGCCAAATGCTCAAGACTGAGTGGCTCAACAGCCAACAACGGATGCCCAGGCGGCGCTATGACACAACGGTTCCAATCGTAACAAGGCATCGTCGCCAACTCGTCGTAGGTGGCAATGGCCTCCGTTGCAATCGCGATATCGGCCTCGCCCGATAATACATACTCACATATTTGGGTAGGATTACCCTGGTGAATATTAAGACTTACATCAGGGTATTGCTCGGTAAAACGTTTAATCGCGGGCGGCAGAGAATAACGCGCTTGCGTATGCGTTGTCGCAATCGAGAGACTACCGCTGGCTTGCTGCGAAAACTCTTCTGCCACGCGCTTTATACTATGCGCATCTTGCAACACCCGTTCAATCATTGCCACAACTTGGTAGCCAGGCTCCGTGAGTCCAGTAAACCGTTTACCATGTCGCACGAAGATGTCGATCCCCAACTCCTGTTCGAGTTGACGAATCTGACTACTGACGCCTGGCTGCGCGGTATTAAGGCTCTGCGCGGCAGCAGAGACGCTCAGCCCGTTACGCGCCACCTCACGCACAAAACGCAGTTGCTGCAATTTCATTGTCCGCACTCCTTATATCAGAATATGCTATGTATAGCATAACTTATTATTATTTTTACTATAAGGCCTTTGATATAGTCACAATCCGCATTTTTTGCCGATTGAGAAACTGTTAGCCTATTGATTTTTATGAATATTTTTATCTTAGCCAAGCAACAGCTATGGCCGTAGACTGGATGCTGACCGCTGCCGGCTTTGGAGTCGGGGTCTTAATTGGTCTTACCGGTGTCGGTGGCGGCTCCCTGATGACACCGTTATTGATCTTCCTGTTCAAGGTTGAACCTGCTGTCGCCGTCGGTACCGACCTGCTATTCGCGGCGATCACCAAAACCGGCGGTATCTGGGCCCATGCCCGCCGCCGCACGGTTGAATGGCGCATTGCCGGCTTGCTCGCACTAGGCAGCGTCCCAACGGCGCTGCTGACAGTGTATGCCATAGGCCAGGTTGGCACTGGCGATGCGATCATCGAGAAGTTCATTACTCATGGCTTGGGTATCGCCTTGATTCTAACAGCGGCATCGATACTGTTTAAATCACAGATGCACTTATTAGGTGATGGTCTCAGGCAGCGTTACCCTGCGCTACGCGCCTATCGCGACCGTATTACCGTACTCGCTGGCGTGCTTTTAGGGGTATTAGTACCAATATCCTCAGTTGGGGCGGGGGCTTTAGGTGCAGCGATCCTCATGTTCCTGTATCCTCGCATCCCCACGATTCGAATTGTGGGAACAGATATCGCCCACGCGGTGCCCCTGACCGCTGTTGCCGGCCTGGGGCATTTGCAACTAGGCACCGTAAACACCGGCCTTTTAGCCGCATTATTACTCGGCTCACTGCCTGGTATATATATAGGTAGTCATTTAGGCACTGTCGTACCAGACCGAATCATGCGACCACTATTGGCCAGTGTTCTGGTCATTATCGGCATCAAATTTACGCTGGTATATTGATATTACAAACATTTGAATTTACTTTTAAAGTATAGAGGAATAACACATGTCGTTGGCTGATTTTGCAGAAATTGATCGTTATGAAGAAAGTGTCAATGCCTTTCTCAATGACGAGATGGATGCCGCTCGTTTCATGGCCTACCGTCTGCAACATGGCTGTTATGGCCAACGTCAAGACGGCGTGCATATGCTGCGTATCAAGCTACCCGGCGGCAACATCAATGCCGAACAAATCGAGGCCGTAGCCGACATTCTTGAAAATCAGTCGCAACACAATCTTGCCCATATCTCAACACGTCAGGACTTCCAGGTTCACTATATTCCGTTAAAGGATACGCCAGCTGCGATGCGGCGCTTGGCTGAAAGCGGGCTCACCACTCGTGAGGCCTGTGGTAACACAGTGCGTAATATTACCGCCTGCCCACTGGCAGGGGTTTGCGCACACGAACACACTGACATTAACCCCGTATTGGATGGCGCGGTTAAGCGCTTTTTACGCCATCCCCTGACACAGCATTTACCGCGTAAATTCAAGATCAGTTTTTCCGGCTGCGAAACAGACTGTGCACAAGCCATGATTCACGACCTGGGCGTTGTCGCCGTCCATCGCGATGGAAAATTCGGCTTTAAAATCTTAGCGGGTGGTGGTCTTGGTCATAAGCCACATGAAGCCATAGTAGTGGAAGAGTTCCTTGAAGAAAAATATTTGCTCGCTTCGATGGAAGCATTAATCTCAATGCACCATAAATATTCTGATCGCAAACGTCGCGCTAAAGCCCGCATTAAATTCCTGGTCGGCACCTTCGGTGTCGATGGCTTTTTAAAAAAATATACCGAGGAGTTTGAGCGCACCAAGGTAGCTTATGCCGATTACAAAGTTGACCCTATCGAATGGAAGGCAGGCGCCGATAATTCCAGTATGTCTGCTGGCGCACCACGCTCGGTAATCAAACAAAAACAAAGCGGGTATCACGTCTTTCCCATCAGCTTGACCTTGGGTGATATGACGGTAGAACAATTGCGTGGCGTCAGTACCATTATGCGCGACGAAAAGATCAGCGGCGCACGTGCAACACAGGACCAAAACCTGATCCTGTTAAACGTTCCTGCCGACCGTATCGAATCAGTACGTACCGCCATCGCCAATATTGGCTTATCCGAACCCGAAGCTGGCGATGACATTGTTGCCTGCCCTGGCACTTCTACCTGTCGTCTAGGTATTACCTCATCACGCATTGCAGCCGGCATCATTAGCGGCGG
Source organism: Gammaproteobacteria bacterium (assembly GCA_015492075.1). Lineage (GTDB taxonomy): Bacteria > Pseudomonadota > Gammaproteobacteria. Next base: position 159,977 of record WGFU01000037.1, read on the forward strand.
CAAAAATGATCTGCGCCTGCGTGTGAGCGGTTGCCATAATGGCTGTGCGCAACCAGAAACTGGCGATATCGGTATCTATGGGGAAGGCAAACGTCGGCATGGTAAATTGATCCCCCATTACCAGATGTATATCGGTGGCGATGGCCGCAGCACCGGCGGTCTGGCTCTTAAAGGCCCTTCCGTCCCCTCTGCGCGCATCAATACCGCCATTCAAAGACTGCAAGATAGCTATGCTGACGAGGCCACAGCCAATGAAAGTTTTTATGACTGGGCACGCCGCCGTGGTATAGACAGCATCAAGGAGACATTAGCCGATCTGACCGAAATCAATGAAGAAGATGTAGCAGACATTCTTGCTGACCATGGCGAATCCTCTGACTTTAAAGTCTTGCAATTAGGTGGCGGCGAATGCGCAGGTGCTTCGCAAGATTTTATTGCATCACGCTTTGCCGAAACTGCTTATGAACGTGACTGCCGTAATTCCTTTGCCGCACAAAACCTGGCTAATGAAGCCGTCGAATGTGTCGAGCAAATCGGCCTGATGGTTGGTCAATCGCTACAGTTTGTAGCAGGCAAAAAACATAGCGATGAACTCGATGCAGTTTTAAACAGCCTTAGTGAAGGCCCGCAGATCTGCACCGATCTGGCGACAGAATTTAAGCACCTCGTTAAGCAGGCCCAAGCTTTTCGCAATGATTTCGACAGTATGAAATTCAACGAAGAAATTGCCGGCAAAGTAGATGAGTGGGTACGCAATGCTGCCGAGGCATGCCAAAGCATTGACTCGCAACTTGACCTTACTGTGTCATTGGTAAAAAAAAAATAGCTGATGATATTGTCATTGATATCAGCGAATATAGTTGCCCGTTGCATTACATTAAAGCACGTAATGCACTAAAAGAATTTGCTGGCGGCAGCCGCATCAGCTTTATTGTCGACTCACCAGAGTCGCAGAGAAAACTATGTGACAGCCTTAAAGCCGACGGCCATCGAGCGGCTGCACAGAATAACCATAAAGAGCTAAGAGTAGCCGTTGTCACAGCAGCGTAAATGGTTGAAGATATTAGAGAGTAAACAGGAGATATACATGAGCCTTTCAGCTGCATTGCAAGCTAAACTCGACAATACCATCACGGTATTAAAAAGTATTACCGACGATTATTCGCCCGCGACTTTCGCCAATAGTTTTGGCGCGGAAGACATGGTACTCACTGATTTAATTAATCAATATGATGTCGATATCGAGATTTTCAGCCTCGATACTGGCCGCTTGCCGGCGGAGACCTATCAACTCATGCAGGAGGTCAGCAGGCGTTATAGCAAACCGGTTATCACCTATTTCCCTAACACCGAATCAGTCGAGAACTACATTAGAAGCAATGGGCCTAATGCCTTTTATGATAGTGTTGAGCTACGTAAAGGCTGCTGCTTTGTTCGCAAAATCGAACCTCTGCGTCGCGCCATCGCCAACAAAAAAGCCTGGGTCACCGGCTTGCGTCGCGAACAGGCTGTCACCCGCGCAGACTTGCCTATTTCAGAGTGGGATGCCGATAACGGCCTACAAAAATTCAGTCCGCTGGTCGAATGGTCTGAGGACGATGTCTGGGAATATTTACGCGAACAAAAAGTACCGTATAACGAACTGCATGACAAACACTATCCAAGTATTGGTTGTGCTCCCTGCACCCGCGCCGTCAGTGCTGGTGAAGATGTTCGTGCCGGCCGTTGGTGGTGGGAAAACCCTGAAAGCAAAGAATGTGGCCTGCATTCAAAAACGCCTAGCAGCTAAACAACCACAACCACAACCACAAAAAAGCGGTGTCAGTCTTTTAGGCCAATGCCGCTTTTTTATGTTTCCGAATCAAGTGACGGTTTTAATGTTCGTAGGGCTTAAGCACTTTTAGACCATCAGTACTACCAAATAAGCCCACCTCCGCGCGCTGCTTGGAGAAAATACCATTTGTTACAATGCCAGGGATGTTATTCAGGGTTCCCTCCAGCACATCAGGCTGGTTAATGTGTAAGCCATGGACATCGAGGATCAAATTGCCATTGTCCGTAGTAAACCCTTCGCGTAAATAGGGATCGCCACCCAGCTTCACTATCTCGCGTGCAATAAAACTACGGGCCATAGGAATCACTTCAATGGGCAAAGGAAACGTACCTAATACATCGACCAGCTTCGTATCATCAGCGATACAGATAAAACGCTTACTCGCTGCGGCGACGATCTTTTCGCGGGTCAGCGCACCACCGCCGCCTTTAATAAGCTGAAGATTTGGATTGGCTTCATCTGCCCCATCAACATACACCGACAAGCCATCCACTTCGTTAAGCTCGAACACCGGTATACCATGGCTTTTTAAACGCTCAGCGGTTGCAACGGAGCTGGCTACCGTGCCTTCAATTTTTCCCTTGACCGTCGCCAGGGCATCAATAAACAGATTGGCGGTTGAACCGGTACCCACCCCAATATAGGTGCCGACCTCAACATATTCCAGCGCCGCTTCAGCAGCCTGGCGTTTCATTTCGTTTTGATCCATCGTTAGCTCCATTGCTCTAAGTCATTGCTGACATCATACCGTTGCCGTTGCACACAGAAAAGCATTGTAATATGGCAACAACCGATAATTGGCCATGACCTCGGAGCAGTAATAGTGATAGATTACCCTGATGTCGATCAATTACCCTGAAAAAATCAAACAAGCGCCCGTCTACGATGTGGCACGGCGCACGCCATTGGAAAAGGCGGCCAAGCTGTCGCATACGCTAAATAATAACGTGCTATTAAAACGTGAAGACCTGCAGCCTGTGTTTTCATTTAAGTTACGCGGCGCTTACAACAAAATGGTGTGTCTGACAGAAGCCGAACGAGAATGCGGCGTCATTGCCGCGTCGGCAGGCAACCATGCTCAAGGTGTTGCGCTCGCCGCGCAGCGGCTACAAGTTCCAGCAACGATAGTCATGCCGCGAACAACACCGGCAATCAAAGTCAATGCAGTCAGCCAACTCGGCGCCAAAGTCGTTCTCCACGGTGATATCTACGATGAGGCCTACCAATACGCCAAAACGCTAGGGCAATCAGAGGGGCTGACTTTTATTCACCCCTATGATGACCCAGATATCATTGCCGGTCAGGGCACGGTAGGACTAGAAATACTCGAACAGCACACAGCACCTATATCAGCGATCTTTGTTCCCGTTGGCGGTGGTGGGCTTATCGCAGGTATTGCCGTCTATGTTAAAAACACGCGACCAGATATAAAAATTATCGGTGTGGAACCCGGTGATGCTGCCTCTATGCAGCAAGCATTACTGCATAAGAAACGCGTTGTACTTGATGAAGTCGGCATTTTTGCCGATGGTGTTGCTGTGCGGCAAGTTGGAGCCGAACCCTATCGCCTTGCGTGCGATCATGTCGATACTGTCATTACCGTTAATAGCGACGAAATTTGTGCGGCCATCATGGATATTTTTGATGACACGCGCTCCATTACAGAACCTGCAGGCGCGTTATCCATCGCCGGCTTAAAAAAATACCTTGCAATGGAAAACTATCGAAACGAAACATTCATCGCGATCGCCAGCGGCGCTAATATGAACTTTGACCGACTGCGCTATGTCGCCGAGCGTGCCGAACTGGGTGAACAGCGCGAATCTCTGTTTGGCGTCACCATTGACGAAAAACCCGGTAGCTTCCATCGTTTTTGCCGTACTATTGGCGATAGAGGGATTACCGAGTTTAATTATCGCTTTGGTGATAGCAACCGAGCCCAAGTTTTTGTTGGGGTGCAACTCAGCAAAGGCAAAGTGGAAAAAGAAGCCCTATTCCAGCGGCTGCGGAACAGCGGTTATCACATCACTGACATGTCGGACAATGAAATGGCCAAATTACATATTCGCTATATGATAGGTGGCCCGGCAGAACTCGACAATGAACGCCTCTACCGCTTTGAATTTCCTGAGCGCCCAGGCGCCTTATCGCAATTTTTAAGCACTATCGGCGACCAATGGAATATTAGTTTATTTCACTACCGTAATCATGGTGCCGCCTACGGCCGGGTGTTGATGGGCATACAAGTAGAACAAAACGAAGTGGAAAAACTGCACAAATTCATGACGAAACTCAACTACCCTTATAA
>WGFU01000038.1 GCA_015492075.1 Gammaproteobacteria bacterium
AATCTATCTGGCGATACAGGAAGCATCCAAAAAGTGGACCATGCCGATCCGAAGCTGGAAACCCGCTCTCAATCGTTTTATGATTGAGTTTGAAGAAAGACTAACTGACTATGTTTAATTAGAGCAGTTACACAGAATTATTTACAGGCTCAAATCAGGGGTGGGCGACGTTGTTGTAGGCACTGTGCTTACTTGAAATTCTTCCTTTCTAAGGAATGCCCACCAAGCAAGTTCATTTACAGCGCCAAGATGATCGTTGTTAGATAAACTTTTTAAGGCTGCACCCAAATTTATTTTGCCCTTGACGCTATAATGGATGTCATTGAACCATGATTCAACTTTTGACAGGTAACTTTGACCAGTGGTTCTCATCTCTTCAATGACATTGTATGCCCAAGAGTCCTGATCTTCACACTTTAGAGCAACATCGCGCCACTCTGCGTCAAACAATACTTGCTCATTTCCCATATATTTCACCTAGAAGTCTTTCTTACAAAGAATGCTCGCCAAGAATGCGAAAAATAATATTCAAATGAACTATATTGTTAATAATCGCCATCCAAATTTGCCAACGCCCATTCCACATGCTCCTTCACCAACGCCGAAGCATCATCCTTCCTCGCCTCTAACGCATTAAGCACCGCTTCATCCTTTTCACAATTGCCTAAGGCCACGGCAACATTTCGCAGCCAACACTCATAGCCGATGCGCCGTATCGCTGAACCTTGGGTCTTTTTATAGAACTCGTCTTCGGACCAGGAGAATAACTCGATCAGCGTAGCGCTATCCAGATTATGGCGTGGTGCGAAGTCAGGCTCTTCGCTTAGTGAGGCAAAGCGGTTCCAGGGGCAAACAAGCTGGCAGTCATCACAACCATAGATACGGTTACCCATGGCCCTGCGAAATTCGACGGGGATGCTGCCGCGTAGTTCGATGGTTAAATAAGAGATACAGCGTCGCGCATCGACTTTGTAGGGGGCGATGATGGCTTGTGTGGGGCAGATGTCGATGCAGTCCGTGCATTGGCCACAATGATTTTTTGCGGCCTGGTCGGTTGGCAAAGGCAGGTCGGTATAGAGTTCGCCAAGAAAAAACCAGGAGCCTGCTTTTTGATTAATGAGGTTGCTGTGTTTGCCGACCCAGCCCAATCCCGCTTTTTGCGCCAGGGCTTTTTCTAAAACCGGTGCGCTATCGGTAAAGGCACGATAACCAAATTCACCGACGACTGTGCTGATTTTTTTGGCTAAGGTATTAAGACGGTTTCGTAGCACTTTATGGTAGTCGCGACCGAGACTGTAGCGAGAGATATAGGCGCTGGCCTGGTCTTCCAAGGTGGTGTCCATGGCCCGATGGTTTTCGGGCAGGTAATCCATACGTGCTGAAATAACGCGAACAGTGCCTTCGACGAGTTCGTCGGGACGGCTGCGCTTAGTGCCATGGCGTTGCATATAGTCCATTTCGCCGTGCATATCATCTTTGAGCCAGTTAAGTAGATGTCGCTCATCATCATATAAATCAATATCAGTGATACCGATTTGTTGGAAACCGAGTTCACCGCCCCAGCGTTTGATATCGGCTGCCAATGCGGTCAAGTCGACCTTATTGTTTGTTTCATCGCTCATAGGCGTTATGATACCGCGCATGACATCACTGCCCGAAGTTTTGTATTCTGCCGAGCAAGTCCGCGAGTTTGATCGGCTTGCGATTGAGCAACACGCTATTACCGGTTATCAATTAATGCAGCAGGCGGGGGCCGCGGCTTACCGCTGCTTGCAAAAGCACTGGCCCAAGGCGGAAAAAATAGTGATTGCGTGCGGCCCTGGCAACAACGCTGGCGACGGCTACGTCATGGCGCGCCTGTGCCGGCAATCAGGACTATCGGTGCAAGTTATCGCTTTGTCTGATACGCAATCGCTAAAAGGCGATGCGCTGACGGCGTATGAGGATGCGGTTAGCACCAATGTGTCGATCGAGTTATTTCAGGAAGCCAGTGATTTTTCTGGTGTTGATGTCATCGTTGATGCGCTGTTTGGTACCGGATTGCAGCGCAAGCTGGAACACCACGCCAAGACAGTGGTAGAAAAAATAAATGCTGCGCCGGCGCCTGTATTGGCAATAGACATCCCTTCCGGCTTGATGGCAGATACCGGTGTTCCAAATACAATTGCGGTTGTTGCAGATGTGACACTAACATTTGTTGGCTTGAAGCAGGGCCAGTTTACTGGTCTGGCAGCGGATTACTGCGGTAAAATTGAGCTTGATAGTTTGGCGGTGCCGGGCGCGGTATATTCGGCGCATACACCAACGGCTCAGCGCTATCTGGGTGATGATATTCCGCAGCTGCTCGCACCACGCAAACGTTCTACTCACAAGGGCCAATGCGGACATGTGCTGGCAGTCGGTGGTAAGATCGGTCATGCCGGGGCGATTCGTATGGCAGCTGAGGCCGCTTTGCGTGTTGGTGCTGGTTTAGTGACTGTGGCAACTCACATCAAGAATGCAGTCTCAACATCGACCGAGCGCCCTGAGATCATGGCCTTTGGTATTGATAAGGCACAGGTATTAAAGCCGCTGATGGAGCAGGCCAATGTTTTAGTGGTTGGCCCCGGTATGGGGGTGGGCGGTTTGGCAACAGATCTATGGCATCGTCTGCTTCACTGTGAAAAGCCGATGATTATGGATGCAGATGGCTTGAATATCCTGGCAACCAACCGCAAGCATTTCTCTAACTGGATTTTGACGCCTCATCCGGGTGAGGCGGGGCGTCTTTTGGCGGTCAGTACGGCAGAAGTGCAGGCGGATCGTTATCAAGCCGTCACAGAAATACAAAAATTGTATGGTGGCGTGGTGGTGCTTAAAGGCAATGGTACCTTAGTCTGCGGTGATGATGGCAATATCAGTGTTATCAATGCCGGTAACCCCGGGATGGCCTCCGGTGGTATGGGTGATGTATTGGCCGGGGTGATGGGTGGTTTGCTGGCGCAAGGTTTGTCGCTCGCCGATGCTGCGCGCATCGGGGTTTGGATTCACGCGGTGGCAGCAGACAGAGCGGTAGCTATAGAGGGGGAGCGTGGCCTGTTAGCCAGCGATTTATTGCCGCATTTACGTCACTTGGTGAACCCGTGACGTTACAGGTGTTGCCGTCTGATTCGGCACAGGCAACCGAGGTATTTGCAGCTAGTCTGGCGCGATGCTGTAAAGCTCGACCTGCGGTGATTCATTTAAGTGGTGAACTGGGCGCTGGCAAGACGACTTTTTGCCGTGGTTTTCTTCGTGGTTTAGGTCATGAGGGTAATGTAAAAAGCCCGACGTATACCATTGTTGAGCCCTACCAGTTAGACGGTTTAGATGTCTATCATTTTGATTTGTATCGAATAAATTCCTGCGACGAGTTGGAAGCGATGGGTATACGCGATTATTTTAACGACCGCGCCTTGTGCCTGGTCGAATGGCCTGAGCGTGCCGAAGGTATGCTGGCCAACGTCGATATACATATCACATTGGAATACGATGCAGATAATCGCTTGCTCACTTTCGATTCCTTGACGGCAATTGGGGAATCAATTTTGCATTGTTTTGATCGGAGCGATTAGCCGGCTAAATAACAGCGTGTTATCGAAGGTTTAATATGTGGCACTGGAGATTAAGGTGCTATCTTACTAAAAGATATAGAAAAATACTTAAAGTTCGGGCAGAATAGGCGTATAAATGCAGCGATTGGTCGTGAGGATGCGGCGCTATTCATGATGACTAGAAAACTCATTTTGATTGTTGGTTTGTGGCTTGGTGTCAGTGGTGGTGTCCATGCCGCATCCACTGACATAACAGGAGTCAGAGCCTGGCCGGCACCCGATCATACGCGTCTTGTCTTCGAGATTTCCGCTCCACTTGAATATAAATTATTCACCTTGAAAAATCCTGAGCGAATCGTTATTGATTTAAAGCAGACGCGTTTGCGCAAGAGCTTGCCCACAGGCTCTGTAGGGTTTGTTAAGCGTTTACGCAGTGCAACGCGCAATAAAAATGATTTACGTATTGTTCTTGATACCAGAAAATTAGTTAAGCCTAAAACTTTTTTGCTTACGCCTAATAAAACATATGGACACCGTTTGGTGGTTGATCTCTACGATCAAGCCAAGTCCGGCACCAAGATCAAGTCATCGCAACCCGTCAAGCAGCTCATAGAAAGTGGCTTGCGTGATGTGGTGATAGCCATTGACGCTGGTCATGGTGGTGAGGACCCTGGGGCCTTGGGACGTAAAGGCACGCGCGAGAAAGATGTAGTGCTATCGATTGCGCGGGAACTGAAAAAAAAGATCGATGCGCAGCGTGGTATGCGAGCAGTATTGGTGCGAAACGGGGACTATTACATCAAGCATCGGCGTAGAATGCAGATCGCACGCCAAGCCAAGGCCGACCTATTTATTTCGATTCATGCCGATGCATTTAAAGACCATCGTGCAAAGGGTGCTTCGGTGTACGTCCTGTCCGAGCGCGGTGCGAGTTCGGAGGCAGCTAAATGGCTGGCACAGCAAGAGAACCAGGCCGATCTAGTAGGTGGTGTCAGTCTTGATGATAAAGACCCGCTAACAAAAAAAGTGCTGCTCGATTTATCACAGAACGCAACACAAGAAGACAGTCATACCAGCGCAGCTGAAGTATTACGTGCTATGGGTAGGGTCACACGATTGCATAAAAAACAAGTGCAACAGGCTGGTTTTCTGGTTTTAAAGTCGCCTGATATTCCGTCGATTTTGATTGAAACAGCCTATATTTCGAACCCTGCGGAAGAGAAAAATCTGCGTAGCAAGGCATATCAGCACAAATTGGCTTTGGCCATCGTCGACGGGCTTAAGCGTTATTTTGAGCGTTCCCCGCAGCCCGGTACATTGTTAGCGTCATTGGCGCAATCGACCCAGCATCATACCATCTCTCGTGGTGAAACCTTGTCGCTGATCGCTGATCGTTATCGGATCAGTGTCAGAAGTTTGCGCGCAATGAATAAACTTGCCAGCGATAAGATTCGTATTGGTCAGGTATTGGTGATTCCTCGTGGAACCTAGTATTCTTTTTGGAGGAATTGCGCCAAGCTGAACTTGGCTTGCTGGCAGTGGTGCTCTGATATAATTCGTTGGCACTATGCGTATTCACCTTCTACCTCCTGAACTTTCCAACCAAATCGCTGCTGGCGAGGTGATCGAGCGCCCGGCTGCGGTGGTCAAAGAGTTGGTTGAGAACAGTCTTGACGCCGGTGCAACTTCAGTATTTATTGACATTGGTCTGGGTGGGCGCCAATACATCCGAGTACGTGATGATGGTGCTGGCATACATCCGCAGGATCTTGAGTTGGCAGTGAGCCGCCATGCCACCAGTAAGCTACGCTCTCAAGAAGATCTTGAGCGGATTAATAGCCTTGGTTTTCGTGGCGAGGCGCTGCCAAGTATGGCGTCGGTATCGCGTTTTAGTATTCATTCAGCCCAGGCCAACGCCGATCATGGATGGGCATTGAAGGTAGCAGGTGGCCATATCAATACCGGGCTGACGGCAATAGCCCATGCCCGGGGCACTACGGTTGAAGTGTCTGATCTATTTTTTAATACGCCAGCACGGCGTAAGTTTATGCGTGCCGATAAAACCGAGTTTAGCCATATAAATGAGATGGTGAAGCGCATGGCCTTAAGCCGTTTTGATATTGGTTTTTCCTTGCGCCATAATCAGCGTGTCGTGCATGAACTGCTTGCAGCACAAGATGAACAGTCCACTGGGCGCCGTATCAAAAAATTGTTAGGCGAATCTTTTTTGGATAGTGCCTTGTCATTTGACGAGAGCGCGTCTGACATGCGCCTGTATGGCTGGGCAGGTTCCCCGACGATCGCGCGCAGTCAGGCTGATATGCAATATCTCTATATTAACGGCCGCATAGTGCGTGACAAGGTGATTACACATGCGATTCGCCAGGCTTATAACGATGTGTTGTTTTCCGGTCGCCAGCCGGCGTATTTGATTTATCTCGACATGCCGGCGCATCTTGTTGATGTCAATGTGCATCCCTCCAAACATGAGGTCCGTTTTCGTGAGTCGCGCACTATTCATGGTTTCATCACTCATGTGCTGCGTGATGTATTGGCGCAGAGTGCTACTAATAGCGCTGGTCACCATATCTCAGCGTGGGCAGGCAGTGTAAAGAAAAATAGCATGGGGTCGACGTCGACAGGCTACCCGTCATCAGCGACGTCACAGGCGCGTTTGTCATCAGCGACGTCACAGGCGCGTTTGTCATTGAGTGTGAAAGACAAGCTCGATGCAATGACATCGCTGTATTCGGCGAGGGAGGCACAGCCAAAAGGTGAAACAAGAGTCGAGGAAAATACCGGCGTGCCCTTGCTCGGTTATGCCGTAGCTCAAATTCACGGGATTTATATTCTCGCCGAAAATGCCCAAGGTATTATCCTGGTCGATATGCACGCAGCCCATGAGCGCATTACTTATGAATATATGAAGCGTACCCTTAGCGAGCAACAGGGTTTGAGAACACAACCCTTGTTAATTCCGCAAACGGTGAGAGTCAGTGAAAGAGAAGTAAGACTGCTGGATTCACACGCTGATACGTTATTACGCCTAGGGTTTGAGGTGACAGCAATAAGTGCTGACGCGATGTTATTACGGCAAGTACCGACTTTATTGGCAGATACCGATGTCGAGCAATTGCTAAAAGACATCTTGTCGGATATTGCAGAATACGGTGACAGCAACCGTGTCAACGATCAAATTAATGAGGTGTTGGGGACAATGGCTTGCCATGCATCGGTACGCGCAAACAGAAAGTTAACGGTTGACGAAATGAATGCTTTGCTGCGTGATATGGAGAGAACAGAGCGCAGTGGCCAGTGTAATCATGGGCGACCAACTTGGGTGCAACTCAGTGTCGCAGAGCTGGACAAGCTTTTTATGCGTGGTCAATAGTAGTATTTGTCGCTGCATTTAGGGTAATACAGAAACCCGTATTTGCACTTCGTTGCCAGACAATGTTCCACGCTCAGTCGAACACGTGTTGAAGCTAGTGTGACCATATTTCTCACTTTTTTGTGTTATGCCGCCTAATGATGTCCATTGATCGAGTGGTACTACAATAGTGGTCGACGGACTCGTTGAGCGAACTCCACTATTACTTTCTTGGTCAAGACTTGACTGGCGCGACGTGATTTTAACTGTTGCGCTATTGCCATGAAGCTGCGCATTGACTATTAGTGCCGATGCGACCTCATAGTAGCTTAATGCAAGCCCTCTATTGTCTGGGTTTTGTCCAAAGCGTAATGACCTACTGAGAAGGGGGATAAGTCTGGCATCCTTGATGCTTGCCTGGTGTCCGTCCAGAACACGAATTTTGTGTATAAGATTGTTGCTTCGTGTACTAATGGTATTACGCGAGCCATTTGCAATGCGGCTGTCACCCTGGCTAGTGATTACGATGTTTAATTGTTGTTGCGAATTACGGTATTCAAGCGTGCTGGGTAATTTGACTTCTATGAGCAATTGTTTGGCTGGAATATCGAGTTGCCGAATTATTTCCGTCAGTTCTTGATAGCGGGCATGATCGGCTTTTAATAGCATTAAAGAATTCTGTCCGGAGATTGCCTCTTGTTCATTGAGCAAGGGTGCTATTAACGGAATTAATGATGAAGCGCTACGATGCTGAAGTTTGATGCTATGAAGTGACTGAGCGTTTGTCGCAAATACGCTCAATCCCGTCAGCGTAATCAGTAAAATCAAGACAAGACGCATGATATTATTGCCAGCCGGGTTTTGCTAGGCTGCTTGCGAAAGCTCTGACAAGGTTGATTCACCAAATTCAATGGCATCAAGATATAGTTCCTGCATTCGTGTTTTATCGATATCTGGCACTTGTTCATTGGTCCAGCGATCTTCTTCCCATGCAATACTAAACTTAAGTATTGCGCCAATATCTCCCTCTTGTGCGAGTAAGGCAAGAGTAATTTTCTGAGATAGTGGCAAGTGCAATAAAATTTCCTCCATATCGGTATTCATAATGGCATCCAGAGAGGAAAATAAACCCGCCGTAAAGCAGGCATCTTTTTGCTGATAATTTAATTCTTCGGCGATCAATTCACACATGCGCGCGCGTATCATCGACATTAAGAGTAGCGGGGTCGGGCACTCATTCAGTTTGCCAAGGCTGAGAATAGTGGCCCACTTTTTTACGTTTTGATGACCAAGAAGCATAATCGCCTGGCGTATAGATTCAATCGTCTTTATAAGGTTGAATGCAGGTGAATTGATATAACGTAGCAGGCCATAGCTTAGCGCGACATCATGACTGATGATTTTTTCCTGCTCGCTAATGCTGACTTCAGGGTTTTGCAGGCTGGCCAATAAACGTAACAGATTGAGCTTATTGTTAGGAATTTTTTTACCTTGAATGATTTGTGGTTTTGACAAGAAATAGCCTTGAAACTGGTCAATCCCAAGCTTTGCGCAAAATTCGTATTCGTGTTTGTCTTCAATTTTTTCTGCAAGTATTAATGCTTTATGCGGTTTTAGTAGTTTGACGATCTGTGTTAGAGCTTTCTCGTCGTAATCGCGAATATCAAGTTTTATGATATCTGCGTAGTCCAGGAATCGTCGGTTTTTATCACTTAACACATAGTCGTCAAGTGCGATGGTATGTCCCTTATCTTTTAGACTCTTTAGACCTTTGAGTACCTCATCGTCACACTCAATGTCTTCGAGTACTTCCAGCACGACATTATTTTTCGGTAATAGCAGCTCTTCATGTCGAACTATAAAATCACGTGTAATATTGATATAGGCAAGCCTGGCGCCGACTAGCTTATTGAGTCCGATCTCCAGGCAGGCATTGACAATGACATCGGAAGTTGCCGCATTTGGATTGTTGATAATGGCTTGATTGTCTTGGCCGCTGCGAAACAACAGTTCATAACCGATCAGCTCAAGTTGGGCGTCGTAAATGGGTTGGCGTCCGATATAGATATCCACGGCGATGGCTACCAGCTTGTGCGCTTATTTCACCTGAGGTGATGCCAAAAAAAAGGCCGTGATACTTAGCGGGAAAGTCTCACGGCCATGTTTGTTGCTTTTTTACTCTATACCTTGAAGTGACTCAATAGTGATTGCAGGTCATCTGCAAGCTTGGTGAGCTGCTTGCTCGACTGCGCAACCTCTGTGGCATCATCTGCGGTATGGTTGGCTACTTCACTGATGTTGACCACGTTACGATTGATTTCTTCAGCCACCGAACTGTGTTCTTCCGCAGCACTTGCGATCTGGGTATTCATGTCGGTAATAGTGGTCACCACTTCTGTAATCGCATCTAGCGAGGAGCCGGCCTTGGCCGCTTGCTCAACGCTTAGACTGGCCTGGTTCTTACCTTGAACCATGACCTCAACCGCGTCTTTGGCGCCAGATTGCAGGCGCTCGATGATGGATCGAATTTCCTGGGTAGATTGCTGAGTGCGTTGCGCCAGAGTACGAACTTCATCGGCCACAACCGCGAACCCACGACCTTGCTCACCGGCTCGTGCCGCCTCAATGGCAGCGTTCAGAGCAAGCAAGTTGGTTTGTTCAGCGATGCCTCTGATAACATCAAGCACAACCCCGATACCGCTACTGTCTTCCTCCAGCTTCTGGATGACGTTACCCGCTTTTTCAACCTCGGCAGCAAGGGAGTCGATGGCTTCAATGGTTTCTTTAACTACCACTTTACCCTGCGCCGCCTCATTGTCTGCTTCATTTGCCGCACCAGCTGCGGAAGAAGCATTGCGTGCAACTTCCTGCACTGTGGCAGACATTTGGTTCATTGCCGTCGCCACCTGATCGGTCTCGGCCTGCTGTTGCCTGACACCGTTACTGGTGCGGTCAGTGACGGCACTCATGTGTTCAGCGTTAGTTGTCAATTCTGACGCATAACCGTTGATGTCGGTAATCATCGTGCGTAGCTTGCTAACGAAGGTATTGAACCAATAAGCTAATTCACCCAGCTCGTCATTGGAGCTGTCGTCAAGCTTGGCAGTGAGATCACCTTCACCTTCAGCAATATCTTTAATGCGATCTACGACACCGCGTATAGGTTGGGCAACAACGCGGTTCATTAAGAGGCTTACCGTGAATATGCCTACGACAAAAAGACCGATTACGATATAAAACTGCTTCCACCAGTTAGCCGCAGCCAAGTTATCCGCTTCAGCTAGTGAATAGGTGATGCGAATGGCGCCGTTAACGGTGCCAGAGGGAACCACATGGCAGTTTAGGCAGTTAACGCCGCGTGTGTTGTCAGTAGCGAGGTACGGCATGATCACGGTGACAGTGCGTTCGCCTTCATGTTCGCCGACTTCGACGATTTCTTCACCCAACAGTGCGCGCTGATCCAGCTCGTCAACAGGACGTTCTTCCAGGAAGCCAGGGCCAAATTGTTCATTGACTGCTTCGCCACGATTAACTCGAACCTCGAGTACACCTGGACGGCGTAGCATCTTGTCACGCAGGATCGAGCGCTCGCTCATGATGCCGGTCAGCATCATGGTGTTCAATGCGTCAAAATAGAAGGTGTTCATCCCTTCAACTTGGGAAATGCCGAGTTCCAAGTTTTTATCGCGATTATTTTTATAAGAAACCCCCATGATCATTGCGGCAACCACAATGAAAATGAGACATACAGTTAGGTTCATCTTAAAGCGTACGGACATTTTTTTCATGCCGAATGCGCGCCCAATTATGGTATACATAGCTCTACCCCTGTTTCAGTGTCGTTCAGTCCTCACTGAGTCCAGTATCGGCCCGCAATGAATTGACTTTAGTCAATGTCGCACGCAGCCTGACTCCTTTTCTCGTTTTTGGCAGTTTCCCGTTAAGGAATATGCCAGTATTTGCGTTAGCGGCCGCAAGAGCAGGAGAGTTGAATTTTTTGGTACTTGATCTGAAGCGTGGCGTTATAAGGGTGGCCAATTCGCCGTTATTACCGGTATTTTTGCGGTGTTGTGCTAGATTGATAGATAGCTTAGGTAGTTGTGTACCCATGATTGTTGGGAGATGCTAGACGGATTATCAACTCTTGTTGTTCGGAATAAATTTCAAGGCAATACCGTTGTTACACCAGCGTTTTCCGCTTGGTTTAGGACCATCGTTGAAGATATGTCCCTGGTGGCCACCGCAGCGCGCGCAATGGTATTCAGTACGTGGAAATAGCATTTTAAAATCTGTTTTGGTTTCAGTGTGATGGGGTATCGCAGCCCAAAAACTCGGCCAGCCGGTTCCACTGTCATATTTTTTGCTGGATTCAAATAAAGGTAGATCACAACCGGCGCAGGCGAAGATACCCTGGCGTTTTTCTTCATTAAGTGGGCTTGTCCACGGACGTTCAGTGCCTTCTTGTCTGAGCACATAGAACTGTTTTTCAGTTAATCGTCTACGCCATTCATCTTCACTCAGCACGAGAGGAGTAATGGTGCTTTCCTTAGCGCCAAGAGGAATCAAGCTGGTCGCAGTCAATACAATGGTGGCGATGCCCGCTTGGATAAAGTGCCTACGTTTCATTATGTTTTACCTTAAGTAGTTCAATCAGTTTGTATTCATTTTAGCGTACTTTCTGAAGCCTCTGTTTGCGTCAATACACAGCCCAGAGTAAAGGAGAATTCTGTTCCTTTGTCTACTTCGCTATGCACTTCAACACTACTACCATGGAGGCTGAGGATGCGTTTAACAATGGCCAAACCCAGCCCGGCGCTGCCATTTTTGTTCGAGCGATGTTTGTCGACCTGGTAAAAGCGATTGAAGATACGGCTTAATTCCTCGGCAGGAATGCCCTTGCCGGTATCGGCAACACGCACATGCACGCCACCGTCTTTTTCGGTGATAATAACCTGTACTGTGCCATTTTCATTGCAATGGCGTATGGCATTTTCAATCAGGTTTTCAAGTACACGCTCTATCAGACCAATATCACCGAAGGCGTTACAAACGCCCTGAGCATCGTTGCAACGCAGTGTAATGCCACGTTGCTCGGCATCGAGCTGGTATTTCTGCATGATGTCATAGGCAAGTTCATGCAGAGAAAAGTTGGTTTTTTCAAGTTCTATATCACCGGAGTCGAGGCGTGCCAATTCAAACAGATCTTTAATGAGTTTACCCAGCCGATGGCTGTGCCTTAGCGCGATTTCAAGATAGTCACGTTGTTTTTCGGGATCGAGTTTGCCGTCCTTGAGTAGCAGTGTTTCCAAATAACCTTGCATGGATGCCAATGGCGTGCGCAAATCATGCGAGATATTAGCGACCATATCGCGTCGATGGCTATCTGTTTCACGTAGTTCTTGCAGTTGCATGATGACGCGCTTTGCCAAGTCGTCGAAACTGGATTCGAGCCTGCCGATCTCGTCGTCCGATTGCGCGCTAATCGGTATATGTGAGTTGTTTTGTGCAAAATCGCTGTTGCGAAATTGAGTCATTGTTGTAGCAAGACGGGTTAATCTGCGCGTGTATTGGCCGAACAAAAACAAGCCCGCAATGAGTGCGAAGAACAGGCTGCCCACCGTCACCCAGATGCCGACCCGCAGAATATAGCTGTCTCCGAGCACATCGGAGATAGAGTCGTAGTTTTCACCGCGCAGCACTACATATAAGTAGTAGCTATTGCCGTCTTCTCCTATCAGTGGCGCAGCAGAAAATATTTTTTTACGACCAAGATTACGTGGATCATCGCCCAATATGGGTAGTGGTGCGCCGTCTAGAAATAGATGTATAGGTTCAAGTGCTACTTGGCGGTTGATCACAGCATCTTTGGGTGCGGAGTAGCCTTGAATAACACCGTTACGGTCGAGTAAATAGAGCTCGATACTGGGATTGATCACCATAAAGGATTCAAATACGGTTTCAACTGCGTCGATGTTTATCACTCCATCCTGGATAAGTTCGCGTTCCTTGACCAGATTGGCTGCCAGCGTACGGTTAAGTTCCTGACTTGTTTTGCGCAGGTGATCTTGTGTGAAATACGCAGCCAGTAATATATATGTCGTTCCGACCGCGACAAGCAGGCCAAGTAAGGTAATGGCGAGCTTGCCATATAAAGTATGAAAAAACATGTTTTAGCGCTTATTTTACCGTACTAATGATGTCCACCGAGCTCGGTAAATTTATAGCCCACGCCCCACACGGTGAGTATGTATTTAGGTTTGCTGGCGTCTTCTTCAATCTTCGTTCTCAGGCGGTTAATGTGCGAGTTGACGGTATGTTCATAGCCGTCATGGGAATAGCCCCACACCGCATCTAATAGTTGCGCACGGGTATACACTCGCCCAGGGTTACTGACGAAATGTACGAGCAGATCAAACTCTTTGGCAGTGAGTTCGATGTTATGACCGTTGAGTGTAACGGCATGTTTGCCGATATCAATAGTCAGGCCGCCGTGAATAATAGTAGTTTGTTCTATCGTGCTGGCCTGTCCCATGGCATCACCGCGACGAAACAGTGCCTTGACACGAGCGGTTAGCTCGCGCACGCTAAATGGCTTCGTCATGTAATCATCGGCGCCCATCTCCAGACCTAGTACGCGGTCTAGTTCCTCAGATTTCGCCGTTAGCATCAACACCGGTATGTAGGTTTCTTTGGCGCGGATTTGGCGACATAATTCCAGGCCGTCGACATGCGGCAGCATAAGGTCGAGAATAAACAAGTCGAATTCTTCGCTTTGAATTCTGGCCGCCGCTTCGCGGCCATCGGCAGCGATTTCCACTTGACAGTTGAGGTCGTCAAGATTGATTTTGATTAGATTGGCGATATCGGCTTGGTCTTCGACAATTAGGATTCGGCGACTCATTGGCATCGTGCCCTCATCGTTGATTTGGTAGGTATCAGTCTCGCTTAGCATAGCCTGCCTCCAGTCACTAAGTAAAAAGTTAACGGATTGATGATTTGCAGGCCACATTTAACCGATTACAGCTCACGATAATATCACTAGTCCATCAAATTAGTTCTATTAGCACGCATGATGCGCTTACAACAAACTGCCGCGACGCCGATATCGGTGCCAGATATAGCCCAATGTCAGGCCGCGGGCGGCCAAAAACAGCGTTAGAGCCAGCCAGAGTCCGTGATTGTCGAGAAATTGAAAGAAATACCAGGCGGGGATAAAAACTAGGAAGGTGGATATGAGCATAGTGTCACGCATGGCGCGCGTGCGCGTTGCACCAATAAATATGCCGTCGTAGGCAAAGCTCCATACCGAGATGAGTGGTAATAATATCAGCCAGGGCAAATACTCATGTGCGTGCTGCCTAACTGTTTCTATATCGCTCATGGCAGCAATCATCAGTGAACCGCCAAGCCAATAGGCAAGGCTGAACAGTCCGGCAAAACCTAATGACCAAAGCATTATGGCTGTTACCGTACGGTGCAGTGAGGCGTTATTTTGAGCGCCGATATCGTGACCCACCAAGGCCTCTGCTGCATGGGCGAAAGAATCTAGCACATAGGCCATCAAGGTTTGAAAGTTAAGCAGCAGGGCATTGACAGCAAGAATGGTATCACCGAATTCGGCGCCCTTGGCGGTGAAAAACGCAAAGGTAAAGAGCAGGCATAATGTTCGGACAAAAATCGTATGATTAATAGTAAACATTTTTGCCATGGCGCGTCGCTTCAAAAGCTGGTCTTTGCTGTAGCGGTAATGGCCGCGTTTCAACAGGCGCCAGGTCAGATAGATTGCCAGGCCCAGGCCGCTGTAATCAGCAATTACACTAGCCCAGGCCACGCCCTCTATAGTCATGCCGAGTCCCACGACAAACAGTAGATCGAGCAGGATATTGACAATGTTCACCAATAAGGTAATAAGCAAAGGAACTCGCGCGTTCTGTCTACCCAAAAACCAGCCGACGATGACATAGGTGATCAGTGTGGCGGGTGCGCTCCATATGCGTATGTCGAAATAGATGCGTGCATGGAATTCCACCTCGGCGCTGGTCTTGATGACGGAAAATGACAGCCAGGCAATGAGCGGCTGTAACAGTAACAGCGTGATCGCAAGCACGAGGGCGACGAGGCAGCCGCGCAGCAACACGGCATAGCTCTCATTGTAATCATTTGCGCCCAGCGATTGCGCAACCAGGCCCGTTGTGCCCATACGGAGAAAGCCAAAGCCCCAGAAAACGAAACTGAAGATCAGTGAGCCGATAGCGACAGCACCCATATAATAGGCATGATCAAGATGGCCCATTACTGCGGTGTCGACTATGCCCAGTAAAGGCACAGAAAGGTTTGACAGCACCATGGGAGCAGCAATGGACCAGATACGACGGTGCGGTGTTGCTAAGTTCACGTTAGGGGGTCTATAGTCAATAGCGGATCGGTGACGTATTCTAGCGCATCAGACTCAAGCCTTATCAAAACCTGATAGCCTGGTTAACATTTGTTGCTAAAGTGTCGTTAAAGCGTGACCTTATTACAATATTCTATAGCCACAATGTGCAAAGTAGGCCATTATTTTTGGAGACATCATGTCATTCGTTAAGAAGCCGGTTTATAGCGCCGGCCTGTTATTTTTATTAGCCATGGCATTGGCCGCATCGTTCTCTGCTGTGGCCAGCGAGTGTTACGGCAAAAGTCCTGCATATAAAGTGGCACTGCTTGAGCTGTATACCTCAGAAGGCTGTAGCAGTTGTCCGCCAGCAGACCATTGGTTAAGCAATCTTGGTCAAGGGCAATTTGAAAAGCAGCAGGTCGTTCCATTGGCCATGCATGTCGACTATTGGAACTACTTAGGATGGAAAGACCCCTTTTCAAGCAAGCAATACAGTCAACGCCAGCGTCGCCTTGGTGCTATGAATAATCTTCGTACGGTTTATACGCCACAATTCGTATTGAACGGTGAAGACTTGCGTGGTTGGTACAAACGTAACGGCACCGACGGCCCGATTGAGAAAGTGAATAATGAACGGGCCAGGGCCAGCATCGAGATGACACTGGAGAAAAAAAGTGCATCTCGTTTAGAAGTTGGTACTCGTATCGATTTGTCTGCAGGACAAAGCGCTGATGATTATGGTTTGTATCTTGCCTTATTTGAGAACGATTTGGTCAGCGTTATTCCAAGTGGGGAGAACACGGGCAAAACACTGCATCACGACTACGTCGTTCGTCAACTGATCGGACCTTACACGCTGACAAGCCAAACGGGTTTGCTCAGGGAGAGTTTTACCATCGATTCCACATGGCAGAGCCAAAATCTCGGTGTTGCCGCTTATATACAGAATGCAAAAACAGGTGACCTGTTACAGGCACTGATGGTTAAAAATTGCAGTTGAGGCAGTAAGAGTTTTTTGCTTTCCTAACTGCGTTTGGCGATGTTTGTCACCGTTTAGGCAGTTGCCGGACGCGGTATTACTTGAGGCCAGTTGTGGCTGATTTTACGTCATGGTGCAGGGTTAAAAAAAGCCCTGGGCCGATAAAGTCAGCCCAGGGCGAGGGACAGCAAATGACGACACTTAGGGGGAGCATGGAGGAATATGACGATAGTGCCGCCCCGTTGTCCCTGAGAAGTAATTATCCATGTCTGGGCGAGACTTACTGCCAACTTCGTCACAATTCCCTGGCTAGATGGCTTTAGCCTGCTGGACGGCGTTACCAATGTAGCGCGCAGGCGTGAGCTGCAGCAGTTCTTCTTTGGCGTGGCGCGGTATTTCCAGCGTAATAATGAAATTATGCAGTACATTGCGATCGATACCGTGGCCACGGGTCAGGGCTTTGAGTTTTTCGTAAGGTTTGGGCACGCCATAACGGCGCATAACCGTCTGAACAGGCTCAGCCAGCACTTCCCAGGCGTTATCCAGGTCGGCGCGCATGGCGGCAGTATCAGGTTCCAGTTTGCGTATGCCAGCGAGGGTGGAAAGGATGGCAATGACGCTATGTGCAATGCCAACACCGATATTGCGTAACACGGTTGAATCACTGAGGTCACGCTGCCAACGTGAAACGGGCAGTTTACGTGCCATATGATCGAGCATGGCAGAGGCGATACCCAGATTGCCTTCGGCATTTTCAAAATCAATCGGATTGACCTTGTGCGGCATGGTGGACGAGCCGACTTCGTTAGCCATAAGTTTTTGGCGAAAATAACCGACTGATATATAGCCCCAGATATCACGACTGAAATCGATCAGCGTGGTATTGAATTGTGCCAGACAATTAAAATGTTCGGCGATAGTGTCATGCGGTTCGATCTGCGTCGTATAGGCGCTCCATTCAAGACCCAGCGACTCAACAAATTGCTTGGCGAATAGCGGCCAATCAATTTCCGGATAGGCTGACATATGCGCATTAAAGTTACCGACAGCGCCATTGATCTTGGCCAGAATAGGCAACGCATTAAACTGATCAAGCTGGCGTTGCAAGCGATAGGCAAACACTGCCATTTCCTTGCCAAGCGTGGTTGGCGTAGCGGGTTGGCCATGTGTGCGTGCCAAGATGGCTTGTTCGGCGTTGTCGTGTGCCAGAGTTTTTATGGCGGCGACTATTTCATTCATCAGCGGCAGCAAGACGCTGGTGCGTACGCTATTGAGCATCAAGGCATAGGCTAGGTTATTGATGTCTTCCGAGGTGCAGGCGAAGTGCAGGAATTCGCTAATGGGGGCCAACTCGTCGTTTTTGTCAAAACGCTCTTTCAGGTAATACTCGATGGCTTTGACATCGTGGTTGGTGGTGCGCTCAATTTCTTTAACACGCTCGGCATCAGCGACGCTAAATTCGTCAATCAGCATTGTTAGCCAAACGTTGGCATTTTCACTCAGGGCCGCGACCTCGGTGATTTGTGCGCAGCCAGCGAGGTGCTGTAACCAGCGGATTTCAACGATGATGCGCATGCGAATCAGCGCGTATTCGCTAAGGTGTTCGCGTAAAATGAGAGTTTTGCTGGCGTAGCGACCATCAATCGGTGAAATCGCGGTTAAAGAATTGAGTTCCATTGTTAAATCCATAGTCGGTTAAGGTGAGTCGGGGTTAGCGTCTAATACGCGTGTCGCAGCTTCCAGCATACGCTTGCGGCCGATGATAAATTGAAGGCGGTTACCACCACAGTGACGCCATAAAACACAGGCGCGAATACCGGCAAGCAACAACATGCGGACACGGTCGGTATTGTGTTTCTGGTTGAGATGACCCCCTTCGCCATTGACCATTATTTTCGGGCCGAGATTGCTGATGGTGTCACGATAAAGACCGGCAAGATTGGCAATCACATTTTCATGGGTGGGCGAGAAAAAGTTGGATTGTTCTTTGGCCTGCTCAATGCCTTTTAATAATTGTGCTTGTAACGGTTTGTTTTTATGCAGACGTTTTTCCAGCGCCAGCAGGTTGACAGCATAACGGGTGATTTCAATGTCACGTTTACTGTTGTCGTTGCCAAACTGACGGATAAAGGTGGTGAGTCCATGGTGTACCTTGTCGTGGCCACCAAAAACATCACTGACACTGTCTGGCTGTGTGGCCAAAATACTGTGTATTGCGGTATCTATCCATTCGCTTTCACAGTTGCCGAAGTGTGCCAGCTGTTTAACTGCGACAATAGCCTGAAAGGCACCGGCCAGCGCGATGATACGGTTTTCTTCGCTATGGTTAATCATGCATATTCCATTTCGAGACAATGGTGGCGCCACCAAGACAGATATCCTCTTGATAAAAGACAATGGCTTGTCCGGGCGTTACGGCGCGTTGTGGCTCATCAAAATCGACAATCAGACAGTGATTATCGCCTTGTCGCACAGTACAAGCCTGATCGCTTTGACGGTATCGAATTTTAGCATGGCAACGCAGTGGCATCGCAGGCGCATGGCCACTGACCCAGTATGGCGTGTCGGCGCTGAGGTGCTGATGAAACAAACGTGGGTGATGGTGTCCCTGCGCGACGACTAGCACGTTTTCGCTGCTGTCTTTATCGACCACATACCACGCTTCACCGCTGCTTTTTGCGATACCCCCTATACCCAGACCCTGGCGTTGGCCCAAGGTGTAAAACATCAGCCCTTCATGTGCGCCGACTATGTCGCCGTCAACGGTTTCAATCGGCCCGGGTTGGGGGGCAATATAACGCTTTAAAAAAGGCCGGAAATCCCGCTCGCCAATAAAACAAATACCGGTGCTGTCTTTTTTGTCGTGGTTATCAAGGCCGGCATCGGCGGCAAGTTTTCTGACCACCTTTTTGTCCAATTCGCCGATAGGAAACAGGCTGTGACTGAGCTCGTGCTGGCCCAGAGTATAGAGAAAATAGCTTTGGTCTTTATTGCTGTCCAGGCCTTTGAGCAAGCGATAAATCCCATTGACGCAATCGATACGCGCATAGTGTCCGGTGGCAACTTTTTCGGCGCCACGGGCAAGGGCGTGATTGAGAAATACCTTAAATTTGATTTCCTTGTTACATAGAATATCGGGGTTCGGAGTGCGTCCGGCGCGGTGCTCGCTGATAAAGTGTTCAAACACGTGTTCACGGTATTCTGCGGCGAAATTTTCACCATCGATATCGATACCTAATTTATCTGCGACACTGATCGCGTCGGCCAGATCAATTTCCGCTGTACAGGGTGCATCAGGATCTTCATTTTCCCAATTCTTCATAAAAAGACCGGAAACCTGATGGCCTTGTCGCTTAAGCAACAAGGCAGTGACAGAAGAATCGACGCCACCAGACATGGCGACGGTAATACGCAGCGGTGTAAACATGATTAGAAAATGGTGTCAGCTCAAAAGCGAATGTATCAAATCCAGAGGATAGCGGTGGCCGCTTGAATAATCGTCAAGACAACGCATAAGCATAGGGCTGCGCCAGTCTTGCTGACGTTGCAGTAATTGCTCACGCGATAACCAGTGTACCGCTATTATAGCTGGATCGAGCGCGCGTGTCGGGTCTTGATGCAAGCATTCGCCAACAAAGCAAAATCTGAGGAAGGTCTCTTTGTTACTAGGATGGCGCCATTGATAGATGCCGCAAAGATGAGAGATGGCGACATGCCAGCCCGTCTCTTCCAGTGTTTCGCGTTGAGCGGCCTCAATGAGAGTTTCACACTCTTCCCAGTGCCCGGCGGGCTGGTTTAATACCGGCCCGTTACGACCATATTCTTCAACGCAGAGGAATTGGTCATTACGCGCGACAATAGTGGCAACAGTCACATGGGGATTCCATCTCATTGCTCCGCACTATACACGCGAACCCCCGGTTTTCGTAGTCAGCGCGGCGGGTTTGGGGTGATTGCTTGCTCCGAGGTTGTTCAATAAATCGAAAAACCTGATAAAATTAAGCAGTTAGTCAGATTTCCCCCTCCCTATTTGTTACTCCACTACGTAATGAGGTTTTTAACATGGCTTATGACAAGATCAGTGTGCCGTCCGGCGAAACTCTAGCAGTGAGCCATTCTGGTGAGCTGCAAGTACCCGCTAACCCGATTGTCCCGTTTATTGAGGGTGACGGTATTGGTATTGACATTACACCGGCGATGCGCAAGGTGGTCGATGCGGCGGTCAACAAGGCCTATGGCGATGCTAAAAAAATCTCCTGGATGGAAATCTACGCTGGCGAGAAGGCTACCCGGATTTATGGTGAGGATAGCTGGCTGCCTGAAGAAACTATGGATGCTGTTCGTGAGTATAAGATTGCGATCAAAGGGCCATTAACGACCCCGGTGGGTGGCGGTATTCGGTCATTGAACGTGGCTTTGCGCCAACAGTTGGATCTGTATGTGTGCATGCGTCCGATCCGTTATTTTGATGGCACACCGAGTCCACTGCGTGAGCCTGAGAATACCAATATGGTGATTTTTCGTGAGAACTCTGAAGATATCTATGCCGGTATCGAATGGCAGGCCGGTAGCGACGAAGTCAAACGCGTCATCAAGTTTTTGCAAGATGAAATGGGCGTCACAAAAATTCGTTTCCCAGAAACATCGGCTATTGGCATCAAGCCGGTTTCTATAGAAGGTACGCAGCGACTGGTCAGAAAGGCCATTCAGTACGCCATTGATAATGATCGTGACTCTGTCACCTTGGTGCATAAAGGCAATATCATGAAGTTCACCGAAGGCGGTTTCAAGAGCTGGGGTTACGAGCTGGCAAAGAGCGAATTCGGTGCCAAAGAGATCGACGGTGGCCCGTGGTGCGCCATGAAAAACCCCAAGACCGGCAACGAAATCATTATTAAAGATGTGATTGCCGATGCCTTTTTGCAACAGATCCTGCTGCGACCCAAGGAATACAGTGTGATTGCGACACTGAACCTGAACGGTGATTATATTTCAGATGCCCTGGCCGCCCAGGTCGGCGGCATTGGCATTGCTCCGGGCGCTAATCTGTCCGACAGCATCGGGTTTTTTGAAGCAACGCACGGTACGGCACCAAAATATGCAGGCCAGGATAAGGTGAACCCAAGCTCTTTGATTTTGTCTGCAGAAATGATGTTGCGTTACATGGGCTGGACACAGGCCGCAGATTGTATCATCACGGGTATTGCCGGTGCGATTGCCGCCAAGACGGTAACCTATGACCTGGAACGTCTGATGCAGGGTGGTCAATTGCTCAGTTGCTCCGATTATGCGCAGGCTGTTATTGATAATATGTAAGACGACGCCATATCGTTAATTATATGGGAAAAACAATGAAATGCATGAATAGGTTGTTGTCAGTCTGGAAATTTGGTGATTGAGGTTTGGTATGTCTGACGATAAGAAATTAATAGGCAATGATGATGGTGACGGTTTGGCCTTGCAAGAGGCTAAACCGAAACTTAAAAAGCCACCGCTTTTTAAAGTGTTGCTGTTAAACGACGACTATACTCCTATGGAGTTTGTCATTAAGGTGCTGCTAAGCTACTTTGGTATGAACGAAGAAAAGGCAACACAGGTGATGTTGCATGTTCACACACGCGGACAAGGTGTGTGCGGTGTCTTTACACGGGATATCGCGGAAACCAAGATTGTTCAGGTGAGTGAGTTTGCGCGTGAAAACGAGCACCCGCTGAAATGTGTGATGGAAGAGGCTTGAGAATCTGTAGTAGGAGCGAAGTACTATGTTGAGTAAAGAACTGGAGCTGTCGCTCAATGCAGCCTTTAAAGAAGCACGCGATCGTCGACACGAGTTTATCACCGTCGAACACTTGCTGTTAGCGCTGCTGGATAATGACGTAGTGATTAATGTGCTACGAGCCTGTGGTGCCGATCTCAATATTCTTAAGCAGGATCTGAGTTATTTCCTGGAAGAAACCACTCCTGTATTAACCGATTCAGACAGTAGAGAGACGCAGCCGACACTCGGTTTTCAGCGTGTGTTGCAGCGCGCGGTCTTTCACGTCCAATCGTCAGGAAAGGCCGAGGTCACCGGCGCAAATGTGCTGGTGGCAATCTACAGCGAACAAGACTCTCAATCCGTTTATTTACTCAAACAGCAAGACATTGGTCGGTTGGATGTCGTGAATTTTCTGTCTCATGGTATGTCACCTTCTGGCACACCAGGCGGAGAGGACTTTGAACAAACTGCAGGTTCAGAATCTGAGGGCGAGAGCGGTAAAACAGCCCTGGATATCTACGCCACCAATCTTAACGAGTTGGCAAAGCAAGGCAAAATCGATCCGCTGGTGGGGCGCAAACACGAGATAGGGCGCGCCGTTCAAGTACTTTGCCGTCGGCGCAAAAATAATCCATTGTTTGTCGGAGAAGCAGGTGTCGGTAAAACCGCGTTGGCGGAAGGCCTGGCGCGGATGATTGTTGACGGCGGCGTGCCGGAGGTATTGCTCGATTCGACGGTTTACACTTTGGATTTGGGCGCTCTATTGGCGGGGACCAAATACCGCGGCGATTTTGAAAAACGTTTAAAGGCGGTACTGTCGCAAATACGTAATGAACCCGGCTCAATTTTGTTTATCGACGAGATTCATACCATTATTGGTGCCGGTGCCGCCTCCGGTGGCGTTATGGATGCGTCGAATTTGATCAAACCCGGCTTGGCGTCGGGTGAGCTGAAATGTATTGGTGCCACAACCTATCAGGAATACCGTGGTGTTTTTGAAAAAGACCGCGCATTAGCGCGTCGTTTCCAAAAGATCGATGTTGTTGAACCCAGCGTTGACGAAACCTTTGAAATTCTTAAGGGGTTGCGCGGCGCTTTTGAAGAGCACCATGGTGTTCGTTATACCCGTGATGCCTTGCGTATGGCATCGGAACTTGCAGATCGCTATCTGACAGAACGCCACATGCCGGACAAGGCAATAGATGTTATTGATGAAGCTGGCGCCAGCGTTCAGCTCATGCCCGCGTCCAAACGCAAAAAAACCGTTGGTGTGCGTGATATTGAACGCATTATTGCAAAAATAGCGCGCATACCGCCCAAGAGTGTTTCGGCCAGTGATACAGACCGCTTACGGACATTGGAACGTGATCTGAAGTTACTGGTGTTTGGTCAGGATGAAGCGATTGGTAACCTGGTCAGCGCCATTAAGATGGCGCGCTCTGGTTTGCGTGATGGTGATAAACCGATAGGCTCATTTTTGTTCTCCGGTCCCACTGGCGTAGGTAAAACCGAGGTGACACGCCAGCTTGCCCATGTATTGGGTATTGAATTGATTCGTTTTGATATGTCCGAGTACATGGAGCGTCATACGGTTTCACGTTTGATTGGTGCGCCACCGGGCTATGTTGGTTTTGACCAGGGTGGTTTGTTGACCGACGCGGTGAATAAGCAACCTCACGCCGTGTTATTGCTCGACGAGATCGAGAAGGCGCACCCGGATGTATATAACTTGTTATTGCAAGTGATGGATCACGGCATGTTGACGGACAATAACGGTCGTAAAACCGATTTCAGGAACGTCATTTTGGTTATGACGACCAATGCCGGTGCTCAAGAAATGAGTCGCGCATCGATTGGTTTTACCACGCAAGACCATAGTAGCGACGGGATGGAAGCCATTAAACGTGATTTTACCCCCGAGTTTCGTAATCGTCTTGATGCAATTGTGCAGTTTGCGCCCCTGGATGACAGCACAATCGGTTCCGTGGTCGATAAATTTATTATCGAGCTGGAACATCAGCTGGATGAGCATAAGGTGACGATTAGCATTGATAAAGAAGCGCGCAACTGGTTAGCGCAACACGGCTATGACCCTAAAATGGGTGCCAGACCCATGGCGCGAATTATTCAAGAACAGATTAAAAAGCCGCTGGCAGACGAATTGCTGTTTGGCAGGTTGTCATCTCGCGGTGGCCATGTTCGTATCGGTGCAAACAAAGAGGGCTTGGTCTTCAACTTTGATGCAGTGGAAGAGGCCCTCACAGAAGGCTAGCGGGCGCGGTAGACGATACGGCCTTTGCTGAGGTCGTAAGGGGTGACCTGAACGGTGACTTTGTCACCGGTTAGAATTCGGATATAGTTTTTTCGCATCTTGCCGGAAATATGGGCGGTGACGATATGCCCGTTGTCCAGCTTGACACGAAACATGGTGTTGGGAAGGGTGTCAACTACGGTGCCTTCCATTTCAATGTGATCTTCTTTTGCCATCTTGTTTATCAGGGTGCCTTGGATAAATTCCCATTATAGCGTAATGGCAGTTGTTGTGCCGTCTCAAAGCGCACCCAGCTACCGTTGAGATAAGCCTCCAGCGGGGAAAATGCCGTTTTGTAGCGCATTTTATCGCAATCGTGGATCCAATAGCCCAAATAAAGCCATTTTTTGCCTATACGGCAGGCCTCCTTGATTTGCCGCAAAATGGCATAAATGCCGAGACTGCGCTCGGCATAGTCTGGGTCAAAAAAGGTGTAGACGGCAGACAGACCATCTTCGAGGTAATCCGTGACCGCAACGGCGACTAATTTTCGCCCGAGCCGAAATTCGAGCAGCCCGGTGTCGATATGACTTGAGCACAAAAAATCCATATATTCGGTTTGGCTGTGTTGCTCCATGGGTCCGCCTGGATGGCGTGCGGCCAAATAGCGTCGATACAAGGTGAAATGTTCGGGATAATAGCGGGCTCCAAGACGATAAATATCGACATCAGTATTGCGTTTTAAGATGCGTCGTTGATTGCGGTTTGGACGTAGGTCGGTAACAGGCAGACGCAGTGAAATACATGCCTGGCAATGCGGACATCGAGGTTGGTAAACATAGTCGCCGCTGCGGCGAAATCCCAAAGTAACAAGCTGGCCATAAAGTTTCGATGATGGCTCTAAACGCGGATCGAGTACGATATTGGCTGCCTTCTTTCTGTTTCTATAGCCGCAATCATGTGGTGGCGTTTTATAAAATAAAATTTTTTGCGCCTCCATCAGAATTTTTTCCAGGCCTGTTCTGAAGTGGCGAGTTCGCACCATTGATCAAGATTTTTTGTGAATTCTGTACGCGCAATCTCTTTAGCGCCGAAGCGGAGCAGGTGGCCGGTTGTCATTTGACAGTCAATCATCTTGAAGCCCCATTGCCGCAAGAATTTGACTAACGAAACAAAGGCAACCTTTGACGCATCGCGTTGATGGTGAAACATCGACTCACCATAGAATACTTTTCCAATGGCAACGCCATAGAGTCCCCCGACCAACTCGTGTCCTAGCCAGGCTTCAACCGAATGCGCATGGCCGAGCTGGTTCAGCGCCAGATAGGCGTCTTTAATACGCTGATCTATCCAGGTATCATTGCTGTACTGACGGGCCTGGCTGCAAGCACTGATGACTTCGGCGAATGCAGAATCAAAACGTATTTCAAAGCCCTTGTTCCTGATGGTTTTGCCAAGGCTGCGTGAAATTTTCAGCTCTTCAGGATAAAGCACCGCGCGAGGATTGGGTGACCACCACAGTATCGGTTGCTTGGAATCAAACCAGGGAAATATACCGTGACGATAGGCATTGAGCAGGCGCTGAGGAGTCAGGTCACCGCCCACAGCAAGTAGCCCATTGGGCTCAATGGTAGCAAGCTCGGTATCCGGAAAAGGCTCGCTGGGGTCTTCCGGATTTAGATAATAGGGTGCACTGGTAAACGCGATCGACATAGGTTCTGGTTTGTATTACTCAGGATGATAATTTTATCAGCTGCTTACTCATCTGCTTGCCTGAAGGGGGAGTGCGCTGCAACGCTGGCAATATAGTCGCTGACACCGTTACGTTCCTCACATAAAAAATTGTCAATAGCGTGATAGAAACCTTCGTGCGCAATCCAGTGTAGTGATCGCGTTTTGACAGGCAAGAAACCACGACTGAGTTTGTGCTCACCTTGGGCGCCAGCGTTAAAATACTTTATACCGTTCAGAATACAATATTCGATGGCGGCGTAGTAGCAAAGCTCGAAATGTAGGCTGTGAAACTCTGCAAGACAGCCCCAATGGCGGCCATAGAGATGGCTATCATTGCGCATAAAGAAAGCGCCAGCGACGTCGTCGCCATTGTATCGGGCCAAAATCAATAGTACCTGATCAGGCATAGTGTGCCCCAGATGTTTGAAAAACTCGAGAGTGAAAGCGGGGTAATTGTTTTTTTTCGAAAAAGTGGAGAGATAGTACTGATAAAAAACCTGCCACTGTTGTTCGCTTATTTCATGTCCGCTAATATATTGAACAGTCACACCTTGTTCACTTATACGGCGGCGTTCACGCCGGATTTTTTTCCGTTTTGATGATGACATTGAAGCCAGGAAAGCATTGAAATCGCTGTAATTCCGGTTTTGCCAATGAAACTGATAGCCCCAGCGTTCAAGGACTTTATCCTTGTTTATCATCCTGATATCGTCAGGGAAGAGGCAATGCCAGGATGAGTAACCATTGTTTTGCGCATAGTCAATGGCCGCACCCAATAGCCGCTGTTTTATATTTGGATCGTGGTTTTCACAAAGAAAACGTTGACCTGTAACGGGCGTGAAGGGGATGGCGCTAACTAATTTTGGATAGTAGGAAATACCCTGGTAGGCATAGGCGTTGGCCCATGCCCAATCAAAAACAAATTCGCCCCATGAATGTTGTTTACTATAGAGAGGCAATGCGCCAATCAGCTTTTGCTCCTGCCATAAGCTGATATGGCGGGGCTGCCAGCCTGAGTCGCCACCGACACATCCATAACGTTCCATGCCGTCGAGAAACTCGTGTTGAAGAAAAGGATTGTTGTCGGCATTGAGGCGATTCCACTGCCTTTTATCGATGTCGCCAAGAGTGGTGCAATAGCGGATTTCCATCTGCGTATTATAACGGAGATGGGAATTACGGTGGAGCGCCCCGGACAGTGCTTGCTGGAGACTAGCGGTAAAGACTAGTGATGGATGTGAGTGATGCGGCCAGCAATATGATAGGCGTGCATGTCTTTGGCCGTGTCTACACGCAGCACTTCGATGGTGGCATCCAGTGGTGGCGTCAATGTATTGCCCGGATCAAGCCGGATGTCCAGCACGGCACCGGGTGCGATAGGTTCTTTCACCTGAAATGCAACACCACTGGTGCTCAGATTACTCAAGGTACCGCTATTGACGCGATTCGAACCTTGCTCGCTGTAGTCAAGTTTGCAGCTCACGTGGACGCGTAGCGCCGCGCGGCGTTCTTCTTCATGTCGCAGCATCGTGTTTCCCTCAATGGTGTACGAACTTCAGTTTTTTACTCCGAATGCAATTCGTCGAGATAACGTTCGGCATCCAGCGCGGCCATACAACCGGCGCCGGCAGAGGTGACTGCCTGGCGATAGATCTGATCAGCGACATCGCCGGCAGCAAACACGCCCGCCACGCTGGTGGCGGTGGCATCCCCTGTCAGTCCCGATTTTATAATGATATAGCCATTATTCATGTCGAGCTGTCCATCAAATATTTGTGTATTCGGTGAATGACCTATAGCAATAAAAATGCCACTCAACTCTATTTCTCGGGTGCTATCGTCTTTAACGTTACGAATACGCATGCCGGTGACACCTGTTTCGTCACCTAGAACCTCATCAAGCACATGATTCCATTGAATATTCACATTCTCTTCTTGTTTTGCAATCAAACGCTGGGAGAGTATTTTCTCAGCGCGAAATTGATCACGTCGATGTACGACCGTGACCTTGGATGCGATATTGGACAGGTATAGCGCCTCTTCGACCGCCGTATTTCCGCCACCAATCACGGCGACTTCTTTGTTGCGGTAGAAAAACCCGTCACAGGTTGCGCAGGCGGAGACGCCACGCCCCTTAAAGGCCTCTTCCGAGTCCATACCTAAATATTTTGCTGAAGCGCCGGTGGCGATAATCAATGCATCGCAGGTAAAGCAGCCACTGTCACCTTCAAGTAGAAAAGGGCGCTGTTGCAAGTGGGTGGTATGAATGTGATCGAATACAATTTCGGTATCAAAACGTTCAGCGTGCTTGCGCATACGCTCCATCAACTCAGGGCCTTGGACACCCTCATAATCCCCGGGCCAATTATCAACATCCGTCGTCGTGGTCAGTTGTCCACCTTGCTCAATGCCGGTAATCAGCATCGGGTTCAAGTTGGCACGCGCGGCATAAATTGCCGCCGAGTAACCGGCTGGGCCGGAACCCAGAATGATAAGGGAGCGATGTTGAGTTGTTTTTGCAGTCATTAGAGCGTGATCCGAGGTGATTATTTGTTAGCAAATGGCGCGAGTGTACGTGTCTTCCTTTGCCAGGTAAAGTAAAGTGGTTGCGATCCTGCGGTAGTCATCAGGATTCAGATATTGTGTGTTGGCACAACTTGTCGATTATTTCATATTCATAAAACAGCGAGAACTCTATGTCTAACATTACCATCATTGGCAGCGGTCTGGCTGCTTATACCTTGATTAGGGAATTTCGAAAACTGGATAAGGAAACACCCTTGACCTTGATTAGCAGTGATGCTGCCGATTTTTATTCTAAGCCGATGCTGTCAACGGCATTGGCACAAGGTAAAGATGTCAACAGCCTGGTCATAACCCCAGCGGAAAAAATGGCCGAGCAACTTAAGCTCAAGATGATCGCCAACACCACCGTCACTGGGATCGATACGGCAGAGAAAACCTGTACTTTAGATACTGGCGATATGGTCAGTTATGATCGCTTGGTACTGACCTTGGGCGCTGACCCCATTCGCATTCCGTTTCAGGGTAATGCCAATGACGATGTGCTGTCGGTCAATAATCTTGATGACTATGCCCGTTTCAGAGCCAAACTGGCGGCCAACGTAAAACGGGTTGCCATTGTCGGCGCAGGTTTAATCGGTTGCGAGTTCGCCAATGATTTGCTCAGCCAAGGTTATCAGGTCAATATCATCGGCTTGGGCGCGACGCCACTGGATACCTTAATTCCCGCTGCGGCCGGACGAGCCTTGCAAAGCGCTTTACAGCAGGCCGGTGTCACATGGCATCTGGGGACCACTATTAAAACCTTTAACAGTCATAACAAGAATTATAGTGTTGTTCTCGAGAATGGTGACTGTTTCGACTGCGATCTCATGCTGTCCGCGATTGGTTTGCAATCAAAAACCGAATTTGCGAAGCAAGCAGGTTTAAAAGTAAGTCGCGGCGTTGTTGTCGATGCGACGTTACAAAGTTCTAACCAGTCTATCTATGCGCTGGGTGATTGCGCCGAAGTCGAGGGGCAGATTTTACCCTATGTTATGCCTATTATGCACGGTGCGCGCGCCTTGGCGAAAACATTGGCTGGTGAGCCGACCAAGGTGGTTTATCCGGTGATGCCGGTGATAATTAAAACCACTTTACATCCCATCGTCGTGGCAGGTAACACTAGAGGTAATGAGGTAAGTTGGCAGATGGAATCGGTAGAGGACGGCGTTAAAGCTATTGCGGTCAACACTGCCGGCAAGATGACCGGTTTTTGCCTAACAGGTAAGACAGCGAATAAAGAAAAACAGAGCTTGTTAGCGGGGCTAAAATAGAGACCGTCTTGGCTTTACCTGCCAAGCACAAAATCTAGGCATAAAAAAACGGGCACCGAAGTGCCCGTTTAAGCGTCTTGCTATAGTTATTATTAGCTACAAAAGTAGCGCTTTGCTTTAGATCAAGTCTGCAGCAAAGTTGTACTTGA
>WGFU01000039.1 GCA_015492075.1 Gammaproteobacteria bacterium
GGCTGACGCTGAGCAGCTTGCCGGCTTCAACGGCAAACTCCATCGGTAATTCTTTAAAGACGGATTTACAAAAACCGTTAACAATCATGCTGACGGCGTCTTCTTCAGCGATACCGCGTTGGCGGCAATAAAACAATTGGTCCTCGCTGATCTTTGAGGTCGTTGCTTCGTGTTCCAGCTGGGCATCCGGATGGCCGACTTCGATGTAAGGAAAAGTGTGGGCAGCGCAGTTGTCACCGATCAACAGGGAGTCACACTGGGTATAATTGCGCGCGCCGGCCGCGGTTTTGGCGATACGAACCAGTCCGCGGTAGGAATTCTCGCCGTGGCCGGCGGAGATGCCCTTGGCAATAATGGTGCTGCGTGTGTTTTTGCCAAGATGAATCATCTTGGTGCCGGTATCGGCCTGCTGATAGTTGTTAGTGAGCGCGACAGAATAGAATTCACCAACGGAGTTGTCGCCGCGCAGCACGCAGCTGGGGTATTTCCAGGTAATGGCAGAGCCGGTTTCGACCTGGGTCCAGGACACTTTCGAATTAACGCCGGCACAAAGCGCACGTTTGGTCACGAAGTTGTAGATGCCGCCTTTACCGTTCTCGTCACCCGGATACCAGTTTTGTACGGTGGAATATTTAATCTCAGCATTATCTAAGACAATTAATTCAACGACGGCGGCGTGTAATTGGTTTTCGTCACGCATGGGCGCGGTGCAACCCTCTAGATAGCTGACATACGAGCCTTCTTCGGCGATGATAAGCGTGCGTTCAAACTGCCCGGTTTTGGCCTCGTTAATGCGGAAATAGGTCGATAATTCCATAGGGCAACGTACGCCTTTAGGGATGTAGACAAAGGAGCCATCGCTAAATACGGCTGAATTCAATGTAGAAAAGAAGTTATCGCCTGTTGGCACAACAGAGCCCAGGTATTTTTCTACCAGTTCAGGATGGCTGTGTACCGCTTCCGATAAGGGGCAAAAGATCACACCGGCCTCGGCCAGTTTTTCCTTGAATGTGGTCACCACCGAGACACTGTCAAACACGGCGTCAACGGCTACGCCGGCGAGCATTTGTTGCTCGATTAAGGGAATACCCAGCTTTTCGTAGGTCTCCAATAATTTGGGGTCGACCTCGTCGAGGCTTTTGGGGCCGTCTTCAGGGGATTTGGGCGCTGAATAATAGCTGATATCCTGGTAATCAATCGGTTCAAAATGGACGTGGGCCCAGCTTGGCTCGCTCATGGTCAGCCAACGACGATAGGCGGCCAGGCGCCATTCGAGCATAAACTCAGGTTCGCCTTTCTTTTTGGAAATGACACGTATGACGTCTTCATTGAGACCGGCACCGATAGTATCGGTATCGATATCGGTAACAAAACCATGCTTATATTGCTTGTCTACAAACGCTTGTACGTTGTCGCTGGCACTGGCCATATATTGTTTTTCCTGGCTGAACGAGCTGAATAAACAGCAATCTATTGAAACTGGACACAGGCTAGGCGGATATCAACGGCACGCTAGCCGGACACCTGTCAAGCCTTAATTCCTGACTAATTTAGTCAAGAATAGGATACAATTTCTGACTAAAACGGTCAAGAATTCATGTTTACTATTTAAATAGCTGAATTTTCTAATGAATTCAGGATGATCGCAAGCGATATAAGGCTATTTCGCCAAAAAAATTTGGCAGCCAACGCATGGCGACAGTACTGCGATGGGCGTGATTGACGACGGTACGCTGGACGATGGTGATGGATTTTTTGCTGCATAAGGCCTCAAAATCATTCA
Source organism: Gammaproteobacteria bacterium (assembly GCA_015492075.1). Lineage (GTDB taxonomy): Bacteria > Pseudomonadota > Gammaproteobacteria. Next base: position 1,784 of record WGFU01000039.1, read on the forward strand.
GCGTGCAAAGGCGGATATTGGGCGTGTTATACCAGGCATGAGGCAAGGCATCTGATAATGGCATACGGCCTTGCAAGGCAATGTGCATACGGCTGCGCCAATGGCCAAAGTTGGGGAAGGTGACAATCACCTCATGGCCGACGCGGAGCATTTCATCGAGCAACTGATCGGGATAGCTCACCGCCTGTAAGGTCTGCGTCATGACCACGTAGTCAAAAGAGTTGTTGTTGAAATCGGCCAGGCCTTCATCGAGATTGATTTGCAAGACATTAAGACCTTTGCGCAGACATTGACTGATGTTTTCGTCCTGAATCTCAAGACCATAGCCGCTGACCGCTTGGTGTTCAATAAGATGGGCCAGCAGGGTGCCGTCACCGCAGCCGAGATCGAGCACGCGGCTGCCGGTGCTGATCCAGTCGCTGATAATTTCGAGGTCAGGCCGCAACATAGGGTACATCCGATGGTTCCAGTTGTGCCATATTGGCGCGAAATACATCCATATAGTGTGGAATGTTCATGAGAAAGGCGTCGTGGCCCTGGTTAGCACTGATTTCGGCATAACTGACATCGCGGTTATTGTCGAGCAAGGCTTTGACGATTTCGCGCGAACGTGCTGGCGAAAAGCGCCAGTCACTGGTGAATGAAATGATATGAAAACGCGCCGTGGTCATGGACAGGGCCGCGGACAAATCATCATTGTAGTCATGTGCCGGGTCGAAGTAGTCGAGCGCGCGGGTCATTAACAAATAGGTGTTGGCATCGAATTGACCAACAAATTTTTCGCCCTGGTAGCGCAGGTAACTTTCAACCTCGAATTCAACATCGTAACTAAACTGATAACGGTCTTTTTTCAGTTCGCGGCCAAATTTAGCCAGCATGGCATCATCGGAAAGGTAGGTAATGTGGCCGAGCATGCGCGCCAGCATCAAGCCGCGTGCAGGTTCTGTGTTATGGCTGTAATAATGGCCATCGTAAAAATCGGGGTCAGTAATAATGGCGCGTCTGGCGATTTCATTGAAAGCGATGTTCTGGGCGGACAGCCGTGGTGCAGCGGCGATAATAAAGCAATGTTTGAGTCGCTCGGGATAATCAATTGCCCACTGCATGGCCTGCATGCCACCGAGGCTGCCGCCGATTACGGCTTGCCAGCAATCGATGCCTAGTTTGTCCGCCAGCTGCGCCTGTGTCTTGACCCAGTCTTTCACTGTGACGAAGGGAAAGTCAGGGCCGTAAGGCTGGTTCGTCGCTGGGTTTAGGGATACCGGACCCGTTGAGCCCTTGCAGCCACCGATATTATTGCTGCAGACAACAAAAAATTTATTGGTATCGATAGGTTTGCCGGGACCTATACAACTTTCCCACCAGCCTGGTTTTTGCTCTTGGCTGTGATGATAGCCCGCTGCATGGTGGTCGCTGGACAGGGCGTGGCAGATTAATATTGCATTGTCGCGGTGACTGTTGAGGCTGCCATAGGTTTCATAAACCAACTGGTAGCTAGGCAGTGTGTTGCCGCATTCAAGGCGCAGCGGTTGATCAAAGCGCGCTATGTTGGGTTTGACAATGCCAACGGAGTCAGCGGGAAAGGCGTTAGGCATGAAGATGTTCAGCTCGAAACAGATTGCAAGCAAAGTCTAGCGGTGTCGACTGCACCGCGCAAGCGGTGTGACAACAGGCGAGCTGCGATTATTGATTGTGAGCTGGTATCTTATCTTGGTTTGGGGTGTGACGGGCACTTCGTCTAGAGTGATCAGTGGTTTGCTAACTTGGGTCGGCCTCGGTCAGACGTGTTTTGAATTCGAGTAATTCGACCAGCATTTTCTCCGCCGTATTTTGTTTGTCTTCCAGTATGCTCAGTTTGTCACGCATTGATGCTTTCGAGTCGCTTATTTTTGAGAATATCTCGATATGGCGCTCCATGTTAAGGCGCATTTCATCGACGTGCATAGTGATGGGGCGTAGCGATTCCTGAACCCATTTATCGATATCTTCACGCGCATCATGAAACAAGCCACGGACATGGCTGACCATGGAGATAAAGAATTTTTTGATCACCAGACTCTGCTCGGTCATGGTGAGATCAGCGCTGTCTCGCCATTGTGTACCGTGCAGGTAAAGTTTATCCAGCTGATTGCGGTGTTTGACCATATTAAGCGGTTTAAGCTTGATGTCGGCCAGGCCATAGTCTTTTTTCATGCGCTGATAAACGGCGGTAAAACTTTCTACCATTTTATCGCTTTGATTGGCACCGACCTGCATGGTGTCACGTACGCTGTCAAAAAAGATACCGATCTGCTGGCGTAAACCGATGGTCGTCAGCGCGCTGGTCATGTCTTTACGTGTACGAGCAACGGCATAATCAATAGCATCGAGGTCAATGGTATCGCGCACCAGCTTGGCTTGCAGCTTGAGCTTGCTTATTGCGATTTCTGTGTAGCTTGCGCAACGATGGTAACTTTCTTTGGCCGCCTGGATTTTTTGCGCCACTTGCTGTGACAGCGCGGTGTTTTTGCGACTGAGTGCATGCAGCTGTTGATGTTGCTGGATCAGGTAGTCAATTTGTGTGCGTTTTGCGTCAGCCACATCATCGAGAATGCTGCCGCTATCATTGACCACTTTTTGCCAGACTATACGTTGTTTGCCAGGCAGGATTTTATTGGCCAGATAGTCTTCCAGTTCGATGATTCGACTGGCTGCGAGTAGCTCTTGATCCTGTTTGACCTTGGCGACTAGGGCTTTTTGCGCCGAGACGGGTAAAACACGTGATTCTTCAATACCCAAGGCATGCGCAGTGGCCCGGCACTGATTGTCGATGGTTTTTTGCACGTCGACTGGCGATTTCATTTCATCCCATAGCGTATCAATCTTGTTGAGCGCGGCGATAAGGCCATCGCTACCGTTTTTACGATAACTGGCAATGTGTTCGCGCCACATTTCCAGGTCACTGCGTGTGACTCCGGTGTCTGCGGCCAGTACAAACAATACGGCCTCGGCTTTTGGCAGCATGCTGACAGTCAGTTCCGGCTCCGTGCCCAGTGCATTGAGGCCTGGTGTATCAAGAATGGCTAGGCCTTGTTTTAATAAGGGGTGCGGAAAACTGATGCGGGCATGTCGCCAGAGAGGGATCTTGACGCTATCGTTCTCGACACTGTCTTCATCGATAGGTAGTCCGAGTTCTCTGGCGATGTCGGTGGATACCGATTTTACCTTGACCAGCTCCTGCAGCGCATCTGCCATTTGATCCGGTGATTGGGTGTCCAGTTCGATAATATGCCAATAGTCGCGATTATGCGTATATTCCTCGATGCTGGTATCTTCACGCCGTGTCTCGATCGGTAACAGCTGTAGGTAGGCACCCTCCACCGTGCGGTCGTAAAAGAGTTCGGTGGGGCACATGGTCGTGCGGCCGACATCAGATGGCAGCAGGCGTCGCTGATAGTCAGCAAAGAAAATAGCGTTGATCAGTTCGCTCTTGCCACGTGAGAATTCTGCTGCAAAGGCGATGGTAAGTTTGTCTGACTTGAGCGATTCGCAATTTTCGTAGATACGCAAATCGAGCTCGGCACTGCTGAGTTTGTGCTGATCAAGCCATTGGCGGATATCACTGAGCGTGGCCAGCAATGCCTGACGCCATTCGTCGTAGGCATGCATCTGGCGCGAAAAATGACTAACGCGGCGATCATCGTCCAGTTGCTGTGCGGTGGCAACCATGGTTATACGGTTTGCGCGAAATGTTGGTGTGGCATAGACTCTATTCCCCTAGTATCTATTGCTCCTATGACGGTGACTATACACATCAGCGTGATGATGCTTTGTGTGTTCGATCACAAATTTTACACGGCGTCGAGCCGACTCGAGCTAGTCAAGAAAACCGGCTGTACCTTGGCAGGCAGTCGCTGGTTAAAACAATAAGGCTAGGCTATTTAGCGACCAATCGGTCAGGATCTTGACAATTTGCAGCGCGATGATGGCGGCGATGGGGGACAGATCCAAACCACCCAATGGCGGGATGATGCGGCGAAATGGGCGCAAAACGGGCTCGGCAATCTGGGTCAATAGATTGACCATGGGATTGTGGCTACCCTGGCCAAGCCAACTGAGAATAATGACAACGAAAATAACACCGATCAGGAGGTAGACGGCCAGCGTGACCAGTTCGGAGATCGCTAACAGAACGACGATAGGCGTGAAGATATTGGCGCCTTTGATCAGACCGAGCAAGGCAATGGCGATAATCTTAAGGATGAGCATTAACGCTATAGAAGCGAAGTCGATGCCGCCCCAGCCAGGAATAATCCGTCGCAAGGGTTGCAGCGGTGGATTGGTTACCTTGACCAATAGTTGTGATAGCGGATTATAAAAATCAGCGCGTGCCCATTGCAGAATAAAACGCAGCATTACGGCAAGAATGTAAATGCTAAATGCGGTACTAATTAACAGGTCTGCGATTTGTACAAGGGGATTGCTGCCAGTCATGATTTGCCCAGTAATTTTGCCAATTCATCAGCACGCTCGCGTGCTGCATTTAATGCCTCGTTCATGAGGTTATCGATGTTTCCGTCAAGAAGTTTATTAATTGCTTGCTCTGTAGTGCCGCCCGGCGATGTCACACGGCGGCGCAGTTCGGCACAATCAAGCTCACTTTCCAGCGCCATTTTGGTGGCGCCAAATCCGGTTTGCAAGGTGAGGAGGCGGGCGGTATCGGCTGGTAAGCCCATTTTTTCGCCAATATCTTGCATCAGCTCCATCAGTAAAAAGAAATAGGCGGGGCCGCTGCCAGATAAGGCGGTCACCGCAGCCATGTCTTTTTCATCGTCAAGCCACAGTGTTAAGCCCACCGCGCGCAGGATCGATTCGGCTTGCTGGCGCTGGTCATCACTGACCTGATCGCCGGCAAAGAGGGCGGTGGCACCTGTCCTAACTAGGGACGGAGTATTGGGCATGGCTCGAACAATGGCTAGTGAGCCGCCGAGCCATTGCTCCAGCGACCGGGTTTCGATGCCAGCGGCAATCGAGATAATCAATGGCCGGTTTTTTTCCAGAGCCGGCGCGAGAGACTGACAGACATTGGCCATGACCTGGGGTTTGATGGCTAGGACGACAATATCGGCATCGGCGCAGGCGTCGATGTTGTCGGCATAGGTGCTAATACTTAATGCCTTGCTCAGTTGTTGGCGCTGCATAGCATCGGGATCTGCGGCGCAGATATTGGCAGCAGGGTAATGATCCTTGAGCAGGCCGCCAATTAGGCTGCGTGCCATATTGCCAGCGCCAATAAAACTGATATGTAAGTCAGAGTTCATAATCGTAAGACGTATGTTTGAATTTGCTTCAGAGCATACCGATATGTCCCTGCATTTGCCAATGCGCTTAGGCGGACAGGTCTGGGCGGGGGCCAAACAAGACACTGCCAATGCGCAGCTTTGTGCTTTGTTCAGCGATCGCCGCCTCATAGTCGCCAGACATTCCCATTGACAGTGTGTCGAGGTGGAGTCCCTTTGTATTTATAAAGTCGCGCAGTTGGCGTAAACGGGAAAAGGCTTGGCGTTGCTGACCAAAATCTATTGTGCGCTGTGGTAATACCATCAGTCCGCGCAGCCGCAGCTTGGGCAATAGCGAAATTTGTTGTGCTAGAGACAAGGAATCATCTGCGCTGATGCCGCCTTTGCTGGCTTCGTCGTTGATGTTAATTTGTATACAAATATTCAGGGGGGGCAATTTGTCCTGACGTTGCTGATTGAGGCGTTGCGCGATTTTCAAGCGATCAACACTATGCACCCATGAAAAGTCGTTGGCGATGGCTACCGTTTTGTTCGACTGTATGCGGCCAATGTAGTGCCATTCGATATCCAGCGCGGCCAGTTGTTGCTGCTTTTTGAGCGCTTCGTTGAGATAGCTCTCTGCGAAGCGTTTTTGGCCAAGCGCATAGAGCTGTTCAATAGCGTCATGGTCGTGGCCTTTGCTGACCGCGAGCAAACACACTGCGCTAGGGTCGCGGCCATGGCGCAGGCAGGCGGCGTTAATACTTTGGCAGAGTTGTGCATAACGCTCGCTGAGCGATTTAGAGTGGGCTTGGTGAGACACTTCGATACATATTCCGGTGCTATATTTACTTATAGGTCGTAGAATCAAGCTAATGTTGATTATGCCGCTAATTTGTCCAGGATGAGGGTTGTCACAAGTTTAAACCGATTTATTAAGGAGTGTTTAGTGGATATCGCAGAACTGCTTGCCTTTAGTGTAAAAAATTCCGCCTCTGACTTACATATCTCAGCGGGCTTGCCACCGATGATTCGCGTCGATGGGGATATACGCCGTATTAATGTCCCCGAGCTGGATCACAAGACGGTTCAGTCAATGATGTATGACATTATGAATGACCGCCAGCGCAAGGACTTTGAGGAATTCTTTGAGACAGACTTCTCGTTCGAAATCCCTGGCCTTGCCCGTTTTCGTGTTAATGCATTTAATCAAGCGCGCGGCATGGGCGGCGTGTTTCGTACCATTCCTTCCAACATTCTATCCTTGGAGGAATTGGGTTGCCCGCCTATCTTTAAGCAGATAGCAAAAAACCCGCGCGGTTTGATTCTGGTCACGGGGCCGACGGGTTCCGGTAAGTCGACGACATTGGCGGCGATGATGGATTATCTGAATGACGAAGTGTTTGGTCATATCCTGACCATCGAGGATCCGATTGAATTTGTTCATCAAAGTAAGAAATGTTTGGTCAACCAACGTGAGGTGCATCGCGATACACATGGTTTCAGTGAGGCGCTGCGCTCAGCTCTACGTGAAGACCCGGATATTATTCTGGTTGGTGAAATGCGCGACCAGGAAACCATACGACTGGCCCTGACCGCCGCAGAAACGGGGCATTTGGTTTTTGGCACCTTGCATACCAGCTCTGCTGCTAAGACCATTGACCGTATTATTGACGTGTTTCCAGCTGCAGAAAAAGAAATGACGCGCTCGATGTTGTCAGAGTCATTACGGGCGGTGATTTCTCAAACCTTGTTGAAACGCGTGGGCGGTGGCCGTATTGCTGCGCATGAAATCATGTTGGGCTCGCCGGCGATTCGTAACTTGATTCGTGAAAACAAGGTGCCGCAGATGTATTCGGCCATTCAGACCGGGCAGTCCATGGGCATGCAAACCCTGGATCAGTGCTTGCAGGATATGGTGCGCAAAAGTTTGGTTAACAAGGTGGAGGCGCGCGTGAAAGCGAGCAATCCGGATTTGTTTAATTAGACGGCGTGCGGCCGTACCGGCCGAGGTATACGGCTTCATCTTAGTGAAATACTTTGCCAGCCTCGTGTTTTGGCATGGCATATTAAGGTGTCGTCTGCGTCCACGGCGACGGGGTGATCGACCATCTCTAATAGCGGAATATCATTATGCGAATCTGAATAGAAGTGGCTGTTTTTAAGACTGTGGTGGTTTTTCGCTAACCACTCTTTGAGACGTTGCACTTTACCTTCGCGAAAGCATGGTGTGCCTACATAGCGGCCACTAAATTCTCCATCTATCTCTTCTGGTTCCGTTGCGATCAGGGTGTCGATGCCAAAGGCATGGGCGATGGGCTCTGTGACGAAGCGGTTGGTGGCCGTGATGATGAGCGGCGTGTCGCCTTTATCGCAGTGTTGTTGGATCAATCGCTTGGCCTTGTCTAACATGATGGACTCGATTTTCTCAGCCATGAATTGTTGATGCCATTTATCCAATATTGCCCGTGGATGTTGCGCCAAGGGTGCTAGCTGAAAGGTAAGAAAGGCGTCGATGTCCAAGGTGCCATCTTTATAATCTTCATAAAAGCGCAAATTTTCCCGCTGGTGGGAGTCAGCATCGACCATGCCCTGTTCGATGAGAAATTGCCCCCATAGATAGTCGCTATCGCCGCCGAGCAGGGTATTGTCGAGATCAAAGAGTGCGAGGGCCATGGTTGTTACAATGTGTGCTTGTCGTAATACAGAAGTTTTGGAGAAAAAAGCATTGTGGTGGGGCGAATATTTGCTGACTCCACTCGTCTGTGCCATTCTATCATGCATGATGGTGTTTTGATGTTTTACGATGATTGATAAGGATGGTTTCCGCTATAACGTCGGGATAATACTCGCAAACGATAAAGGTAAATTGTTCTGGGGGCGCCGCATCGGCCAAGATGCGTGGCAATTTCCACAGGGCGGTATGCGTCGCGATGAGACGCACGAGCAAGCGATGTACCGTGAGCTCGATGAAGAAGTTGGTTTGCAGCCCGAGCATATTCAAGTTCTTGGTGTTACCAAGGATTGGTTGCGCTATCGCCTGCCGCAACGTTTAATTCGTCGTGGCAGCAAGCCGGTATGTGTTGGCCAGCGCCAGATTTGGTATTTGCTGCGTTTTGTAGGCAGTGAAGACGATTTTCGGCTTGATGCCAGTGACAAGCCAGAGTTTGATGGTTGGCGTTGGGTGCATTACTGGTATCCGGTTACTCGGGTTGTACCCTTTAAGCGCAAAGTCTACAAAAAAGCCCTGAGCCAACTGCAGTCGCATTTGGACGCTGAGGCGCCGCCGCAGGCGGCCGGGCAGGCGCGTTGATCAAAGCGTTTTTATCAGCACTTTTGCGTTGCGCTGATAGTTATAAAGAACGCGACGTTTTTTCGGCAACTTGTCCATACGCGTTTTGCGAAAACCATGTTCGCGAAACCAGAGACTGGCCCGTGTTGTGAGCAGAAACAACTGTTCTACGCCTTGCGCCCTAGCGCTTTTTTCAATTTGTTTCAGCAATTGTTCACCATAACCCATATCGCGATAGTCGGGATGTACGGCGACACAGGCAAGTTCAGCCATGTGTTTGCTGGCTGATGGATAGAGAGCGGCACAGGCAATGATGGCGCCATCGCGCTCAACGACGTAAAAACGCTCAATTTCACTCTCAAGCTGATCACGTGAACGTCTGACCAGTGAGCCTTCCCTTTCCAAGGGCGCTATCAGGGCAATAATACCGCCGACATCATCATCATTGGCGGTACGCAGGCCTTCGTAAAAATCGGCGCTGATCAGGCTGCCAATACCGTCGCGGGTAAAAAGCTCTAGCAGCAAGGCGCCGTCGATTTTATGGCTGATGACATGGCAACGCTGCACGCCACGTTTGCAGGCTTGTATTGCGACCTTCAGTGTGTGTTTGCTTTCATCGGATAATTTGCGTTGGTTGGCAAGCAGAGCTTCGGCATCAACCAGGCTTAACTGAGGGATAGGTCGACGGCGGCCATCCAGAATGCCACGCTCTTCGTTGAGCATGATCAGTTTATCGGCACCGAGTGCGCCGGCGCAGGCGGCGGCGACTTCGTGTGCGGTGAGATTAAACACCTCACCACTTGATGAGTAGCCTAAGGGGGGGATGAGTACAATGGTGTTGTTGTCTAATTGTTGGCGAATCGCTTGATCGTCAACGCGACGCACTTCTCCGGTAAACAGATAATCACATCCCGCGCGCACGCCAATCGGTTTGGCGCTAATAAAATTGCCAGAGATAACGCGAATCGATGCCCCGGCCATGGGGGACTCGGCCAGGCCCATCGAAAGTTGTGCCTCGATGTCGATACGTACACTGCTGGCGGCATCTTTGATGCACTGTATGGCGCCGGAGTCGGTGATGCGCTTGTCGTCGACATAGCGAATAGAGGCGCCTTGTTCGGCCAAGCGTCTTTCGATCTGTGGCCGGCTGCCGGGAACCAGCACCAGTTTGATACCCAAACCATGTAATAGAGCGATATCATGGACAAGGTGGTCGATATTTTCAGCCTCGATGGCCTCGCCGCTGATGGTGATAACAAAGATTTTGCCCGAGAAGGCATGGATATAGGGCGAGGCATGGCGTAGCCAGTGTACAAACTGCTGTGGGTGCTCGATTGACACGAATTTCCCCTGATGACATTGCGAAATTCTTGATTTTGCCTATAATTGGCCTCGATAAACAAGTTTATTAGGGCGGATTGGCTTGATTTTAGTGATATAAGCCAGTTTACGGCGCGTACTTTTTGAATAGTAGGGGGATAGTAATGTCAGATAAACACCCACAAGCATCACAAATTGTCTTTACAGGTTTGGTTCTGCTTGGTTGTATCATCGCAGTTGTTCTATTAATGGTTAAGCACGCCTAATCGATTATTTAACTGTCTGCTTTCTTGTGGTTAGTTTATATATGTTTATCTAGCCAGCTGACCGGGTATTAGTAACTGTTAGTTGGCTAGGTAACTTCTTCGCTTCATCCGGCTTATATCCGAGCCCTTGCTCAAGCCCTTCTTCTAGCTTGGCAAAGTCCCATAGTTTTTTGTCCATCAGCTGGCTGGGCTGAATATTACTGAGTGCACCAAAGAGGTTGCTGGGGACTTTCTCATTTTCCGCCGCCAGTTCTTCGACCAGACGTTTAACGCGCTGACGTTTGAGATTTTCCTGTGAGCCACAGAGATTGCATGGGATGATGGGGTATTCGCGTATCTTGGCGTACTCTATGATGTCGGCTTCTTTGCAATAGGCTAGCGGTCGAATCACGATATTACGTTTATTGTCGGTCAGCAGTTTCGGAGGCATCGAACGTATCTGGCCGTTGTAGAGCATCGACATCAGCATGCTTTGGATCAGATCATCACGATGATGGCCGAGCGCGACTTTATTAAAGCCATTGTCTTCGGCAAAGCGATAAATATTGCCGCGACGCAGGCGTGAGCACAGCGAGCAATAGGTCTTGCCGGCCGGAATTTTTTCCGTTACTACTGAATAAGTGTCGCGTGTTTCTATCGTGTAGGGAATGCGCTGTGCTTTAAGCCAGGCACGCAGTCCTGCATCGTTCCAGCCCGGTTGTGATTGATCCAGCGTGTAAGAATGTAGCGAAAAACGGTTATGTGAGTTCTTGCGGATCTCGTTTAACAGATAAAGTAGCGTAAACGAATCTTTGCCACCCGACAGGCAGACCATGACGCGATCACCTTTTTCTATCATCCGGTAGTCGGCAATCGCCTTGGTGATGTAATGCAGTAGTTTTTTTTCAAGCTTTGCCATGGTGCTTGTCCGAGAAAGAAAGGGTTAGCGACGGCTGTAGCGGTGTTTTACGCCGCTTGGAAAATACTCAGGATGACCGTGCGGCCATAGTGTGACATCGATTTTTTGTTGTGCAAGGGGCACATAGGCCTTGAATTCGCTATTGAGTCGTAATAATTCTCTGATGACAGCTTTTTCGATGATGCCGGTATCAGCATTGTCTTTTTCTCTTTGCGGCAGCAATTCGACGGCCAGGCAGAGGCTTTTTTCGAACTGATCATTTTCTTTTGTTGCTAACACAAACTTGCCGCTGACCCATTCGCTGATGGGTGCTTGTTCCAGTGCGACGCTGATATTTTCCGGATAGATGTTGGCGCCGTAATACGAGACCGTGAAATCGGCGCGTCCGAACAGATAGACAAACGGCAGTTGCCTGGCGTTACGGATGTCGATGTTAGCACCGTGCTTTTCGGCAAGCTGTAACATTTCGTCATAACTAAAAATGCCGCCTTGATCGGCAATGTGATAGCGCAAAAGCGGTACACCGTTATCCCCGCTGACGACCAAGGTGCCTTCATGTGCTTCAAAATAACGGCTGGCCGGATCGTACTGCATCAGCGCCGGCAGGCGTGATTCGCCAAACACTGCCCTGGCCGCCGTGGGCTGACTGGCGAAAAAACGCCGTATAGAGATCGATAAAGGCGTTTCATTGCCTAGCACCCCGGCATCGGCGGTGCCATACAGCGAGGCGCTGTCATGGCAAGGCCGGTCAGAGCCGCAATAGCCCATGAGCAACTGGCGCCATTCTTCACTAAAGACCTCGCCGGCAAAAACAAACCGCAGCCGATAACCGGGCCAGTCAATGCTTTCACTGCGCCCGCGGTCAAGCAAACCCTTGATAAACGGGGGATAACCGGCGAGTACGGTTTGCTCAAAGCCGGGTGCCAGTTCGCGCACGATACGAAAAATCTCATCGGCATTGCTGCCCGGGGTGAGTAAGGTGATGGGGTAGCCTTTTTGCGAGACCAGGCGAACGCAATTGGCGGTATAGATGCCCCCGACCCAGTTGCCCAGTGCGAAACAGACAATGAACAAGGTAGAGCGAGTGTGGGCGGAGAAACTGTCGTGCAGCACCTGTTCAAAGCGTGTGGCGATATCCAGTTCGTGCTCGAGGCTGCGCGGCCAGAACATGGGCTGACCGGTGGAACCGGACGAGACGGCGATCATCTCGCACTGATCCAGCCGGCCGTGACGGCAGCGTTGCGCCAAGGGGTAGGCGCGCATGTAATTATCTTTGGTGGTCAGAGGCAGTGTGGCCAAGTCGGCTGCAGACTCAAGCTTTGCCGCGGGTGCATATTGGCGCAGGAAATCAGCGTAGGCCGGAACCTCGTGTGATGCGCGGTTAAACAGTGTGATCAAATTATCGTCCGGCGAGGTTTTGCTCAATAGCTCGTCGAGAGAATGCGCCAGAAAATGGTGGTAGCGACTGATATTGTGTTCGTTGTTCATGGTTCAGACTGCGGTCTCAGCTGAGTTTAAGGATGTATTGCTGATTCTACCTTTATTCTTTGCGGCAACTTAGGTCTGGTATTTGTTAATATTGATGTTTTTTACGGGACTCGGTCTTAAAAGCTGGCGGAATAATGGAAAAGAAACTGAATAAATATAGCTCGCGCATCACCGAGCCGAAATCGCAGGGTGCCTCTCAGGCAATGTTATACGGTACCGGCCTGGATGAGAACACCATTCATGCGCCACAGGTAGGTGTTGCCAGCATGTGGTATGAAGGCAATCCCTGCAATATGCATTTGCTCGACCTGGCGCAAAAGGTCAAGGAAGGCGTGGTAGCGGCGGGTTTAGTCGGTATGCGCTTCAATACGATCGGGGTCAGTGATGGCATTTCCATGGGCACTGATGGCATGAGCTATTCGCTGCAATCGCGAGACCTGATCGCCGATTCGATTGAAACCGTGATGGCGGCGCAGTGGTATGACGCCAATATTTCGATTCCTGGTTGCGACAAGAATATGCCAGGTTGCGTGATAGCGATGGCACGCCTTAATCGGCCATCGCTCATGGTCTATGGCGGCACCATCAAGCCGGGTCATCTCAAGCAAAACGGCGAAGTCAAAACGCTCGATATCGTTTCGGCATTTCAGAGCTATGGTCAGTTTATTTCCGGTAGCATCGATGAGCAGATGCGCCAGCGCATCGTCAGAAACTCTTGTCCCGGTGCCGGTGCCTGTGGCGGTATGTATACCGCCAATACCATGGCTTCGGCGATTGAGGCCATGGGCATGTCATTGCCTTACAGTTCTTCTACCCCTGCGGTGGATGCCGGCAAGATCGATGAGTGCCTGCGTGCGGGCGCGGCGATTCGCAATCTTTTGGAAAAAGATATCAAGCCGCGTGACATCATGACGCGCGCCGCCTTTGAGAATGCCATGGTAATTATCATGGCCCTGGGTGGTTCGACCAATGCTGTATTGCATTTATTGGCGATGGCCAAGGCCGCAGACGTGAAACTCAGTATCGATGAATTCCAGGCCACTAGTGACCGCATTCCGTTTTTGGCCGATCTCAAGCCGAGCGGTCGTTATGTCATGGAAGATCTGCATAATGTCGGTGGTATACCGGCGGTGATGAAGTACCTAATGGAAAACGGTTTGATTGACGGTTCCTGTCTGACCGTGACGGGTAAGACGGTGGCCGAGAATTTGGCCGAGGTGCCCAGCCTGAGCGAAGGCCAGGATGTGTTCATGCCTCTAGATAAACCGATCAAGCCAAGCGGTCATATCCAGATTCTTAAGGGTAACCTCGCACCAGGCGGCTCGGTGGCAAAAATTACCGGCAAGGAAGGCCTGCGTTTTTGCGGGCCGGCCCGGGTCTATGATGCTGAGGAAGAGATGCTGGCGGCGTTGGAGCGAGGTGAAATTGCTAAGGGTGATGTGGTCATTATTCGCTATGAAGGCCCAACCGGTGGGCCGGGTATGCCGGAGATGTTGACCCCGACTTCCGCCATTATAGGGGCTGGACTGGGTAACGATGTCGCCTTAATTACCGATGGCCGCTTCTCTGGTGGTTCGCACGGTTTTATTATTGGTCACGTCGTGCCAGAAGCGCAGGTAGGCGGCCCGATTGCCTTGGTGCATAACGGCGATATGGTCACTATCGATGCTGGTCAGCGTTTATTGTCGGTTGCTGTTAGCGAAGATGAAATGGTGCGTCGCCAAGAGCAGTGGTCGATGCCGCCTTATAAGGCGCGGCGCGGTACCTTGTATAAGTACATCAAGAATGTTGCAGATGCCTCGTCCGGTTGTGTTACCGATGAGTAAACCATGAGCGGTTGTTACCTCTACGGGAACAATTTCTGGTGAAACGGGACTAAATTTGTCTATTGTTTGGATCTGCAAAAGGAGAGTAAAGATGCTTGCTCGAATATTTTTTGTACTGTTGTTAGCAAGTCTTATCACGCCAGTATTTGCCTGCTCAATGGCAGGTGAAGGCAACCACGTCGGCAAGCAAGTCACCGCTGTTGATGTCGATGCCGGAACATTTACCATTATCGATGTGGAATCTAATAGCCCCATACAATTTAGTGCCAGTAAGGATCTACTGGCAAAAGTGAGTAAAGGACCAGGCCCTGTGCTGGTGAGCTATGAGGACCAGGATGGCCAATTAGTCGCGGTCGATATTACTTACTAAGGTTTTGCAGCCAGGCCTGAGACTTCCGGGCTAGGCTGGGGATTTCGGGGTCGGTGTTTCCTTTGTCGGTTTTATTTACACATTTTCGTTTGAATGCTTGTATGCCGGTCTAAGCGATTGATTTTAAAAGTGACCATGTGATGGCATTGCAATTGCTAACGATATAAAAGCGCTGTCTGGGCTTGGTTGGCTTGGCGGCGTTGCGGTAACATGAAAACCACGACAGGGGTGGGTGATGATGGATAATAATAATGACGAGCATGGCCTGGTTGATCAAGTGTTGCAGGATTTTGTTAATCCGTGGCAGGCAGCAGATCTTGAGGAAAGCAATGCCGAAGCAGCGCCATTCGATGATGATGGCATTCCGTTAGGTGTTGAGTCGGATGTTCAGCATTTGAAGATTGAGGATCAAGCCAAGCCTTGATCCTGGCTTGCGCTGGCGAGAGTCGAGCCTTGTCAGATCGAGCCCCATGATGATGTTTTGCGGCGGCCACCAAAGCGCGCCAGTATCAATCCCAGCAATAAGCTCAGTATGGCAACGCCGGCGCCAACCATAAACCAGTCTCGCGCATTCCTGTCCTTCAAGGTTTCATTTTCTTGCGATAGTGCTTGATTGTCCCGCTCCAGCCTAATTACTTTTGATCTGAGCTCTTTATTTTCACCTTCTATCTCCAGTGCGCGACCAGCCGTAGTCTTGATGCGTTTGAGTTCTCTGCTTAATTGGCTGTGTGATTTGTCAAGGTTGCTGCGACTGTTCTCCAGCTCTTTTTTCTCGCTGGTAAGTAGTGCGATTTGCTCGGATATTAGCTTGTACTTTGCCTCAAGTTCGGCGGCACGAGACTTGGCTGCGCCAAGCTGAGCGCGCGCGCTGGGCTCATTCATTAGAAAACGTGTCAGCACCCAGCCTTCGGTGCCACCACGCGTTCTTACCTGGCTATACCCACTGTCAGCATCGGTTTGCAGGACTTCTAAGGCAGTGCCGCTTTTGAGGGTGCGCAATATTTGAAACCCCGTACCTTGTCCACGGCGTAGCGTTATACTAAGGCTGTCGCTTACATAGCGTGTTTCTGCCATGGCTAAGCTCGAAGTATTGGCGCCTAAGCTGGATATCAGAATTACCAGCAAGTAACTAGAAATTTTTGCGGTCTTTGGCTGCATAGATTTTAGATCCAGTTTCGTGTTTGGCTTCACCTTAGGTCTCAATTGAGATTTCACAAAAGTTATCATGTATTAGGCCGTTAATGACAGAAACAAGCAAGGTTCGCGCCGAACCTGGTGATTGCTGGACAAGTGAATCATATTCTAACAAGCTAAGCACCCATCTGACATATTTCATATGTCGGCGTTGATTGATAGTTGACCGTAAGGAGTTCTACATGGCACAAAACATTCCAGCTTATCAAGGCGAACTCATCAATCTTTATGTTGATGGCATTGAATACAGCAAGCTAAGAGAAGTCGCCCAGTCATTGCCATCATGGGATTTGAACTTGCGTCAGCAATCTGTTATCGAACTGCTGATGTCGGGTGCATTGTCACCGCTACGCGGTTTTATGGGGCAGGCCGATTATCAAGCTGTGTTGGATAAGGGCCAGCTTGCAGATGGTAGCTTATGGCCTTTGCCTATTATGCTCGATGTCAGTGATAAGTGTGCCGAAGAGCTTAGCGCGGGTTCGCAACTTGTTTTACGTGATTTGGAAGGGGTGGTGATCGCCATTCTCACTATTGACGAGATTTGGCGCCCAGATTTGAAAGCTGAAGCGAAAGCGATTTACGGCATCGATACGCCATCACACCCAGGTGTTGCCGCTCTACTTGATTACAGCAACCCTGTTTATTTGTCGGGTTCGGTGCAGGGTTTAGAGGCGCCAGCCCATCATAGCTTCAAACATTTGCGTTATAGTCCACAAGAAATGCGCCAACAATTTTCTAAGTTGACCTGGGGTAATGTCATTGCAATGCATGCTACTCAGCCAATTCATCGCGCCGAGTATAAAATGGCCTTACAGGCGGCCTTGGATAATAATGCTAATTTAATGTTACACCCGTTGGTGGCAGAGGGTGAGCAATATCACTCTAGAGTGCGTTGCTACCAAGAAGTATTGAAGTACTTCCCTGGCCAAACGACACTGCTTGCTTTATTGCCGCTAGTTGAGTATCACGCGGGTCTGCGTGAACAGATACTGCATGCCATCATTCGCCAAAACTATGGTTGTACGCACATGATAACGTGGGATCGGTACGCAGCGGTTAAGGTTGATTCGAAAATCGATAATCATTTAATGAAAGCTGCTCAAGAGCAGCTTGACATTAAGCTGGTTAGTTATGAATTGCCTGTTTATGTTGAGGCGCGTAGCGAATACGTCGCCCCTTCCATGTTGCAAACTGGTGAAGCGGTTGCAACCATAGATAGCAATGATTTTTACCATCGTTTAGACCGCGATCTCGAAGTTCCTGAGTGGTTTTCATTTCCTGAGGTTGTCAGTGAGGTGCGTAGTAGCTATCCGCCTCTAGTGTGTCGTGGTTTGACCCTGTTTTTTACTGGTCTTTCTGGTTCAGGAAAATCAACCATTGCCAATGCAGTGCTGGCCAAGCTGTTGGAGATAGGTGGTCGTCATATGACTTTGCTAGATGGTGATGTGGTACGTAGCCACCTTTCTAGTGAGCTTGGTTTTTCTAAAGAGCACCGTAATATCAATATCCGCCGCATAGGCTATGTTGCGAGTGAGATCACTAAAAATGGTGGTATTGCCATTTGCGCACCCATAGCGCCCTACGCATCATTGCGCCGTGAGGTGCGTGACATGATTACGAAATACGGGACGTTCGTCGAAATACATGTTGCGACACCGCTTGAGGTATGTGAAGCGCGTGACCGTAAAGGGCTGTACGCGTTGGCACGTGCCGGTAAAATCAAAGAGTTCACGGGTATCAGCGATCCGTATGAAGAGCCGGAAATGCCGGAGATAGTCATTAACACCGACGGTATCAGTGTCGAAGAAGCGGCCCAGCAGGTCTTTCACTATCTACGCAAGGAGCGTTTGATCGACTGACCTCATCTGATGTGTTCATATTGGCAGCCCCTGTCACCTTGGCGGCCGGGGTGTACGCTGCTATGATGACTCTATTCCAACCCATGTCGCAAGACAGACATTGACACGCCAGTCATACTCAAGCAAAATTACCCGCTTAACCTTTTTTCGGAGGGGTACCCAAGCGGTCAACGGGATCAGACTGTAAATCTGACGGCTCAGCCTTCGCAGGTTCGAATCCTGCCCCCTCCACCATGAAATAGTAGACGTTTTGCTTGTCTATAGATGCTAGGGGTACCCAGAACTTGGGTTTATGCAAAACCGGTATCGGCGGGGTCGTTTGCGACGGGACAGGCGGGTGTAGTTCAACGGTAGAACCTCAGCCTTCCAAGCTGATGGTGTGGGTTCGATTCCCATCACCCGCTCCATGTTTTGATTTACTGGTGGTTGTATAAGTGTTTGTCGGGCCCATATAGCTCAGCGGTAGAGCACTTCCTTGGTAAGGAAGAGGTCACCGGTTCAAGTCCGGTTATGGGCTCCAGTGTAGTGAGTGATGGTCGCTGAGACCATGTTGTTGTGATGGCGCTATAGCGCCTTTTTGACATTATTGTTCTTAATCTGTAGGTGTGTGAGGAGGCCTGGCGATGTCCAAGGAAAAATTTGAGCGTTCGAAGCCGCATATTAATGTGGGGACGATTGGTCACGTAGACCATGGTAAGACCACGTTGACGGCGGCGTTGACACGCGTGTGTGCGGAAGTATTTGGAGGAGAAGCGGTGGCGTTTGACGGGATTGA
>WGFU01000040.1 GCA_015492075.1 Gammaproteobacteria bacterium
CTGAAATTAATCAGGCTATGAACAAACTCAATAACCGACCAAGAAAATGTCTTGGTATTAAAACGCCTAATCAAGTATTGTTAGGCATCAACCCATCCGTTGCACTTGTGAGTTGAATCCGCGTTGTTCCCGCCAAACAAAAAACTAACATTGCTCTGGAACTTAGTCCGTTCTTTCAGTTACTTTCTATCGAAACACCAAATAAACACTTACTGCTGCAGCGATTGTAATCCAGCCCAGGGTATCCACGTACTTATGTAATGCTCTTTCCATTCTTTCGCCGCCGGCTTTGATCAGCCCCGCCACCAAAAAAAATCTGGCGCCACGGCCAATGAGAGATGCGATAACAAAAGGAATAAAGCTCATGGCTAGCGCACCGGCACTAATGGTAAAGAGCTTATAAGGAATAGGTGCAAAGCCCGCGATAAAAACGACCCAGACACCCCAACGTAAAAACCACTGCCGAGAAAGTTCGAGTTCGTCTCCATAACCTATATTGTTTAGCCATGGTTCAATAAGGTCGAACGCCAACCATCCAATTAAGTAGCCAAAAATACCGCCCAGTACTGATGTAACAGTGGTAATGCTAGCAAACCGCCACGCCTTGTTACGTTTTGCCAAGACCATTGGCGCCAGCATAACATCGGGAGGAATGGGGAAAAAAGACGATTCGGCGAAGCTTAAACCACCTAAATACCAGGGCGCCTTAGGGTGGTGTGCCCAGCGCAGGGCAATGTAATATAAGCGACTAAAGATACGCATAAGTGAATAACTATTGCCCTTGTAAATATTGTATTACTTGGTGCCAACAAGCATAGGCACAAAGCTTACTTTCTCGACATCTTCGCGCACATAACGTGTTGCGCTTTCTCTGATAACACGTACCAGAACTTGATGGCCCATTCTGCCGACTGGGATGACCAAACGCCCTCCTATAGCAAGTTGTGATAACAAGCCTTCTGGTATCTCTTCTGGCGCAGCAGTCGCAACAATGGCATCAAACGGCGCAGAACCTGTCCAACCCTCGCTGCCATCGCTTAAGCGCGGGCGAATATTACGTAATGACAATTCAGCAAAGCGTCGCCGTGCGCTATCGAGCAAAGCAGATATCCGTTCTACCGTATTCACTTTTTCAAAAAAAAGAGAGAGTATCGCGGTTTGATAGCCACAGCCTGTACCTATTTCTAAAACAGAATGGCATTCACCGTCACTGATAACCAGCTCAGTCATTCTCGCAACAATGTACGGCTGTGAGATAGTTTGGCCGTGCCCAATGGGTAAGGCGGTATCTTCGTAGGCACGGCTGGCCAAGGCTTCCTCAACAAAGATATGACGGGGTGTTTGCCGCATCGCTTCGAGTACACGTGGATCAGTGATACCCTCTTCTTTTAATCTCTGTACCAGGCGTTCTCGTGTACGCTGGGAGGTCATGCCAATACCAAGGTGATGCGCTTTGATCGACATTAAATCTCTGCCTCAGATTCTATCGGAGGCAGCCATTCACCGAGCGCATCAACTTGTTGATACCGCGTTAAGTCGACATGTATGGGGGTAACAGAGACGTAGCCATTTTCCACTGCATAAAAATCTGTGCCGATGCCCGAATCGGCAGCAGCGCCGGCTGCGCCGACCCAATAGATCGGCTGACCGCGTGGATCCTTGTCGCAGATAACGGGTTCAGCCTTATGACGGTAGCCAAGGCGCGTTGAGGCAAAGCCTTTAATATCAGGCCAAGCTAGATCAGGCACATTCACGTTTAACAGTGTGTCTTTTGCTAACGGTGTTACCTGCAGTTTACGAACGAGTATTTCTATCGCTTTAACCGCGCTGCTATAATGCTTAAGCTTATGCCCGGTAAGGGATACCGCTATGGCGGGCAAGCCAAGGAAGCGCCCTTCCATTGCCGCCGCAACGGTACCAGAATAAACGACATCGTCGCCTAGGTTGGCGCCGGCATTGATACCAGCAATCACCATATCAGGCTCTTGGTCAAGTAAGCCAGTAACGGCGATATGAACACAATCGGTAGGCGTGCCATCAACGCTGATGACATCATTATCATGCTGTTTTAAACGAAGAGGCCTTAATAAGGTGAGTGAATTACTGGCACCGCTACGGTTTCTGTCTGGTGCAATAACATCAACATGGGCAAGGCTACGGAGTGAATCATAAAGCGCGATTAATCCCGGAGCAAGATAACCATCATCGTTGCTTAATAAAATTCGCATAACATCAAACGCGACAGTGAGTGCTTATAACGATACGCTATGCCGGATCATAGCTCAATCAGTTTGCGCTAAACAAACCGACGGAGAACCCTTATCGCTATGCAGCAATGGCTGCAACGCACAAGGCCATGAGCGAACTTGGATAAATGCCTAGAGCCAGTATCAATAAGGCGTTGAAACTGAGCGCGATCTTCATATCCGCCGGAGCAGTGATCTCTGATGCATCTTCGTCAGCATCATCAAAGTAGGCAAATTTAATAATGCGCAGGTAATAAAAGGCTCCGACAACAGAGAGCAGAACGGCAAGTACTGCCAACCAAACCAGTTCAATATTGACGACAGCTTGTAAAACCTGCAACTTGGCCCAAAAGCCAATAAATGGAGGCACACCCGCCATCGACATCATAACAATCATGACCATGAAGGCAAACCAGGAGCTGCGTTTGTTCAAGCCTTTAAAGTCAGAAATATTTTCCGCATCATAGCCGGCGCGACTCAGTAAAATAACGAGGCCGAAACCTGCGGCAGTGGTGATGGCGTAAACAATCGCATAGAACATGGAGGCGACATAGCCTTCGTCTGTTCCTGCCAAAACACCCAGAAGCAAGAAACCGACATGAGCGATGGTTGAATAACCCAACATACGTTTGATGTTGGTCTGTGCGATGGCAACAAGATTACCGATGATAATCGACAACACCGCTAAGAGAATCAACATGTCTTGCCAATGCACATGCAAGCCTTCTGCGCTGTCAACCAGGAGCCGCATTAGCATTGCGAAAGCAGCAATTTTTGGCGCACTGGCAATAAACAAAGTCACTGCCGTAGGCGCACCCTCATAGACATCTGGTATCCACATGTGAAATGGTACTGCGCCCAATTTAAAAGCGATACCAACCACTAGAAAAACAACACCAAATTTAAGTACGATACTATCGCTGTCATTAGCGGCGATATAACTTGCCACTTCGCCAATATCCAGCGAGCCAGTAGCACCATAAATCATCGACATGCCGTAAAGCAGCATACCGGAGGCAATCGCACCCAAAACAAAGTACTTCATCGCGGCTTCGGCAGAAGTACTGGAATCACGGTTAAAGGCGACCATGGCATAAAGTGATAATGATAGTAATTCGAGGCCAAGATAGATGGTGAGATAGCTATGCGCTGACACCATGACCAACATGCCAAGTACCGCAAACAGTCCTAAGACATAGTATTCACCACGATAGATGCCACGATCAACCAGGTATTGCCGCGCATACAAAAATGCAAAAAAGCTCACCAGATAAATAAACAGCTTTAACACCAAGGCCATAGGGTCATTGATATAACTACCATCAAACGTCAGAACCGTTTCGTTCATAGGCAGTGACAAGGTCAGAAAGGCACCTATAAGCAGTGATAACTGCGTCAATATATAGGTGATACCACGTTTTTCCGGCGGTAAATACACGTCGACCAATAAGACAACGCAGCACATAATCAGCAGAAAAATCTCTGCTATAGCAGGTTGGAAATTAGGTGCAATAAAATCCGTCATTCAACCCACCTACAGTTTCGAAGTTACAATGTGATTAAGGAAGTGATCGACAGAGCTATGCATCACGTCGACCAAAGGTGCAGGCCAAATGCCCAGTAGTAATACGGCAACCGCTAGCACGCCCAGCATCCAGAATTCGCGGCGATTTACATCGTTTAACTGGGCAACCTTGTCGTTGGTAACATCACCAAAGATAACGCGCTTCACCATCCATAATGTATAGGCAGCACCAAAAATCAGTGTCGATGCGGCAAGGAATGCGATCCAGAAATTAACCTGAAATGCGCTGAGAATAACCATAAATTCACCAACAAACCCAGAGGTTCCAGGCAAACCAGTATTAGCGAGCGCGAACAACACCATAAAGCCAGCAAAGACTGGCATAGTATTGACGACACCACCGTAATCACTGATACGGCGTGAGTGTATACGATCATACATAACGCCGACGCACAAAAACATGGCGCCTGAGATAAAGCCGTGCGAAATCATCTGAACCACTGCGCCTTCTACACCCAAGGCAGCACCAGCAACATCTCCTGTTTGCCTGTAAATGGAAAAGACAACGAACAAACCGAGTGTGACAAAACCCATATGTGCGATGGATGAATAAGCAACCAGCTTTTTCATATCTTCTTGCACCAACGCCACTAGAGCAATATACACCACAGCGATCAAAGACAAGGCGATGACAAACCAGTCAAATTCGGCCGCCGCATCGGGCACTATCGGCAATAAGAAACGAATAAAACCGTAGGCACCTAACTTAAGCATAATCGCAGCCAAAATAACGGAGCCACCCGTTGGTGCCTCAACGTGCGCATCGGGCAACCAAGTGTGCACCGGCCACATAGGTACTTTAACGGCGAAAGCAATCAGAAAGGCGAAGAACATCAGCGTTTGGGCGGTCATACCCAGCGCTTGATCATGGAAATCGAGAATCGCGAAGCTGCCAGTTTGGAAATACAAATAGAGGATTGACACCAGCAATAATACCGAACCCAAAAAGGTATACAAAAAGAACTTAATCGCCGCATAAACACGACGCGGTCCGCCCCAAACACCGATGACAATAAACATCGGTATCAGCATGGCTTCCCAGAATACATAGAACAGGATGGAGTCGAGCGAGGCGAAGACTCCGTTCATTAGTCCTTCCATGATCAAGAACGCCGCCATGTATTGTGCAACGTGCTTCTTGATCACTTGCCAGCCGGCAACGACCACAATGACAGTAAAAAATGTCGTCAACAAAATTAACGGCATTGAAAACCCATCAATACCGAGCTCATAATTCACATTGAATGAAGGTATCCACGCTGCTGTTTCAACAAACTGCATCTGCGGCGTTGCAACATCAAAGGCAGTATATAATGGAATAGACAACAAAAAGGTGGCAACGGAAAATGCCAATGCCAAGACGCGCTGCAATCCTGTTTCACCACGGCTAGCAAACAACACCACCATACCGCCAATAATGGGCAGCCAGATTATCAAACTCAAAAGCGGCAAATTAGAAAACATAGTTATAGTGTCCGCTCTTCATCCTAACGTGCTAATACGAACCAGCCAATTAAGACTAGCAACCCAACAATCATGGCAAAAGCATAATGATAAAGGAAACCGGTTTGTAAGCGTCGAACAACACTTGAAAAACGTCCCACGCTATTTGCCGCACCATTTACCATCATGCCATCGATCAGCCTGGCATCACCGACAGAAGAAAAACCTCTACCCAATAACTGACTGCCTTTTGCGAAGACTGCATAGTACAGGCGGTCTATGCCATAAGCATCACTGAGCACGCGATATATTCCGGAAAACCTGTCAGCAATAATTCCAGCTATCTCTGGTTTGGCGATATAAAACACCCAAGCGGTGACAATCGCTGCAATCACCAACCAAAAGGGCAATGTCATAATGCCGTGAGTCAAGAAATGCCAAGGCTCTCCGCCGTGCATCTCTTTGGCGATAGCCAAACTATTATGTTGATCAAAAACCACAATTGAATTACCGAAGTAATCGCCAAAGGGCATGCCGGACAGCGCTATCCAACCGGCAAGCACTGACGGTATCGCTAATAAGATGAGCGGAACAGTGACCACCTTCGGGCTTTCTTTAACATGATGCAGCGTATGCTCGTCCATGCGTGGTTTACCGTGAAAAGTTAAAAACAGCAGCCGCATGCTGTAGAAAGCAGTAACGAATACACCGGCAACCACTGCAAAATAGGCAAAGTCAGAACCCGCGATAGTTGAGGCCCCTACTGCCTCGATAATGGTGTCTTTTGAGAAGAAACCTGCGAACGGTGGAATACCCATCAATGCCAATGAACCTATCAAAGCCGTCCAATAGGTTATTGGCATATACTTACGCAAGCCACCCATCTTGCGCATGTCCTGTTCGTGGTGCATGGCAATAATCACGGAACCGGCCGCCAAGAATAACAAGGCTTTAAAAAAGGCATGAGTCATTAAATGAAACATTGCCGCAGAGTAGGCAGAAACACCCAAGGCAACCGTCATATAGCCCAGCTGCGACAAGGTTGAATAGGCGATAACACGTTTGATGTCATTTTGAATCAAACCCAGGAATGCCATAAATAAAGCAGTAATCGCACCGATCACCAAAACGACACTTAATGCGGTCTCCGACCATTCAAACAGGGGGGACATGCGCGACACCATAAAGATACCAGCTGTTACCATAGTCGCAGCGTGGATCAACGCCGAAATAGGTGTCGGGCCTTCCATCGAATCGGGCAACCATACATGTAACGGCACTTGCGCTGACTTCCCCATCGCACCAACGAAAAGCAGAATGCAAATAACGGTTATCAAGGACCATTCAATGCCCGGGAAAATCGCTATAGTCGTCTCGGCATGGTCGGCGGCACCAGCAAAGACCTCGGCATAATCCAACGAGCCAAAATACATCAGTACTGCAGCTATACCGAGCAAAAAGCCAAAGTCACCGACACGGTTAACTAAAAATGCTTTTAGATTAGCGTAAATCGCAGTGGGTTTTTTATACCAAAAACCAATCAATAAATAGGAGACAAGCCCTACGGCCTCCCAACCAAAAAACAGCTGCATGAAATTATTTGCCATCACCAGCATTAACATCGAAAAAGTAAATAAAGAAATATAGCTAAAGAAACGCTGGTAGCCCGGATCATCGTGCATATAACCGATGGTATAGATATGCACCATAAGTGAAACAAAGGTCACGACTATCAACATGGTCGCAGTCAATTCATCAACGAGAAAGCCCACCTCAAAGTTAATGGCATCACTTAGTAACCATTGATAAACGGTAGCATTGTAAGTCGGTGCATCGTTGAGCACGATGTGATTAAAAACAAACAGTGATAATACAAACGAAATTGCTACACTGATAATTGTTGCCCAATGCGCACCAGCACGGCCGATCTTTTTACCAAACAAGCCAGCGATAATGGCGCCCACCAGGGGCGATAACGCGAGTATTAGGTATACTTTATCCATAAATCTACGCCCTTCCCGCCTAACCGCTCAAATTATCCAATTCGCCGACGTTAATCGTTCGACGGTTTCGGAACAAGGTAATTAAAATGGCTAGGCCAATGGCCGCTTCCGCAGCCGCGACGGTAAGAATAAAGAAGACAAATATTTGCCCCGCTATATCACCATGAAAATGCGAGAATGCAACGAAGTTCATATTTACTGCAAGCAACATCAACTCGATCGACATCAAGAGAATGATGACGTTTTTACGGTTTAGAAAAATACCCGCCACACTGAGACAAAACAGAATCGCGCCAAGAACAAGAAAATGTGATAGCGAGATCATGACTCTGCTCCATTACCCGATTTAGGTGAGGATTGCATTTTTACAATACGCAAACGATCTGCCTTACGTGCCAACACCTGTTGACCAGGATCTTGATATTTGTTGTTCGGGCGACGACGCAATGTCAACATAATTGCTGCAACAATCGCTAGCAAGAGAATGGCTGCCGCCAACTCAAACGCATACAAATAAACCGTATAAAGAACCGAACCCAACTCTTTCGTATTACTGTAATCAGCGCCATGGGGAATAGGTGCGCCGTGGGTATCTAATCCGAAGTTTGGCCAGACGACCAGGATAATCTCGACCACCATGATCAATGCAACCAGAATCCCAATGGGCAGATTTTTGATAAACCCTTCCCGCGTCGGCTCGAAATTAATATCCAGCATCATAACTACAAACAAGAACAACACCATCACGGCGCCAACATAAACCAGCACCAAGGTAATGGCGAGAAACTCGGCCTCAAGCAATAACCATAGACCGGCGCTAGTAAAAAAGGCTAGCACCAGAAATAACACTGCATGAACAG
This sequence comes from Gammaproteobacteria bacterium, assembly GCA_015492075.1. GTDB lineage: Bacteria > Pseudomonadota > Gammaproteobacteria. Next base: position 8,138 of record WGFU01000040.1, read on the forward strand.
AATTAGGCACAGTAATAACTGCTACCGACGCCGCCACCAGTATTGTCGCAAAAAAATAAAATATTACAGGCTCTATCGCCATACTAGATCGCTTCTGTTTTGAAGAAAAATAAATAGTTTATCTGTATGCTGCATCCTGAGCCCTGTCAGCAGCGATTTGTTTCTCATTTTCATCGCCAATGGCCAACAATTTTTCCTTTGTCATGATCTGTTCACCACGATTTTCAAAGTGATATTCAAAAATGCGTGTTTCAACAATCGAGTCAACCGGGCAAGCCTCTTCACAAAACCCACAAAATATGCATTTAAATAAATCAATGTCATAGCGTGTTGTACGGCGTGTCTTGTCTTCGCGCTCTTCCGATTCAATAGTAATTGCTAAAGCCGGACACACAGCTTCACACAATTTACAAGCAATACAACGTTCTTCGCCATTCGGGTAACGGCGCAACGCATGCAAGCCGCGAAACCGCGGCGACTGCGGAGTCTTTTCTTCAGGGTACTGAACCGTAATCTTCTTTTTAAAGAAGTAACGACCAGTTAGTTTCATGCCACGAAATAATTCGACCAACATGAAACTTTTAAAATAATGTCCTAGTTTACTCATTATTACTCATTGCGTCGGTCTCTTGCAGAAGAGCACTGTTACGCCTTATCAAACCAAGGGCCAACTTCACCCAGCACTAACAAACCCACCACAACTATCCAAACGATCGTAACAGGAATGAAAACCTTCCAGCCCAAACGCATTATCTGGTCATAACGGTAACGGGGAAAAGTCGCCCTAAACCACAAAAACAGGAATAGAAAGAAACCCATCTTCAGCAATAACCAGACAATTCCTGGCACCCATTCGGTGAGTCCGTCGAGAACGGCTATTCCTTCGAAAGGTGACAACCAACCACCCATGAACATAATAGATGTCAGAGCAGCGATCAAAATCATGTTAGCGTATTCCGCTAGGAAGAATAGCGCGAAAGTCATTCCCGCATATTCAACATGGAAACCGGCGACAATTTCAGACTCACCTTCTGCGACATCAAACGGTGCCCGGTTGGTCTCGGCAACGCCCGAAATAAAATAGACCAGAAACAATGGTAATAAAGGCCATAGATACCACTGAATAATGTTACCTTGCTGACGCAGAACAATATCTTGCAAGTTCAAGCTACCGGCTGCCATCAACACCCCGACCAAAGCAAAACCCATTGCGATTTCGTAAGAAACCACCTGAGCCGAGCTACGTAAGGCACCCAGGAATGCGTATTTAGAATTGGATGCCCAACCTGCGATGATGACACCGTAAACACCGAGTGATGTCATCGCCAAAATATACAGTAGCCCGGCATCGATATCCGCCAGCACCACACCCTCATCAAAGGGAATGACGGCCCATGCTGCCAGAGCTGGCGCCAATACCAGTAGCGGTGCGATGACAAACAAAAAGCGGTTGGCATTGGTTGGAATAATAATTTCCTTTAGTGCCAGCTTGAGACCATCAGCAATCGGCTGCAGCAATCCGCGTGGTCCAACACGATTAGGGCCAATACGCACTTGGATGTAACCGATCACTTTACGTTCTGCCAAGGTTAAATAGGCAACAGACAACATGATCGGTACCACTATGACAACGATCTTCAGCAGTATCTGAACCAGTTCAGGTAACCAGTTCCATATGTCGAGCACTAATTGCAACATCCGCTTATTTGTCTCTTGTCAAATTAACGCTGAATCTGTACAGCTTGTTGGCTAAAGTCATACATCATAGTCGCCGATACGGCTGCCGGCACGTACACACAATTATCAGCTACGCGCTCGTTGATCCGTAGCGGTAATGATATCTCAACACCCGACGCACTGAGACGAACTTGATTCGCATCTGTCAGTCCGTGCTTTTCAGCGCATCGGCTATTCATACTCGCTGCCTGTGTATTTTTCGCATCAACGGTATTTTGTAACGCAGACGCTCTACGAACGATGGCATCGACTGCATACATTGGTACGTCGCTGACAGTATAGACCTCACCGCCGCCTGTTTTCAGTTCAGCGGGACATCGCCAGCCACCCAATAAGTCAGGTGAATCTGTCGTCATACGAGCGACTTCATCGCGTACTTCTTCTGAGCTGGTATAGTCGAAACCTTCAACCTGGCACAGATTACCGAGCACTCGCAGCACCTTCCAGGCAGGTCTTGCCTCGCCGGGCGGAGGAACAGAACCAGTAAAACTCTGCCAATTACCCTCGATATTAACAAATGTGCCAGACGTTTCAGAAAATGCACCGATAGGCAGCAACACATCTGCATATTCACGCATTGTGTCGCTAACGTAAGCTGACAGCATCACCGTGAGTTCCGCATGGGACAGCGCACTAATAGCCTGCTGAGCGTTAATAACATCAAACTCGGGTTCAATACCTAACAATATGTAGGACCTCAAACCTTGGGTCAGCATCTGCTGTGTATTAAGCCCAACACGTGATGCTGCCACACCATCAACGACGCGATGCGGCACCGCACCAGCCAGCCATGCACCTGAGGAATTAGCTCCATCAGTCAATGCCCCCAGTGAGCTGTGGCTCATTTTCGCAATCGCAATCGCTAATGCCCTGATTGTGGCGTAATCATGATGATGTAATAACTGTGTACCCAGAATAACGGCTGACTTGTCACCATCGCTTAACTGTTGCGCAATCGTACGCTGTGGCTGACTGACAGTGACGCCATTAACCAAGTTCGCAATACCCCCCGGAGCGCTTGCGCCCTTTTCTAGCAGTGCTTTGGCAATGCCTGCTAATTCACTGGCATAACAAGATGGTGATACGATAATGGTCTCTGCGGCAGAAAAACTGAGCTCATAGTCCAAGCCATTAACCAACGATACTTTAGCACCCGCCAACGCCGCCTTACGCAAGCGGTGCCCTGCAATAGGTTGCTCCTTGCGAATGTTGGAGCCGACCAACAGGGCGGCATCAAGCTGATCCAGCTCACGAATTTTTATGCCCAGTGACGGGTAAACCGGTGCAGTATCGTCGGCACTAAAATCCAGCTGGCGCATACGGTGGTCAACATTGCTGGAACCTAGATCACGCACCAGTTTTTGTAACAAGAAAGATTCTTCCAAAGTCGAGGATGGGGATAGCAAAGCACCTATCTGGTTAGCACCGTGCTGCTCCCTAATCGTATCGAAAGACTGCGCGACCTTGGTCAGGGCCGTTTCCCAATCCACCTCCTGCCAAACACCACGTTCTTTAATCATGGGTTGCAACAAACGATCGTTGCTTAAACCTTGGTAGGAAAACCGGTCACGGTCAGAGATCCAGCACTCATTGATATCTTCGTTATCGCGTGGCAAAGCACGTTTAATTTTATCAAAACGATTATGGAGAACAATGTTAGAACCCAAACAGTCATGCGGCGCAATAGTTTCGGTAGCACTTAATTCCCACGGACGTGATGTATAACGAAACGGTTTCGAGGTTAAGGCGCCAACGGGACAAAGATCGATCATATTGCCAGACAACTCGGAATCGATACTCTTTTCTACATAGGTGCCGATTTCCATATGCTCACCACGACCAGTCGCGCCTAGCTCCATGATACCAGCAATCTCCTGACCAAAACGGACACAACGAGTGCAATGAATGCAGCGTGTCATATCAGTGCTAATCAATGAGCCAAGGTTTTTGTCCTTAACGACACGTTTAGCATCAGTATACTCAGAAGAATCGCCGCCGTAACCCATAGCAGTCTCCTGTAAATCACACTCACCGCCTTGATCACAAATTGGGCAATCCAACGGGTGGTTAATTAACAGGAATTCCATGGTGCCGCGCTGAGCCGCCAGCGCCTTGGGTGACTTGGTATGAACTGTCATACCTTCCATCACCGGTGTTGCGCAAGCTGGTAGCGGTTTGGGCGCCTTTTCCACTTCGACCAAACACATGCGACAGTTAGCAGCAATTGACAGTTTCTCGTGATAGCAAAAACGCGGAATATAAATCCCCGCTTTATCAGCGACTTCAATCAACATAGCACCGCTTTCGGCTTCGAGCTTTTGACCGTCTATCTCAATGGTTACCATGGTAAATGCTCTATAACTAGTGGACGCGTGAACCGACCATGCAGCGTTTATGCTCCACATGATAGGCAAACTCGTTACGGTAATGTCTAATAAAACTGGCAACCGGCATCGCTGCGGCATCACCCAAAGCACATATTGTGCGCCCTTCAATCTTGGCGGCGACATCTTCAAGCTTATCGATATCCTCAGGCCTACCCTTGCCGTGTTCAATACGATGCACGATGCGCGACAACCATCCAGTACCTTCGCGACATGGCGTGCATTGGCCACATGATTCTTCGAAATAAAAATGGGAAATACGCGCCAGTACTTTAACCATACAAGTCGAATCGTCCATCACGATGACCGATCCGGCGCCCAACATCGAGCCGGCTTGCACAATGGCATCATAATCCATATCGACATTCATCATGATCTCACCAGGCAAGACTGGCACCGAGGAACCCCCAGGAATAACGGCTTTTAGTGTGGCCCCGTTTTTCATACCCCCCGCCAACTTCAATAATTCGGCAAATGGCGTGCCTAAGGGTACTTCGTAATTACCCGGCTTGTTGACGTGGCCTGAAACTGAAAAAATCTTGGTACCGCCATTATTGGGCTTGCCCAAATCAAGGAACCACTGACCGCCATTACGCAATATAGTCGGAACCGACGCTAAGGTCTCAGTATTGTTAATAGTCGTGGGACGACCATAGAGGCCGTAGCCGGCCGGGAAAGGGGGTTTAAATCGGGGCTGCCCTTTCTTGCCTTCCAGAGATTCGAGCAGTGCCGTTTCTTCGCCGCAAATATAGGCGCCTGCACCCGGGTGAGTAAAAAGATCAAAATCAATACCTGATCCCAAAATATTCTTACCAAGTAAACCCGCTGCATAGGCTTCTTCTACCGCCTGCTCAAAGCGTTCAATGGGTTCATCAAACTCACCGCGGATATAATTATAGCCAACCGTTGCACCGATACAATAACCGGCAATGGCCATGCCTTCGATCAACGAGTGCGGATCAAAACGAAGAATATCGCGATCTTTAAATGTCCCGGGCTCACCTTCATCAGAGTTACAAACAATATATTTCTGACCATCAGCCTGACGCGGCATAAAACTCCATTTCAAACCAGTGGGAAAACCGGCACCACCACGACCGCGCAAGCACGAGGTTTTTAGCTCAGCAATAATTTCATCCGGCGGCGTTTTTTCTTTGAGAATTTTCTTCCACGCATCATAACCCTGGTTGCTGACATAGGTATCCAACTTCCATGGATTGGAAAGATGTAAATTACGGAAACATACTTCGTTAGCCATTGCTCTATTCCATCATCCCATCCAGAATTTCGTCAATCTTTTCTGGAGTCAAATTCTCATAATAGGCGCGGTCAACCTGCATCATCGGTGCGCCGCCACAGGCGGCGAGGCATTCTACTTCACGTAACGTGAACTTATTGTCCGCGGTTGTTTCACCTAACTTGATGCCGAGTCGCCTCTGTAAATGCGCCACAATCTCATCTGAACCGCACAGCATGCATGAGACATTGGTGCAGACATTAATTTTGTGGCGACCAGTCGGCTCGTGCACGAACATGCTGTAGAAGGTACCTACTTCATATACCGCTATACGTGCCATTCCCAAGTAATCAGCAACGGCATCCATCAGCTCAGTCGTAAGCCAACCACCATTGTCGCGTTGTACTGCATGCAGTGCCGGAATAACGGCCGAGCATTTTTTCTCTGGTGGATAACGCTTTATCCATTTTTCAATCTCGCGAATCACTGGCTCGGAAAGCATTGATCTTTGCTCTGACATTAGCGATCCACCTCACCGAACACAATATCTTGCGTACCAAGAATAGACACCACATCAGCGAGCATATGCCCTTTGGTCATTTCATCTAGTGATGCGAGATGCGCAAAACCAGGCGCCCTCACTTTTAGTCGGTAGGGTTTATTTGCGCCGTCAGACACAATGTAACAACCAAACTCTCCCTTAGGGTGTTCAACTGCGGCATAAACCTCACCGGGAGGAACCTGGTAACCCTCGGTAAACAACAAAAAATGATGAATCAGTGATTCCATATCACCTTTCATTTCTTCGCGCTGTGGCGGGGTCACTTTATGGTTTTCAAGCATAACGGGACCAGGGTTATTACGTAGCCACTGCACACACTGTCGAATAATTCTGTTTGATTGGCGCATTTCTTCAACGCGCACCAGATAACGATCATAACAATCACCGTTGACACCAACAGGGATGTCAAAATCAAGCTTGTCATAAACCTCATAAGGTTGCTTTTTACGCAGGTCCCATTCGACACCGGAACCACGCAACATCGGGCCGGTAAATCCCAGCTGCAGTGCGCGCTCAGGGCTTACCACACCAATATTAACCGTACGCTGTTTCCATATACGATTATCCGTTAACAAGGTTTCATATTCATCAACGTATTGAGGAAAACGTTCGCTAAACTGCCAAAGAAAATCGAGTACAGAACCCTGTCGGTCGGCATTTTTCTTTTTAACTTCACGCTCGCTATGCCACTTTGATGCTTCATACTGAGGCATACGCTCCGGCAGATCACGGTAAACACCCCCCGGGCGATAATAAGTTGCGTGTAAACGCGCGCCCGATACCGCTTCGTAGATATCCATGAGATCTTCGCGCTCACGAAAGCAATACAAAAAGACAGTCATTGCACCAATATCCAGCGCATGAGCGCCTAACCACAAACAGTGGTTTAAAATTCGAGTAATTTCATCAAACATGACCCGAATATACTGGGCGCGCTCCGGCACTTCGATGTTCAGCAATTTTTCAATTGCCAACACATAACCATGTTCATTACACATCATGGAAACGTAGTCGAGCCTGTCCATATAACCGATGCTTTGGTTATAGGGTTTGGTCTCTGCAAGCTTTTCGGTACCTCGATGCAACAAACCAATATGGGGATCAGCACGCTCGATAGTTTCGCCATCCATTTCAAGCACTAGACGCAATACGCCATGAGCAGAAGGATGTTGCGGCCCGAAGTTCATCGTAAAGTTGCGAATCTCAGCCATTATTTACCTCTTCGCCTTTGCCGAGATAGCGATTATCTTCATGGTATTTACGGGGCACTAATACACGTGGTTCAATGCTAACCGGCTCGTAGACAACGCGATTTTTCTCTGGGTCGAAACGCATTTCAACATGGCCGGAAATCGGGAAATCCTTGCGAAATGGATGACCGATAAAGCCATAGTCGGTTAACAAGCGACGCAGGTCAGGGTGGCCATAAAACAAGACACCAAAAAGGTCATAGGCTTCACGCTCGAACCAATCCGCGCAACGCCACACCTCCAGCACCGAGTCAACGCTTGGCTGCTCTTCACTTATATACACCTTCAGACGCAGACGTTGATTGTGTTTTATAGACAACAGATGATAGACCACGGCAAAACGTTTGGCTGGATCACATTTTTCGCCTGTGTATTCGAGGTAGTCAACCGCACACAAATCGATAAGTTGTTCAAAACTATAGTCAGCTCGATCGCGCAACTCGGCGCATAAAGATTTTATTGCATCGGCCCGAACCACTGCAGTGACTTCGTCACCCACACCACAAGTGATGCTCTCAACGACATCGGCAAAATCGTCATTGAGACGCTTAAGCAGCATCTGCTCCATATTAGCCATTAATGACTACCCTATCTCTTTAACGCGCAATCGTATTCGTGCGCTTGATTTTATTTTGTAATTGAATAATGCCAAACAACAAGGCCTCAGCCGTTGGCGGACAACCGGGTATATAGATATCGACAGGTACAATCCTGTCACAGCCACGTACAACCGAGTAAGAATAATGATAATAACCACCGCCGTTGGCACATGAACCCATGGAAATCACCCAGCGCGGCTCGGCCATCTGCTCATACACTTTACGTAAAGCCGGGGCCATCTTGTTAACCAGGGTACCGGCAACAATCATCACGTCGGACTGGCGCGGACTAGGGCGAAAAACAACACCGAAGCGATCAAGATCATAGCGCGCCGCACCGGCATGCATCATTTCAACTGCGCAACAGGCCAGGCCAAAAGTCATTGGCCAAAGCGAACCGGTTCGCGCCCAATTAATGACTTTGTCAGCGGTAGTCGTGACTATACTTTTTTCAAGAACGCCTTCTATTCCCATTGCAGCGCCCCTTTTTTCCACTCGTAGATAAAGCCTACGACGAGAATACCCAAAAACACCATCATTGCTGCAAAACCAAACCAGCCGATTTGATCCAGCACGACTGCCCACGGAAAGAGAAAGGCAATTTCAAGATCAAAAATAATAAACAGAATAGCAACGAGGTAATAACGCACATCGAATTTCATGCGCGAATCTTCAAAGGCTTCAAAACCACATTCGTAGGGGGAGTTCTTTTTTTGATCAGGGCGATGCGGTGCCATCATAAAGCCCATCACCAACGGACCGACACCAAACACGAAGCCCATAACGATAAACACCAAAATTGGTAGGTAGTTATCAAGCATGCGCGGAGTCTACGGCCAGAGCCGTTCCACTGTCAACGAAGTCCATTTTTTTATCATTATAAATCATAAGCTTATGCCCATAATTATGGTGCCGATGGCCGGAGTCGAACCGGCACGGCTTGCGCCACTGCCCCCTCAAGACAGCGTGTCTACCAATTCCACCACATCGGCCAAATAATAGATCGCAGCTCTTGTTAAGAATGCGCGATCACTATACTACGTCTTAATGGTTCGTGCCTTCTGCTGTGAAGTCACTCGTTTCCTCAGGCAATAAGGGTACATCTGCGGGCAGATGCAATACCTCAGAAATATCATCTTGGGGGATATCGGCACTGACAGGAGCGCCATTATTCGTGACGCCAACAGTTCCCACAGTGACACCACTCGAACTCGTTGTCTGCCCCACTGACAAATAGGCCAGCGTTAATGAGGTAACAAAAAACACGGTCGCCAAAACAGCGGTTGTGCGCGTCAAAAAGGAGCCCGAGCCCTGGCTGCCAAAAACGGTTTGTGACGCACCACTACCAAAAGCAGCCCCCGCATCGGCGCCCTTGCCATGCTGCAACAAAACCAGCCCAACGAGGGCAACGGCGATCACGACATGAACGAGCAATAAAATTGTTTGCATAAAATCCTACGCGCTGGTAGCGCGACAAATATCCAAAAATGACTGCGCATCAAGCGATGCGCCACCAATAAGCCCGCCATCGATATCTGCCTGCGAAAACAGTTCTGCAGCATTATCCGGTTTCACACTGCCACCATAGAGTATTTGAACTCCTGCTGCGACCTTGGCATCTTTTTTGGCAATCCGCTGACGAATGAACGCATGCACTTCCTGCGCTTGTGCAGGGCTTGCACTCATCCCTGTCCCAATCGCCCAAACAGGCTCATAGGCGATCACCGCGCCACGCAGACCTTCAACGCCGCCTGGCAGTGTAAGTATAACATCGAGCTGACGCGCAATGACGCTTTCGGTCTGATTTTGCTGACGTTCTTGGAGTAATTCTCCCAGGCAAAATATCGGGGTCAAACCGTTTTCAAGCGCGACGGTAAATTTGCGGGCAACCAGTTCATCACTCTCGCCATATAAGGCACGACGCTCAGAATGGCCGACAATGACATATTTGCAATCGAAATCTTTCAGCATAGCGCCAGCGATTTCACCGGTGAACGCCCCCGGTTCCCGGTCACTGAGGTTTTGCGCCCCTAAGGCGATACGCGTGTCGCTCAGCATCCTCTGCACATCAGCCAGATAGACAAAACTCGGACATACCGCGACTGCTGCATTGGTAACAGAATCGATACCTTGTATAAGACCCTCAACGAGTTCGCACACGCTGGCACGTGACCCATTCATCTTCCAATTACCCGCTACAAACGGCTGTCGCATTGAGATGCGCTCCATAGCTCAAAATAGCCACGCATCTTAGCGAGACGGCCGCAATAAATCAATTTGGAATGGTCAATAACTACGCGAAAGGTGAGAAAAACCAGGAATCAATTTACTTTACCCGGTAATGCACAATGTCAGTGCATACTTCAGGCGCGCTCAGCGATAACCGCAGCGATGCCATCTGCCAGACGACCAATCTGCGCTGCATCTTCACCCTCCACCATGACACGCACTACAGGCTCGGTACCCGACGGGCGCAACAATACACGGCCTCTATCGCCGAGCTCGGTTTTAGCAGCAAGTACTGCCGCTTGCGTGCCATCATATTGTACTACGCTGGCGTCGGCCTTCACATTAATCATGATTTGTGGGGTTTTACTCACTTCGGAAGTGATCTCGTGCAAGCTGTATGACATCCCCGACAAGGCAGCCAGCACCTGCAGCGCGGCAATGACACCGTCACCGGTCGATGTTCTGTCAAGGCAAATGATGTGGCCTGAAGTTTCACCACCCAAAATCAAACCATGTTTTTTCATTAACTCCAGCACATAACGATCACCTACTGCAGCGCGTGCCAGTCTGATCCCTCGATTTGCCAATGCCTTCTCAAGACCAAGATTACTCATCAAGGTGCCGACCACCATCTTGTCGCGACCGAGCCCCTTTCCAAGCAAACGATGGCACGCTATTACATAGAGCAAATCATCACCGTCAAGTATGTTACCCAGATGATCGACCATCATTACTCGATCGCCATCGCCATCCAATGCTATACCGACATCAGCGCCGTGCTCTAATACCGCCTTGCTTAGCGTTTGCGGATGTAAGGCGCCGCAAGCCTCGTTAATATTAAAGCCGTCGGGTTGGTTACCTATTTCTATAACCTCGGCACCGCGTTCACGAAATACACTGCCGGCGACGTGGTAGGTCGCACCATTGGCGCAATCAACAACGATTTTTGTGCCGGCCAAATCCAGATTGCGCGGCACTGTACTCTTACAATATTCGATATAACGCCCCGCGGCATCCTCCACACGCAGCGCCTTACCTAACATCGAAGATCCCACTGTCTCCAATGGTTTTTCCATTTCAGCCTCAATAGCGCGCTCGATCTCGTCGTCAAGCTTACTGCCATCGGCGGAAAAAAACTTAATCCCATTGTCATAATAGGGGTTATGCGATGCACTAATGACAATTCCCGCCTGGGCGTGAAGTGTATGAGTGAGATAGGCCACCGCGGGCGTCGGCATGGGACCACTTAGTAAAATGTCAACGCCAGCGGCAGACAAACCCGCTTGCAAAGAAGACTCGAACATATACCCCGACACCCGTGTGTCTTTACCAATGAGTACTTTGCCCTTACCACTGTGTCCTTTACATAAGACGCGCCCTGCTGCCCAGCCAAGCTTCAAAACAAACTCTGGTGTTATGGGATAGGTTCCTACTTTGCCGCGGATACCATCGGTACCAAAATATTGTCGATTCATTTTAACAAGCCCATTATTGACTTTTTTCATTGTTGTGCCCTGCGCTCAATTTTCGCAGGGCCTGTACCACCTTGAGCACATCGTGTGTTGCTGCCACATCATGGGTTCGAACAATCGTCGCCCCCTTGTCCAGCAACAGCGCTGTCATGGCCAAACAGCCATAGAGCCGTTCTTGAATGCTGGCATGGAGTATAGCGTCAAAAAACGATTTACGTGAAACGCCAATCAGCACCGGCAAACCCAGCGACACGAATTGATCCAGATGTTGCGCCAAGGCCAGGTTATGCGCCAAGGTTTTACCAAAACCAAAACCAGGGTCAATAATGAGCCGTTCACGCGCAATGCCGGCTTCAACGCAAGTCCTAATTCTATCTGCCAGAAACACCATCACATCAGAGACTACATCGTTATATTGAGGGTTTGTTTGCATGGTCTGTGGTGTACCGACGGCATGCATCAGGCAAACGGGAACATCGCTGTTGCGAGCGACCTCAAGGGTTCCAGGATGGCTGAGCGCCCTGACATCGTTAATCATGCCGGCACCAGCCGCCAGCGCTGCTTGCATTACTTCAGGTTTGCTGGTGTCGATGGATACAGTAACCTCTAATGCAGCAGTAATCGCCTCTATAACAGGGACAACCCGCTGGATTTCTACTTGCGCTGCAACCGGCTCGGCACCGGGTCGGGTTGACTCGCCGCCAACGTCGATGATGCTTGCACCCTGTTCCACCATCGCCCGCGCTCGGATAAGGGCAGCATCAGGTCCAACAAAAAGACCCCCGTCCGAAAAGGAATCGGGGGTCACATTAAGTATCCCCATCAGCCGGGGAGTATTCAGATCAATCACTTTTAGCCAAAAGCTTGTGTGATTCAATATGAGACTAGGTGATTAATGCAAGCTCGCGGGTCCGCCAATCGCTGAATCATTTTGCGACTCGTCTTCAACATCATCTGCCACCTTGCCTGTTGGGGGTGGCTCAGTCTGATCCCAGTCTTTAGGTGGACGAGGTGTTTTGCCATTCATAATGTCCGCCACCTGATCACTATCGATGGTTTCATATGTCATTAAAGCATTGGCCATGACGTGCAGCTTGTCTGTATTCTCAGTAAGTATCTTTTTAGCTCGCTGATAGTTGCGATCGATAATTGCCCGTACTTCTTCGTCGATAATACGAGCTGTCTCATCTGACACAGTTTTATGCTGCGAAACGGAATGACCGAGAAATACCTCACCTTCCTCGTCGCTATAGGTCAGCGGCCCCAGTCGATCCGATAGGCCCCACTTGGTCACCATGCTACGTGCAATCTCAGTGGTACGCTGAATATCGTTAGAGGCGCCGGTAGTGACAGCTTCCGGGCCAAAGATGATTTCCTCTGCGATACGGCCACCAAACATCGACGAAATCTGACTCTCAAGACGCTCGCGACTATAGCTATAGCGATCTTCCTCGGGCAGAAACATGGTGACACCCAAAGCACGACCACGTGGGATAATCGTCACTTTATGAATAGGGTCGTGCGAAGGCACTAGCCAACCAACGATGGCATGGCCAGACTCATGATAGGCGGTAAGTTTTTTCTCATCCTCACTCATGACCATAGAACGGCGTTCTGCACCCATCATGATCTTGTCTTTGGCCTTCTCAAAATGCTCCATATCCACTTCGCGCATATTGGCGCGCGCTGCGAGCAAAGCGGCCTCATTGACCAAGTTGGCCAAATCAGCCCCAGAAAAACCTGGTGTACCACGAGCGATAATACTTGCTTTCACATTATCATTAAGCGGCACTTTACGCATATGCACTTTAAGGATTTGCTCACGACCGCGTACGTCAGGCAAAGGCACGACAACCTGGCGATCGAAACGTCCAGGGCGCAACAGTGCCGGATCCAGTACGTCAGGCCTGTTCGTTGCGGCAATCACGATAACGCCTTCATTACCTTCAAACCCATCCATCTCAACCAGCAACTGGTTTAGCGTTTGCTCACGCTCATCATGACCGCCACCAAGCCCTGCGCCTCGTTGACGACCTACTGCGTCGATTTCATCAATAAAGATAATACAGGGAGACTGCTTTTTGGCTTGTTCAAACATATCGCGAACGCGAGATGCACCGACACCAACAAACATTTCGACAAAATCAGAACCAGAGATACTGAAAAATGGCACCTTGGCCTCACCGGCAATAGCCCTGGCAAGAAGGGTTTTACCGGTACCGGGAGAGCCAACCATCAAGACACCACGTGGTATCTTACCGCCCAGCTTCTGGAATTTTGCTGGCGCGCGCAGGAATTCTACCAGCTCACCGACTTCTTCTTTTGCTTCTTCAACACCGGCAACATCACTAAACGTCACCTTGATTTGATCCTCGCCAAGCAAGCGCGCCTTACTGCGACCAAATGACATGGCACCACGACCACCGCCGCCGCCTTGCATCTGGCGCATAAAGAAAATCCAGACACCGATCAATAACAGCATCGGAAACCATGAAATAAAGATCTGCATCAGCATGCTTTGGCGCTCAATCGGTCGCGCACTGATTTGCACCCCATTATTGATGAGGTCATCGACGAGACCATCATCACCCGGACTGTAGGTGATAAACCTGTCGCCACCGCTACGCTCGCCCTGGATGGTACGGCCTTCAATGACCACCTTGCTGACCGCACCCTTGCGCACATCGTTCAGAAACTCTGAGTACGTCACTTGTTGCAACGGCACCTGCGGCGGCCCGAAATTTTGAAAGACAGACATCAATACAACCGCGATGACCACCCAAAGAATGATGTTTTTTGCCATGTCGCTCAAGCTAGCACCTTATCCCAATAATCTATGTAATTGCTTAGTGTATGCAAACTCGCACCGTTTGCTCAATGTTTTCCGTTCAAGACATCGAAATTAGCAGGAGTATTCGATGTTTATGCTCAAGAATAACTGTTTTTCAAGCAGCATTTCCGCAATAACCTTTTGCTACCAGATACACTTCCCTGGACTGCGGTCGCGAAGCTTGCGGCTTGCGCGTTTTTACGCTGGCGAAGCAAGCCCTTGCCACACGCATATACTCATCAAACCCTTCTCCCTGGAATAGCTTGGTAACAAAGTTGCCGTTCTTGCTAAGCACCTGCCGTGCCAAGTCGAGCGCCAATTCCGCTAAATACATCGATTTGGGTTGATCCACCGAGCTTACCCCACTGATATTGGGGGCCATATCAGAAAGAACAAGCCCTACCTCGCGACCATTTATACAGCGAATTAACTGCTCAAATACATTATTATCGGTAAAATTACCCTGGATAATCTCGACATCGGCCAAATTATCCATCGGCAAGATATCAAGTGCGATGATATCACTCTTATGTTGGCACCATTTTGCCGCCAATTGTGACCAACCGCCAGGGGCTGCCCCCAAATCAATAATCATTTTACCGCGAATATGAACGCGGTCACGTTCGTTGATTTCCTCAAGTTTATAGACAGCGCGCGAACGGTAGCCATCCACCTTGGCACGTTTAACATACTCGTCCTTTTCCTGACGTTGCAACCAGCGGCGCTGGCCGGCACGGTTAGCCATAGCACTACGCTCCCGTTTCTGGCATAATACGCAGTCGCGCATCTGTATTTGTCAACGTCATTATGGCTCTACCTGCTCTGATGTCTGTTTGAGTATCTTACGCGTGCGCAAGATTATCCATCCCGCCGCCAGCAAGCTATAGCCAACGAGCATGAGAAAAGCTTCAATACGGTGAGGAAAGAGCCGTTCAAGTACGAGCCATATTATCAGCCCGCCAATCAGAATCAGGGCCAACTCAAACTTGATCCCGTTGAATGGGCTCGCCGCAACCGCAAAGTGCCCTTGGGGTGCTAAGTGCTTTTTGTCCCCTGCCGGGTCATGACTATTTGGAGTATTCACATCTAATGCTTACTGGAAAAGAGCGTCGCTATCTTAATGCTTTGGCGCACGATTTAAAGCCTGTTGTCACCGTGGGGAATGCCGGTCTCACAGATAACGTTATCAACGAGATCGATATTGCCCTAAGTGTTCACGAGCTCATCAAGGTAAAAATCAACCATGGTGACCATGATACACGCGCGCAAATCGATACTGAAATTGCTGGGCGCGTGCGCTGTAATCCGGTAAAAAATATTGGTCGTGTCTTCATCTATTACCGACCAGCCAAGAAGCCGAATATTAAACTACCCGCTGCGTAAGGCACAGCAAACTGTACCTATTCTAGCATCTATTCGGGCACAGGTTCGAATAGCCGACCCAACTTTTATTGTAAGGCACCACCATGACGTCCAAGCCCACAGAAACTATCCCATTTAAAGACCTTGGCCTGAGCAAGAACGTGCTTGAGTCACTAGAAATAATTGGCTATGAGACGCCATCACCTATCCAGGCAACCATCATCCCGCATGTGCTGAACAAGCGCGATGTCATTGGCCAAGCTCAAACTGGAACCGGAAAAACAGCTGCCTTCGCCCTGCCGTTGCTGTCGCAAATCGATATCCGACGTAGCGAAACCCAGGTTCTCGTACTGGCGCCGACACGCGAGTTAGCGATTCAGGTCGCTGAAGCCTTCCAACGTTATGCCAGCCATATCAAGGGATTCCATGTCGCACCGATCTACGGCGGCCAGGACTACGGCGTACAGATTCGCGCACTAAAACGCGGCCTTCATGTTGTTGTTGGCACTCCGGGTCGCGTCACCGACCATATGCGTCGCGGTACCTTAAAGCTGGGAGGACTTAAGGCACTGGTTCTTGATGAAGCCGATGAGATGTTACGCATGGGGTTTGTTGAAGAGGTCGAGTGGGTATTACAACAGACGCCTGACAACCGTCAGATCTGTTTATTTTCCGCCACCATGCCTAAAGTCATTCGCCAGATCGCGCAAAAGCATTTAAATAACCCTGAAGAAGTTACCATCAAGGTTAAAACCACTACAGCAGAAAATATTCGTCAGCGCTATTGGATGGTCAGCGGTTTACATAAACTCGATGCCCTCACCCGTATTCTAGAGGCTGAAACCTTTGACGGCATGCTCATTTTTGTGCGCACTAAAACGGCCACCGTAGAACTTGCCGACAAGCTACGTGCGCGTGGTTATGCCGCAGCGGAACTTAATGGCGACATCATACAAAAACAACGCGAACGCACCATTAATCAGCTTAAGAAAGGCGCACTCGATATTGTTATCGCTACAGATGTTGCTGCGCGCGGCCTGGATGTTGAACGTATTTCACACGTTATTAACTATGACATTCCTTATGATAGCGAAGCCTATGTTCATCGTATTGGCCGTACCGGTCGTGCTGGTCGTTCCGGAGATGCCATTTTATTCGTCGCCCCGCGTGAGCGCCGCATGCTAAATAGCATTGAGCGCGCAACAAAACAAAAAATGGAGATGATGGAGCTGCCTTCTACGGAAGTCATCAATAACAAACGTATCGCTGCCTTTAAACAGCGTATTACCGACACACTTGCCAAGAATGATGAACTTAATTTATACCAGCAAGTGTTAGAACAATATCAGCATGAACATAATATTCCCGCGATTGAAATCGCAGCGGCGCTGGCAAAAATAGCACAAGGTGATACGGCGTTATTGCTTAAGAAAGAATCAGTGAAACCATCACGGCGCCGTGGAAATGAAAATGATCGCGCAGCTCCCATTGCAAAAGGGAAAAGAGAGCGTGATGGTAGCCGCGACGGAGATAGAGACCAAAATAGAAACAACGACAATAACCGTAGTCGTAATAGAGACGGCAACAGCGAGCGCAAGCCAAAAAGAAGCCCCCATGCTGCAAGCGAAAACATGGAGTCTTTTCGCATTGAAGTCGGACATGAGCATAAGGTCAAGCCTTCCAATGTGATCGGCGCCATCGCCAATGAAGCTGGTATTGATAGCAAATATATCGGGCGTCTACAGATCTTTGATGAGCACAGCATTATCGATCTACCTAGCGATATGCCCAAAGAAATCTATATGGATCTTAAAAAAGCGTGGGTCTGCGGGCAGCAATTAAAGATAAAACGAATCAACGAAAAAAGCGACTCAGATTCATCTAAGCGACGCAAACCAAAACGCGGTGCGCCAGCTAAGGAAAAACACAAAAATAAAAAACCTAAAGACAAAAAAACTAGCTAGCAGGTTGTTGAAAAAAGTGCATGGTGAGTGCGAGACAAAGTGAGATAACCATAGGGAACAAATGCTTAATAAATCCGCAGGGTTATAAGGGAAAAAATAGTGAATACCCCAAGGGCACCCGGGAAGCGCAGTTTACACGGAGTCTATCGCTGCGCGACCCTGCATTTTGAGCTATTTTTCCGGGTGCCCCGGGGTATAACGCTGTATCGTGCCGCTAGGGACTGTTTCAACAGTCTGCTAGTTCAGTCTAGCTAATGAGAGACGGGGCTAACATTCCAAATATCCCGGGCATATTCTTCGATCGTGCGATCACTGGAGAATTTGCCCATATTGGCAATATTCAATATCGACTTTTCTGTCCAAGTGTCAGGCTGAGCGTAACAATCATCTACATTTTGCTGGCATGTGATGTATGAGGCATAGTCCGCTAACAGATAATAGTCATCACCACCATTAGTTAACATATCAAATATCGGCTGGTAGCGACTTTTTTGATCCGGGCAAAAAAAGCCATCGCGAATCATATCCAACGCGCGGCGCAGCGCAGAATCACCGTCGTAATAATCCCAGGGCTGATAGCCACTGGCCTTTAATGCCATTACCTCGTCGGCGCTCAAACCGAAAATAAAGAAATTATCCGCACCCACCTGCTCTCGAATTTCAATATTCGCGCCGTCGAGCGTGCCAATCGTTAAGGCACCATTGAGTGATAGTTTCATATTACCAGTACCAGATGCCTCAGTACCCGCGGTAGAAATCTGTTCTGACAGCTCGGCTGCAGGAATAATCAATTGCGCGGTAGAGACATCGTAGTTCGGCACAAATACGACTTTAAGCCTGTCGCCAATGACCGGGTCATTATTCACGATTTCTGCGACATCACTAATGAGTCGGATCACCAGTTTTGCCATTTGATAACCCGGTGCTGCCTTGCCCGCAAAAATGACCGCGCGCGGGATCATCGCTGCATCAGGATTGTCCTTGATCCGGTTATAACGTGTAATCACATGCAGCACATTGAGCAATTGGCGTTTATATTCATGTAACCGTTTTATGTGCACATCAAACATTGCATCAGGGTTTAAATCAACACCTGTACGCTGCGCAATCAATGCTAATAAACGCTTTTTGTTTTCATATTTGACCGCAGCAACAGCAGACTGAAACTCGCTATCGCTTGCATAAGCAGAAAGCCGGGACAATTGAGACAATGACTTCTTCCAACCATCGCCAATACATGAAGTAATCAGATTGGATAACAAAGGGTTTGACTGATTCAGCCAGCGGCGCGGTGTAATCCCGTTGGTGATATTAATAAACTTATCCGGGAAGAAGGCATGAAAATCGGCAAAAATCGTCTTTTGCATTAAGTCCGAATGCAAGGCGGCAACCCCATTCACCTTATGGCTGCCTACTATCGCCAAGTGCGCCATTCGCACACGTCGTCCATTGTCCTCATCAATAATAGACATACGACGCAATAGCGCCTCATCGCCTGGACACCAATACATCACCTGTTTGAGAAACTTATGATTGATCTCATAAATAATCTGCAAATGGCGCGGCAATACTCGCGCCATCAGCTCAATCGGCCAGGCCTCTAAGGCCTCAGGCAGTAACGTATGGTTGGTATAGGAAAAAGTATGCTGCGTAATCTTCCATGCGCAATCCCATTCATAGTGGTGTACATCAAGCAATATACGCATTAGTTCGGCAATCGAAATCGCCGGATGGGTATCGTTCAGCTGTATCGAAACCTTGTCAGGTAATTCATTAAAAGAGTCGTGTACCTTATTGAATCTATGCAGAATATCCTGCAATGATGCGCTAACAAAAAAGTATTGTTGTTGCAGCCGCAACTCGCGTCCGCTGTCTGTCGAATCGTCGGGATACAACACCTTGGACAAGTTCTCGGACAAGGTCTTGTCTTCGACCGCCTTGATGTAATCGCCTTCATTGAAATACTGCAGATTAAAATCGCGGCTGGCTTTTGCCGCCCACAAGCGCATATTGTTAACGGTATTATTCGCGTATCCAGGCACCGGCGTGTCATAGGCCATGGCAATGACATCTTCAGTACCTACCCATTGATGGTGCGCGCGCCCGTCATCATCGCAGTATTCGGTGCTTGCACCAAAAAATTTCACTCGGTAAATGGACTCAGGACGCCCAAACTCCCAAGGGTTACCATAGCGCAGCCAGTTGTCTGGGTGCTCAACTTGCTCACCATGACGAATTTCCTGGCGAAACATGCCGTAATCGTAACGTATGCCATAACCGTAGCCAGGCAACTGCAGGCTTGCCATTGAATCAAGAAAACAGGCCGCCAATCGGCCCAAACCACCATTACCTAATGCGGCATCGTACTCAAGGTCACAAATCTCTTCAAGATCAATGCCTAAGGAATTCATCGCCTCACGGCAAGGTTCGTAAATATCAAGTGACAGTAATGCGTTGGTCAAAGAGCGGCCAATCAAGAACTCAAGAGACAAATAATAGACGCGCTTAGTGTCTTCACGATAATAGCTCGTCATCGTATCCATCCAATGTTCCGTCAGACGGTTACGCACTTCGTAAGCAAGGCTATGCAGCCAATCCCTGGGCGTCGCCGTATGGCCATCCTTGCCCACGTTATAGAGCATGCTCTTAATCAGAGACTGCTTGATCGATTCAGCCTCATCGCTAAGAGAGCACGAATCAATGGCAGTGACATTTGCCGTTTTATTTAACACCACAGACATACTCCATCCTCGGTATGTACAGGGCTTCTCTATACGCTTAAGCGATGACTACGAAAGATAGCCCCCTCCTAGCGGATAGCGTCAATATTGCCGCAAGGTTTAGTGCTTATGCTGCTTAAACTGCCTGGCAACTCTATACACCTACTCTCATGGGTAAACATAAGACGTGAAAAATGGATGATGTGGCAGATGTTGAATTTAGAAAAGATTGATTTTATTAATTACTATCGGACATAAATCGACGTGAGAGGTAGATACCAAACAATAGAATGACTATGCCAGCAACTGTTAACCTTATATTGATTGGCTCGTCCATAAAGTAATCGACGCCCGCTCTTATAATTAAAGCAAAGCCTATAAAGGTGACAAAAAGTATTGCCCTACGCGTTTTGCGCATGACGGTTCAGACTCGATCAGGTGAGTGCCGTCGCAGGCCAAACGCGACAAGAACTAGGCCGAAGAGGCTGAGGAGAAGATAGAGCGCAGAGGAAAGACCATGCAATTTGCCGAATTGAGACTTATATTCCACTGCATCCATGACTTCTTTTTGCAGTTTTAATTCGGCAATCATGGGGTGAACACCGAATAAGCTGACTAATGTAATGACCAGCATAGCGACAAGCAGCCACCAACGCCATGATTTTAACACCGTGCTTAAACCACTGAGCGCACCACTAATTAATAGCAATACGCTGCAAATCAAACCAATCGTCAGTATGGCACGTAACATCTCACCGGCAACGGCGCCGGCTAACTGGCGATCCGCTACTGAGGCAAACAAACTGGGGGCGGCAATATAACCAATGGTCCAGGTACCCCCGACCCAGAGCGTTAACAGAATACGCTCACCGATGTTGAGCTTAGATAACATAGTGATTAATCATCATAACTAACCGAATCAATCTCGTATTCGATTTCGCCGGCAGGTGCATTAACCGTTGCAATGTCACCTACTTCTTTACCAATCAATGCGCGCGCAACAGGAGAGTTAATCGATAACAAGCCTTTACTGATATCAGCTTCTAGGTCGCCAACAATCTGATAAGTAACTTGCTCGCCATTATCTTCATTGATCAAGACGACTTTAGCACCGAAGACGACTTTATCACCTGGATCCAGTGATGCCACGTCAATAATTTGCGCATGACTCAGACGGCTCTCGATTTCCTGAATGCGGCCTTCAAGAAAACCCTGCTGCTCCTTCGCCGCATGGTATTCCGCATTTTCTTTCAGGTCGCCGTGCTCACGTGCGGTGGCTATCGATTCAATAATACGCGGCCGATCGATCGTTTTCAGTTGATGCAATTCTTCACGCAGGCGTTCGGCGCCTTTTAATGTAATCGGTTCTTTTTGCATTCGTTTAGCTCCTCATGCAATGCTTGCAGGGCATAGACATCATAATTATTTCCTTTGGCCATGGCCATACAGCTGGCACGCGCGCCGGCAATAGTCGTAGTGTAAGGTATCTTGTGCTGCAAAGCTTCACGTCGAATAGAGTAAGAGTCGGCGATGGCTTGCTTACCTTCCGTTGTATTGACAATAAACGAAATCTCTTCGTTCTTAATCATGTCGACAACGTGCGGGCGCCCTTCGGTGACTTTTAATACCTTTTCCACCGCCAGTCCAGCTTGTTCAAGCGCGGCGGCGGTACCGCCGGTTGCGACAAGTTCAAAGCCTAAGCTGGCAAGGTCACGGCCAATCTCCACTGCGTGCTTTTTATCGGCATCCCTCACGCTGATAAATGCACGGCCACCACATTTTAAGAAATTGCCCGCAGCCATTTGAGCTTTGGCAAACGCTTCGGCAAAACTGCGCCCCACCCCCATGACCTCACCGGTCGACTTCATCTCCGGGCCCAATAAAGGATCAACACCGAGAAATTTGGAAAACGGGAACACGGCCTCTTTCACCGCGTGATAAGGCACGTCGATATCTTCATCAGCATTCTGCTGCGCTAACGTCTTACCGACCATGCACAAGGCGCCTACCTTCGCCAGCGAATAACCAATCACTTTGGATACAAACGGTGTAGTACGAGACGCGCGTGGGTTAACTTCAATCAAATAGACCTTATCGCCTTTTACCGCAAACTGTGCATTCATTAAACCGACAACTCCCAGTGCTGCAGCCAACGCTCGCATCTGGCGTTTGATCTCGGTCTGAATATAGTCATTGAGACTGTATGGTGGCAGTGAACAGGCAGAATCGCCAGAATGAACGCCCGCTTGCTCAATATGCTGCATGATGCCACCGATGGTGACATGATTGCCATCACAAACGGCATCCACGTCAATTTCGATGGCATCATCAAGAAAACGATCCAGCAATACCGGTGCGTCATTGGATACCCTCACCGCTTCGCGCATATAGCGTTCAAGGTCGCTGATATCGTGAACAATCTCCATCGCCCGTCCACCTAACACATAAGAGGGTCGCACCACTAAGGGAAAGCCAATACCTTCTGCTAACTCCAATGCCTGTTTTTCATTTGTTGCAGTAGCATTGGGTGGTTGTAACAAACCGAGTTCATTAATAATATGCTGAAAATGCTCACGGTCTTCAGCCTTGTCAATGGCGTCCGGCAGAGTACCGATAATCGGCGCACCGGCATCGGCCAAAGCACGTGCCAGGTTCAAGGGTGTTTGACCGCCGTATTGAACAATCACACCCTTGGGTTTTTCAACGCGAATGACTTCAAGCACGTCTTCAAGGGTCAGTGGCTCGAAATACAATCTATCCGATGTGTCATAATCGGTTGAAACGGTTTCAGGGTTACAGTTAACCATAATGGTTTCATAACCTTCTTCCCGCAAGGCCAGCGCGGCATGAACACAACAATAATCGAACTCAATACCTTGTCCAATACGATTGGGGCCGCCACCCAAGATCATAATCTTATCTTTAGCGCTCGGATTGGCCTCACACTCGTCCTCATAAGTCGAGTAAAGATACGCCGTCGTGGTCGCAAATTCGGCAGCGCAGGAATCCACCCGTTTAAATACAGGGTGAATATTCAATCGCTCGCGCAGCGCCCTAACTTCTGCATCGGTACAGCCAAGCAAGCTTGAAAGTCGCTCATCCGAGAACCCCTTACGCTTAAGCTGACGTAACAAATCCGCATCGATTGCTGACAAACTTTTACCTGATAAGGTTTTTTCGGTTACCACGAGGTCGGCAATTTGTGCCAAAAACCAGGTGTCTATACGCGTAATTTGATGCAGCTCTTGCAGAGAGAAACCTGCTCGCAATGCGTCAGCCACTGCCCACAAACGCATTGGCCTTGGCAAACGCAAATAATTACGGATCTGGTCAGCAGTGTCGGCTTGCGAATGGTCGTACTGCTCATCAAGGCCCTGAACGCCAATCTCAAGACCGCGCATGGCCTTTTGCAAGGACTCCTGGAAAGTGCGGCCCATCGCCATCACTTCGCCCACCGACTTCATCTGCGTACTAAGGGTGTCTTCAGCCTGAGGAAACTTCTCAAAGGTAAAGCGCGGTATCTTGGTCACGACGTAATCAATCGTTGGCTCAAACGATGCGGGGGTCAAGCCGCCAGTAATCTCGTTTTGCAACTCATCAAGGGTGTAACCCACCGCCAGTTTAGCCGCCACCTTGGCGATCGGAAAACCGGTGGCTTTCGATGCCAGCGCAGATGAACGCGACACTCGCGGATTCATTTCGATAACCACCAGGCGTCCATCTTGCGGGTTAACAGCAAATTGAACGTTAGACCCACCCGTATCAACACCAATTTCACGCAGCACTGCGATCGATGCGTTACGCATTATCTGGTATTCTTTATCCGTTAGTGTTTGCGCTGGCGCGACCGTGATAGAATCACCGGTATGAACCCCCATTGGGTCAAGATTTTCAATAGAGCAGATAATAATGCAATTATCTTTGCTGTCACGCACCACTTCCATCTCAAACTCTTTCCAACCAATGATAGATTCTTCAATCAATAACTCATCAGTTGGTGACAATTCAAAACCACGCTCGCATATTTCCGTCAACTCTTCACGGTTGTAGGCAACACCGCCACCACTGCCACCAAGGGTAAATGACGGCCGGATAATTGTTGGAAAACCAATATCGGCATGACCGTGCAAGACCTCTTCCATTGAATGCGCAATATAAGAGCGTGGCACATTCAAACCGATCGCATCCATCGCCATGCGAAAGCGATCACGATCTTCTGCTTTATCAATCGCGTCCTGTTTAGCACCGATCAATTCGATACCAAACTGATCAAGCACGCCATTGCTGGCCAAATCCAATGCACAATTAAGCGCAGTTTGACCACCCATTGTGGGCAAAATGGCATCGGGACGTTCTTTTTCAATAATACGTTCTAAGACACACCATTCGACCGGTTCGATATAGGTCGCATCTGCCATCGATGGATCAGTCATAATAGTAGCAGGGTTGGAATTGACGAGAATAACGCGGTAGCCTTCTTCCTTTAAAGCTTTGCATGCCTGCGCACCGGAATAATCAAATTCGCAAGCCTGGCCAATAACAATCGGCCCGGCGCCAATAATCAAAATGGTTTCAATATCACTTCGTTTTGGCATAGTCAGACACTCGCCTCCATCAGCGCAACAAACTGATCAAACAACGGCTGCACGTCATGTGGGCCAGGGCTTGCCTCCGGATGCCCCTGAAAACTAAAAGCGGGCTTGTCGGTACGTTTAATCCCTTGCACGCTGCCATCGAACAAGGAACGATGTGTCACCTCAATATTTGCCGGCATATCGGCTTCGGACACAGCGAAACCGTGATTTTGACTGGTGATCATTACTTTATTGGTGGCCAGATCCCGCACTGGATGATTGGCGCCATGGTGACCAAATTTCATCTTCTCTGTTTTGGCACCACTGGCCAAAGCTAAAAGCTGATGGCCAAGACAAATACCAAAGACAGGAATTGCCGTCGCCACAATTTCTTTAATGGCATTAATAGCGTAGTCGCAGGGCTCGGGATCACCCGGACCATTCGAAAGAAACACGCCATCTGGTTTGCTCTCCAGCAAGGTTTGAGCTGGAGTTTTGGCCGGATACACCGTGACTTCGCAACCACGATCCACCAACAAACGTAAAATATTATGTTTGGCACCAAAGTCATAGGCAGCAACGCGAAAACACTTGCTCGGCTTGACCTTGATATGGGAACCGCTCAGGCTCCAAGTCGTGCTATCCCAATGATAAGGTTCGCTAGTCGTTACCATTTGCGCCAAATCCATACCTTTTAAACCGGGAAAGCCGCGCGCTAACTCTAGAGCTTTGCCTGCATCGGCATCAGGGCCAGCCATTAGACAGCCGCTTTGCGCGCCTTTTTCACGCAATACGCGTGTCAGCTTACGTGTATCAATATCGGCAATTGCAACAACACCAGCATCACGTAAATAACCCCGTAAATCGCCTTCTTGCCGCCAACAGCTGTGGGTCATTGGCACATCGCGTACGATCAACGCCGCCGCATGAATCTGCTTAGACTCGGTGTCGTCATTGTTAACACCGGTATTTCCGATATGCGGATAGGTCAGGGTAACCAGTTGCTTAGAATAGGAAGGATCGGTAAGGATTTCCTGGTAACCGGTTATAGCGGTATTAAACACCACTTCACCGACGCTATAACCCTTCACACCGAGTGACTCGCCGACAAAGATGGAGCCGTCCTCGAGTGCGAGCAAGGCAGTATCAGACATTCAACCCCCGAACAAAACTGCAAGACATAAAAAACGGGAGGATGTGAACCATCGCCTCCCGCCTGCTAGATACGCCAGCGCTTTACAGCGTGCGTGATTGAGGGGGAATTTTACGCTATCGCCACCCCGACTGTCTATGCAAACATTCAGGGTTTGTGGCTTGGATCAATCACTTCAACCAGATCAAGCGCGTAACAGAATCCGGCCGAAATCAGCACCATCGTCCACAGGCGTCATGGCCACAATGTGATCAAGCCGAATGCAATGCTGTCGCTCACCATCACATAAAAGCAGCCACTCCGTCTTGTCGGCACGGGTCTGTGTCGACTCCGCTGTTGCCTCTATCTCGGCACCATCAATGAGCTCTAAGCTGAGGCGATAGCGTTTGAGACAGGCGATCTCGATATAGTCATGCAGACTACAATCAATCGGAATGTAGCCGTCGCCCATTTAGAGATCGCGTAAACCGAGTACGTCCTGCATGTCAAACAGGCCTTTATCATGCTGCACCAACCACTGCGCAGCACGAACGGCACCGCTGGCAAAGGTCATGCGGCTGGATGCTTTATGGGTGATTTCAACCCGTTCGCCTTCGGATGCAAACATGACAGTGTGATCACCGACAATGTCGCCAGCGCGAATCGTCTCAAAACCAATGGTCTTGGCGTCACGCACACCAGTATGGCCTTGCCGGCCGTAAACAGCGCACTCTTTTAGATCACGACCCAATGTGTCAGCTACGATCTCGCCCATACGCAAGGCCGTGCCGGATGGTGCGTCGACTTTATTACGATGATGGGCTTCGATAATCTCGATATCCGAACTATCACCCAATACCTTCGATGCGATTTCAAGCAGGCGAAAACAAAGGTTGATACCGATACTCATATTCGGCGCAAAGACGATAGCGATATCTGCGGATGCCTCACGAATCATCTCTTGCTGCGCCTCTGTCATGCCGGTGGTACCAATTACCATCTTACAATTGTGGCGGCGACATAGTTTGAGATTGGTCTCGGTAACATTAGGCAAGGTGAAATCAATCAATACATCACTAAGCCGAGTAGCACCAGCCATATCATCTTTTATCCTGACGCCAGAAGGTTCAAGACCCGCCACTACACTGGCGTCACTGCCAATCGTCGCATGGTTGGTATACTCCACCGCTGCGGCCAAACGTAAATCAGGATACTGTGTGCAGGCCTCGATGAGACGGCGCCCCATGCGTCCACCCGCACCCGCGATAGCTATTTTTGTCATGGTCTATGCTTCTACCAACTCGCGTTAAGAGAATCGGATATCATCAAACACTTTCTTCACACTGTCCAGCCAGGATTTGGATTTCGGGCTGTGTTCCTGATTACTTTCAGTCATCGTTCGCCGCAATTGTTGTAATAATTCTTTTTGTTCGCTGTTAAGATTGACCGGTGTTTCCACAATAACATGACATAGAAGATCACCAGCATGATCGTTATGAACCGTGCGCGCACCCTTACCGCGTAGGCGGAATACTTTGCCAGACTGTGTCTCAGCAGGCACTTTCAGTCTCACTCGACCTGTAAGCGTAGGAATCTCAAGTTCGCCACCTAACGATGCTGTCACGACATCAATCGGTACTTCACAGACCAGATCAGCATTGTCACGCTGAAATAGGGGGTGCGGTTTGACACGTACTTGTACGTACAAATCACCGCTTGGCCCGCCGTGTTCACCAGCCTCTCCCTCACCACTGAGGCGAATACGATCACCGCTATCGACACCCGGCGGGATTTTAACCGATAATGTTTTGCTTTCCTTGACGCGACCCTGGCCGTGACAGGTATGACAGGGATCGCTGATGACCGTGCCTTTGCCATGACACTTGGGGCAAGCCTGCTGAATAGAGAAAAAACCTTGTTGAACGCGTACTTGGCCATGACCGGCGCAAGTATCACAAGTTGCCGGCTTAGAACCCTTTTTGGCGCCCGAACCATCGCATGACTTGCAACGAACACGTGTCGGCACACGGATTTTAACTGTTGTGCCGGCCACAGCATCTTCAAGGCTCATCTCCAGATCGTAACGCAGATCAGCACCGCGGTTGACGCTGCGATGACCACGGCCACCGGCGCCACGACCACCACCAAAAATATCGCCAAAGACGTCTTCAAAAATATCGCTAAAACCACCAGCA
The DNA here is from genome assembly GCA_015492075.1 of Gammaproteobacteria bacterium. GTDB lineage: Bacteria > Pseudomonadota > Gammaproteobacteria. Next base: position 36,385 of record WGFU01000040.1, read on the forward strand.
CCCGCAGAACCCGCAGTACCAGCCAAACCTTCATGGCCAAACTGATCATATGCGGCGCGCTTTTGGGCGTCATTGAGGACTTCATAGGCCTCTTTGACTTCTTTGAATTTATTTTCAGTTTCGCTATCACCCTGGTTACGATCAGGGTGGTACTTCATCGCCAAACGGCGATAGGCTTTTTTTAGTTCTGCCTCACTAGCATTGCGCTCGACGCCGAGCACGTCATAATAATCCCGCTTTGACATTTGCCCAGCGCCTCACCTTCATTGTTATAGTGTTTACTAGATATAACTCTTTATTTATTTTTGTCGTCAACTTCTTCGAAGTCTGCATCGACAACATTGTCATCGCCCGAACCCGAATCACTTGCACCAGTATCGCTTGCGCTCTCATCACCGCCACTAGCCTGCTGCTCAGCATAGGCGCGTTCCGCCATTTTACTTGAGACCTCACCCAGTTCTGAGGTTTTCGTTTCAATTGCTACCACATCATCACCCTTCATGGCTTCTTTCAAAGATTCAATGGCTGCTTCGATTTTAGTCTTTTCATCGGCTTCAAGCTTGTCACCGAGATCAGACATCGCCTTAGCCGTCGCGTGAATCAGTGCGTCAGCGCTGTTGCGCGCGCCGACCAATACATGGAATTTCTTGTCGTCCTCGGCATGCGCTTCAGCATCCTTTACCATATTTTCAATCTCCTCCTCAGACAAGCCGCTGGATGCCTTGATAACAATAGACTGCTCTTTACCTGTTGCCTTGTCTTTAGCGGAAACATTAAGAATCCCGTTGGCATCAATATCAAAAGAAACCTCAATTTGAGGAGTGCCACGCGGTGAGGGTGGAATATCAGCCAGATCAAAACGACCTAAGGACTTGTTGGCTGATGCGATCTCGCGCTCACCTTGCAATACATGCACGGTGACAGCGGTTTGATTATCTTCGGCAGTTGAAAACACCTGCGATGCATTGGTTGGAATAGTCGTGTTCTTGTCAATCAACTTGGTCATAACACCACCCATGGTCTCAATACCCAATGACAAAGGCGTTACATCAAGTAGTAAAACATCTTTTACATCTCCGGCCAGAACACCGCCTTGAATGGCAGCGCCAATAGCTACCGCCTCATCAGGGTTGACGTCGCGACGTGGCTCTTTACCAAAGAAGTTTTGTACTGCCTCTTGCACCTTGGGCATACGGGTCTGACCACCTACCAGGATGACATCGTCAATGTCAGAAGTGCTGAGTCCCGCGTCTTTTAATGCAATGCGACACGGTTCAATAGTACGTTCTATGAGTTCTTCAACCAGAGATTCCAGTTTGGCTCGTGTCACCTTGACATTAAGGTGTTTCGGACCAGTAGCATCGGCAGTAATATAGGGCAGGTTAACATCGGTCTGTTGGCTTGATGACAACTCAATTTTGGTTTTTTCCGCTGCTTCTTTAAGACGCTGCAATGCCAACGGATCGTTGTGAACATCAATACCGCTATCTTTTTTGAATTCTTCGGCGAGATACTCGATTAAACGCAAATCAAAATCTTCGCCACCGAGAAAGGTGTCGCCATTGGTCGATAACACTTCAAACTGGTGCTCGCCATCCACTTCAGCGATTTCAATAATCGAGACGTCAAAGGTGCCGCCGCCAAGGTCAAATACGGCCAGCTTGCTGTCACCGCGTTTTTTGTCCATTCCATAAGCCAAGGCTGCGGCTGTTGGCTCGTTAATAATACGCTTGACTTCCAGCCCTGCAATCTTGCCAGCATCTTTAGTCGCCTGGCGCTGTGAGTCATTGAAATAAGCGGGAACCGTAATCACCGCTTCAGTGACCTCTTCACCCAAATATTCTTCAGCGGTCTTTTTCATCTTCATCAAAATACGGGCAGCAACTTCTGGTGGCGCCATTTTCTTCCCACTCACCTCAACCCAAGCATCACCGTTGTCAGCAGCCACGATGGTGTAAGGCACCATTTTGATATCACGCTGAACAATATCATCGCTGAACTTACGGCCAATCAAGCGCTTGATCGCAAACAGGGTGTTTTTCGGATTGGTCACCGCCTGGCGTTTTGCCGACTGTCCCACCAACACTTCACCATCGTCGGTAAACGCTACAATAGAAGGCGTTGTCCGATCGCCTTCGGCATTTTCGATCACTTTTTTCGAACCGCCTTCCACTACCGCCACACATGAGTTGGTGGTACCCAAGTCAATACCAATAATTTTGCCCATTGTTGTTCTCCGTATAAACCCGCGCTCAGCCTAGAGCATCTGATGTCTAGCTATATAAGGTTAACTCTGATTAATTCAAGAAAATCCTGCGAAATTATTCCTCAGCAGCCGTTTTCTCTTCCTGCGAAGAGCTTGCCTTGGCTACGACAACCATAGCAGGTCTCATCAGTCGATCGTTCAGCATATACCCCTTTTGATGCACCGCGATCACTGTGTTGGGTTCTGCCTCGTCAGTTTCCTGCGTCTGCATGGCCTGATGACGCTCCGGGTCAAACTTTTCCCCTAGCGGGTTAAGCTCGACAATCGCCGCCTTGGCCATTACATCGACAAGCATTTTCAGCGTCAGATCCATGCCCTCCTTAACGTGATCAATGGTGGCGCTTTCCTGAGCAGCCGCAGCCAAGCCCAGTTCAAGGCTATCCACCACAGGCAAAAGCTGACTGGCAAAGCGCTCTAGTGCATATTTGTGCGCATTAGCGATATCACGTTCACCGCGGCGACGCACATTCTCGGTCTCGGCGCGCGCTCTAAGCAAACTGTCTGTCAGCTCATTGATACGCTGTTCAGCTGCACTAAACACATCCTCTTCCGAACTCGCATCCTCACCAGATTCCACCTCTGCTCGTTCAGCAGAATCCATCGTCGTGCCTTCTCGCTCGTCTTTCTCACTAGAACCATGCTCTTGCCGTGTAGCTGTCATGATAAAGCTCCCGTTCAATCAAAGAAAATAAATACATTCAAGCCGGGGACTGGCTTGCCAATCAATTTTTGTGGTCAATATAAGGGTATTCAGCGTTGATTCAAGGCCGAACTTAGTAGTTTAGCTGTAATATCAACGACAGGGATGACCTGGTCGTATTCCATGCGGGTTGGCCCAATCACACCCAACACACCCAGAATTTTTCCATCACGTTCATAAGTTGAGGTGACGACGCTCATATCATCTAAAGGGTGATAACCAGATTCCTCGCCAATAAAGATTTGTATGCCAGGACTATGCAGACACTGATCCAGCACATGCAGAATATCGCGTTTCTGGTTAAAGGCCTCAAACAGCTGTCGCAGCTTATCGATATCCGATAACTCGGCATAGCCCATGAGATTGGTCTGACCCGAGATCACGCAATCTTCACCACCTTCTTGCTCAGTCGCGTTGAGTACTTGGTCGGCCATTTTGACCGCCTCACACATGAGCCGATCCATATCATCGCGCGCTTCACGCATGTCAGACATGATCAGCTCGCGCATATGTGGCAACTCTTGACCAACAAATGTCTGATTTAAATAATTACTAATAAATTGCAGCTCAGCTGCGCTGAATTTGCGTGGGGTGCGAATAATATGGTTGCGTACTTCTTCATCGCTGGTGACCAAAATCACAAGCACGCGATCATCGCCCAATACAACAAATTCGACGTGTTTAAGACTTTTGTTGGTTTGTCGTGGAATCATCACCACGCTCGCCATACTGGTTACACCGGACAAGATAGACGATGCAGCCGACATCAAGTGGTTAACCGACTGACCACTGTCGAGTTGGCGCTTCAAGGTTTCGACAGCAGCATTTTCAATAGACATGGGTTCCGCCGACACAATGGAGTCGACAAAAAAACGATAGCCTTTAGCGGTAGGAATACGACCAGCAGAAGTATGTGGTGAGACAATCAATCCTGCTTCTTCTAAATCCACCATGACATTGCGAACGGTCGCTGGACTCAGCTTTAGGCCTGAGTCCAGCGCTAATGCACGTGACCCAACCGGCTGGCCATCTTTAATATATGATTCAACCAGAGTCCTCAACAAGGCGTTGGCTCTGTCGCTAAGTTCTGCTGCCATAATAGATGAAAAATAAGGTCTAGATCGCCGTATAATACGCAGACTAAAGCTCGATAACCAAGAGCGTCCATTGACAGTAGCAACCGCGATCAGGCCCGTCAAGCAAGAATCCACCGCTTATAGGGCAAAAAGTTGGCGCTATAAGGCTGCCGTGCTAGTTTTAATAAAAAGGAACAATAATGACTTCACCATTCCAGACTATCGGCCTTATCGCAAAAAAATCAGTCCCCGAAGTCGTCGCCGTACTCCGTACGCTGCACCGCTATTTTGCCCAGCGTAACATGGCTGTTTTTGCTGAACAAGAAACCGCTGAACTGCTAGACATTAAAGCTGAAGCGATCAATTGGTCGGGGTTTTCTCAGCATTGTGATCTTGCCGTTGTCATTGGCGGTGATGGCACCCTACTCGCTGCTGCACGCGCATTGGGCAACACCAAAACGCCATTACTTGGCGTTCACATGGGGCGACTTGGCTTTCTTGCAGATATCACACCAGACGTCATGATCAAACAGCTTAATGAGGTAATGGAAGGTCGCTATTTATCAGAAGAACGCACCCTGTTAAAAAGTACTGTCGTTCGTCACGGTGAAAGCATTCAAGAGAGCCACGCACTCAACGACATCGTCATCCACAAATGGGCATCGTCACGGATGGTTGAGCTCGAAACCTTTATCGATGGCGCTTTTGTTAGCACCGAGCGTTCTGATGGTTTAATTGTCGCAACGCCCACTGGCTCAACCGCTTATGCTCTCTCCGGCGGTGGGCCGATCGTTCATCCGTCGCTCAATGCTATAGTCTTGGTGCCGATCTGCCCCCATACACTGAGCCACCGGCCTATAGTCGTCAGCGGTGACAGTAAAATCGAACTCGTTATTACCGATACCAACCTTACTTCTGTCAAACTCAGTTGTGATGGCCAAAGCACACTCGAAGTCATGAATGGTGACAAGATATTGTTGGAGAAAAGCGAGCAACGCATACATCTAATACACCCTGAGCAACATAACCACTTTCATACCCTGCGCACCAAATTGGGCTGGGGAACGACGCCACACCGCTAACCCTATGATTACGCAGCTTTATATCCGTGATTTTGTTCTGGTTGAGGCACTTGACCTTGCACTAGATAACGGTATGACCACCATCACCGGAGAAACTGGTGCTGGCAAGTCCATCTTGCTTGATGCCATTGGCCTGGCGTTAGGAGATCGAGCCAATATCAATCTTGTCAGGCCCGGAGCCAAACGTGCCGAAGTGATACTTGATTTCGACATCAGGAACAACACCGAGGTCGCTCACTGGCTAGCTGAACATGAAGTCGATGCCGATGATAATAGCTGCCAGATACGCCGCACCGTCAGCAATGATGGTCGCTCACGCGCCTACATAAATGGTAGCCCTGTTACCGTACAGTGGTTACGCGAACTAGGCGAGAAGCTTATCGATATTCACGGCCAACATGCCCATCAATCGATGATGCACAGTTCCACACAGCGTGAATTACTTGATGCCTATGCTGACCATACTGACGTCTTGAAACGTGTCGGCGAAAAATATCGAGAATGGCAACAACTCTTGAAAACACTTAACCATTTACAACAATCGGCACGCGAGCGTGACGCCAAGATCGATCTGCTGCGCTACCAACTCGACGAATTACTTAAGGCTGAACCCAAAGATGGTGAATGGGATCAACTCGAAACCGACCTCAAGCAATTAGCCAATGCTGGTGAATTACGCGCAGCGTGCCATAGCGCTATGCAGTTTATTGATAGCGACAGTGCCCACCAGCTTTCTCAAATCACCACGCAGCTTAGCAAAGCCGTAGAACTCGACGGCAACCTTAAAAATGCGCTTTCCTGCTTTGAAAATGCCAACATTCAAATACAAGAAGCCAGTGGCGAGATACGCCATTATCTCGATTCACTCGACGATGATCCACAAAAACTCAACCAAACCGAATCACGCATCAGTGAATTGCATAGCTTGGCACGTAAACATCATGTAGAGCCGAATGCCCTGCTTGCCTTGCAGAATGAATTAAGTCTCACCGTCGACAAACTCGATAGCGAAAGCGCCTCACTCGAGACGCTGGAACTAGATATAGAAAAAGCACGCGACGCCTATTTAACTCTCGCCAAAAAAATCAGCAAAAAACGTAAAAGCAATGCGAAAAAGCTCAGTGCTGAAATCACCAACAATATGCAGCAACTGGGTATGCCAGAGGGTGTGTTCGAAATTACCTTGCATGAGTTGGATGAAAACCAATACGGAGAACACGGTCTCGAACGTGTTGAGTTTTTGGTCAGTGCCAACCCAGGGCAGACGCTCCTACCCATGACAAAAGTCGCCTCCGGTGGTGAGTTGTCACGCATTAGCCTGGCAATACAGGTCGTGAACGTCAGCCGCCACCAGATCGGCACTTATATCTTTGACGAAGTCGATGTTGGTGTCGGTGGCAGTATTGCAGAAATTATTGGCCAAACACTACGTCGCGTGGGTGAAAACCACCAAGTTCTCTGCGTCACCCATCTGCCGCAGGTGGCGGCGCTAGGCCATTATCAGCTCAAAGTTGAAAAATCCGTTATTGACAAGATGACCAACACCCGCGTCACGGTATTATCCGCAACAGAGCGCCTGGAAGAAATTGCTCGTATGCTTGCCGGAACAAAAATTACCGACAGCGCGCGCAAGCATGCGCAAGACTTGATATCGCGAGGCGACGCGGATTCACCGCGATAGCCCTTAATTAAGGATGCCTTATCTACGCTCTGCTCGTCGTTCTCGCGCAGGCCGTGCTTCAGTGGTTGCGACAACTTCATCAATACCGGCATGCCCGGCATAGCAATAAAAGGATCAAATAGGACGGCAGCCAGACAAAGTTACTGGTAAAGTGCCTTCGTTCAATAAAACCACTAAAACCGCATCAATCACTTAAGTGAAACAGAACAGAGCTGTGGCTAAGCAGCGCCAATGAACGAATCGTGGCAAAATCCATAACGGTCAAAGGCCGACCAGCATAACTCCCACCGCTAAGCTCGTTAGCTCACATTATGCTCTGTAACGACAGATTGATAAGAATTAAACTACTGAAACAAAGCTGGTCAACGAGAATGCCTGCCCTCACCCAAACCAAATTGTAAACTCATATATTAATATTAAAATCAATAAGTTAAATGAACAAATTAACCAATAAAATTAAGTCTAACATCGCTGCACAAACAGCCAGATTAGTCCTCGTTATCTTGATACTCTGATGACACGCCGTAAATGATCAAGGTATGGTCCGTCATTTTAAAACCATATTTTTTAGCAATGGCCTGCTGGCGTTCTTCGATAACTGGGTCGGTAAATTCAATCACCTTGCCACTTTTAACACAAACAAGGTGATCATGATGATGACCTTCGTTAAGCTCAAACACGGCATGGCCACCTTCAAAATGATGGCGGATCACCAAGCCTGCATCTTCAAATTGAGTTAAGACACGATAAACCGTCGCCAGGCCAACGTCTTCGCCCCCTTCACGCAGGGCTTGATAGACCTCTTCCGCACGCATATGGTCGGCGCGGTTCTTTTGCATGATTTCAAGAATCTTGATGCGCGGCAGTGTGGCCTTGAGGCCAACATTTTTTAATTCTGAAGAACTCATAGCTAAATACTGATCCTGAGTCAATATTGAGTAGACAAACCTGTTGGGCAAGACCGACATGCGTTACACTTTGCAGCTGACAATCCGTCGGCCCTGCCTTCATGGTACTGTATTCGACGTCGCAATAAAACCGAAATCTAAATGGGGATTAATTTTATTACTGTCATGATATATCGCTATCTGATCACTTTAGCTCTGCTCTTTTTGTTCTCAGCGTGTTCGATCCACAAGATCGATATTCAGCAAGGCAATATTATTGAAGACAAACAACGAGAAAAACTCCAACTCGGTATGCGCAAGCAACAAGTGCTGCGCTTGCTTGGCACCCCGCTGATACAAGACCCCTTTCATCCGAATCGTTGGGATTATACCTACTATTTTAAACCGGCGAACAAACCAGCTCAGTTAAACCAACTGACCTTGTTCTTCGAAGCTGAGTATTTGATTTTTATTAACTCAGACCAGACCTGACGTTGAGTGAGCGCTATTCATCCTATATCGTTAGCCTGCGTGTTTTTGTAGTTCTATGGGTGTAGATGTCCAACAATTGATTTTTGCCAAGCTAAGCCGCCGTAAAATCGGCTATTCGGCCGCTTCGCTATCGCGTTAGCGAAGCGATCTTTCCAACAATTTTATCAAGCGGCAAGATACTGCTAACGGCATCCAGTTTTACTGCGGAACCTGGCATACCCCAAACGATACTGGTTTTTTCATCCTGAACGATGGTGTGTACACCAATATCATGTAATTCTTTCATTCCCTCTGCGCCATCGTCACCCATACCGGTGAGAATAACGGCTATTGCATTGGTACCTACATTTTGCGCGACGGATCGAAACATAACATCGACCGAGGGACAATGGCGGTTAACCGCCGGCCCATGGTTCAATCTGCATACATAACGAGCACCGTTACGCTCTACCAATAGATGAGCATTGCCTGGAGCGATATAGACGTGACCACGCAAAATCTGTTGGCCATCACTGGCCTCACAAACTGTCATCGCAGAAGAGGCATTCATGCGCTTGGCAAATGGTGCACTGAATGACTGTGGAATATGTTGGCTGATCACAATACCCGGCGCATTGTGAGGCAGACTACTGAGCACCTCTCTGATCGCTTCGGTACCACCAGTCGAGGCACCAATAGCAATAACTTGGTCGGTGGTCTTAAAGAGTTTGGCCCGTGTATTTTTAGCCAGGATAGCATCTGCAGAAAGTTTTTGCGTTGCATGCATTGACTCGGCTTTGCGCTTGAGCGTTTCCTTTGAGACGCTGGCGGCAATTTTAACTTTGCTAAGAATTTCATCAGAAAAGTCTTGCAGGCCACGGGCAACGTCCAACGCAGGTTTGGCAATATAGTCTATAGCGCCGGTTTCCAGCGCTTGCAGAGTGACATCTGCACCCTTGGTGGTCAGTGATGACACCATAATGGTCGGGATTGGATGCAGGCGCATGATATTACGTAAAAAGGTAATTCCATCCATACGTGGCATTTCAACATCCAGCGTCAAAACATCCGGCTCAAGCTGCTTGATTTTATCGCGAGCCATATAGGGATCATGGGCAACGCCAACAACTTCTATGTCGGGATCATCACTCAAAATCTGGCTCATCATCTGTCTGACCAGGGCAGAGTCATCTATCACCAATACGCGTATTTTTGAATTGTGTGGCATAGTTTCCCTACATTTAAAATAAGTCGATCTCACCTTCTACCGGTGCCTGATCCAATTCATTCCGATATTTCAATTCGCGAGAACTTATCGTGTTGTTATGAACCGAGCGAAGCTTCTTGATACTGGCCTTACCTGTAAACGGGTTATAAATCACTTTACGTGGATAAACATCGCCAGTATCTTCGGCAGCGGCCTTGAAGCCTTCCATACGTAGATATTGTTTTACAAACTTGATATTGCGCTCACCTACATCCGTCATCTGTGCAAGTACGCTACCTCCGCCAAATATCTTAAACTCAAGATTGGCTCGTTTGCCTCCATACTTGAGTATGGTATTAATCAAATACTCCATCGCCACATTGCCGTAACGAGCGGCCGCACTGACATCAACCTGGTTGCTTTGCGAGTGCGAATTTTTCAGAGGCAACATAAAATGATTCATACCTCCAACCCCGTTAACAGGATCACGAATGCAGGCTGAGATACACGAACCGAGCACTGTGGTAACGAGTTCGTTAGCCCGGGTGACATAATACTCACCTGGCAGAATTTTGGCCGCGCAAATATTACGCTGCTTATCCCAGTAGCGATTAATATGTTCGAACCCAAGTAATGCGGGCGGCATACTCCTGCGAGCAACCATTTTTTTTTCCGAAGCTGTCATGAACTCGCCAATTTGTATATCGTCTGACCCAATAAATCGAAACGATTACTAACGCGGTACAAACTTTCAGAATGGCCCATGAGCAAATACCCGTCAGGATTGATGATTCTAGAAAACTTCTCCATAAGCGTTTTCTTGGTTTCAAGATCAAAGTAAATCACTACGTTGCGACAAAATATGATGTCCATCGGGCCGCGCATTGGCCACTCATCCAATAAGTTTAATTGTTTAAATGTAATTAACTCATGTATGCTGCGCTTGACCTGTACTTTATCCTCGTTTTCGCCTTTACCTGTTTGAAAAAAACGTTTTTTTCTCGCAACACTAAGATTTTCAATGCGTTTTTTTGTGTATATGCCCTTAGAAGCAGTAACAAGCACATTGGTATCAAGATCAGTCGCTAAAATCTTAATATCCCAGCCAGATTTTTCTGGTATGACTTCTCTCACCACCATTGCAATACTATAAGGTTCCTCTCCAGTTGAGCAGGCTGAACTCCATATGCGAATGCGTCGCGTATCACGATTGCTTTCCATAAGCTGAAGCAGTGCCTTTTTGGCGAGGAACTCGAAGTGATGATTTTCTCTGAAAAACATGGTGAGGTTTGTTGTCACAGCGTTGGTGAAACTGACAAACTCATCCTCTGAGTTTTTTTCCTCCAAAAGAGCCAGATAATCGGAGAAACTGCTAAGTTTCAGATCACGAAGGCGGCGACTCAAGCGACTGTATATCATGTCACGCTTGGCGTCCGATAAAGTAATTCCAGTGCGCGTAGTAACGATAGAACGAATCACCTGGAAATCTTTATCCGTAAACTTGAATTCTCTTTCGGCGCTGCTTGAAGTGGCTGCTCGCATATCACCTATTTTCCAAGTAATTTTTTAAAAAAGACGAATAACAGGGGTTACTTAACTCTCACACTCAATTCTCAACCGCCTTACCCCTGTTCAGCACAAACATGATCTGAAATGAATTTAGAAATCCTCCCACTCACCATCATTATCATTAACCGCTTTTTTGTTTGAACGTGACGCAACTGAGGCCGAAGACCTTGTTGGTACCGGCTCTCTCCTTGCAGTGCGTGTCACTGGAGCTCTTACTTCGGTTTTGTCACCGACTTCAAAGAAGTCCAGCATTTCAATCAAACCATTGCTTTGGTCGTTAACGGACTCGCTGGCAGCAGCCGCTTGTTCGACCAGTGCCGCGTTCTGCTGCGTGGTCTCATCCATCTGGGTGACGGCTTTATTGACTTCCTCAATTCCCGCCGCCTGTTCTTGGCTTGCAGCAGCAATTTCAGCAATAATATCGCCCACCTTCTTAACGGCATTAACTATCTCGTCCAGAGTGGCGCCTGAATTGTCAACAAGTCGCGAACCTTCTTCGACTTTTTCAACACTGTCCTTGATTAAGGTTTTTATCTCCTTCGCCGCCCCAGCACTACGCTGAGCGAGATTACGCACTTCAGAAGCCACAACAGCGAATCCGCGACCTTGCTCTCCGGCACGCGCTGCTTCTACTGCGGCGTTCAGAGCCAGCAAGTTTGTCTGAAACGCGATTTCATCGATAACACCAATAATATCCGCAATCTTTTTGCTGGAGGCATTGATCTCACTCATGGCGACAATCGCCTCGCTCACGACTTCACCCCCCTTCTCGGCCTGCTCACGGGCCCCAACTGAAAGCTGGTCAGCTTGCTTCGCGTTATCTGCATTTTGTTTGACCGTGCTGGTAAGTTGTTCCATGCTGGCTGCCGTTTGTTCCAGGGAGGCCGCCTGTTCTTCTGTGCGTTGGCTGAGATCTTGGTTACCTTGAGCAATTTCACCGGCAGCGGAAGTAATACTGTCTGATGATTCGCGTATCTGACTGACAATATTCAGCAGGTTTTTCATTGTCACGTTGACTGCGTCGCGCAATTCAGCAAACTCACCGCTGTACTCATCTTCCATGGATTGCGTCACATCGCCTTCGGCAAGAGATTTCATTACTCGGGTAACATCCTTAATCGGTTTAACAACCGTGTCAACCAACACATTAATACCGTCACCTATTGTCTTCATGAATCCCTCATATTGATCGGTGCTAATTCTCTCATCGAGATCACCTTTGACGGCTTTATTAATCAAGCTTTCTATTTGACGTTCCGCATCCTTCTGGCTGGTGATATCGAGCCATTCAACCATGTTGCCCATATATTCTCCATGTGGCCCTAAAATAGCAGTGGCATTTACGGAGAAACTCAAGTCGCCCACATTAATATTAGCTTTTGCCGGCAAACGATTTTTATCCGCCAGTAATGCACGTTGATGGGCCGGATTCTTGTGGAATTGGTCAATGCATTGCCCAACAATATTATTGGTATCCAGGCTTGGCCAAATCTCGCGCAGCTCAGCCTGACGACTAGACAACATATCTATTACCGCAGGATTGGCATATGTAATCACCAAGTTTTCATCACACAACATAAGATTGGCTTGCGCACCATTAATCGCTGACTGCAAGCGAGCAACCTCTGTTTCTTTCATCCTGACTTCCGTTACATCAGACCATTCAAGTGAATTTCCATTGTAATTACCTTTCGCATCCATAATGGCACTAACGTTAATATTAAATGTTAACGGGCCCACTTTAATGTCAGTTGTATAAGGTAGATTATTTGGGTTACTCAACAATTTCCGCTGATGAGCAGGGTTTTTATGGAAGCTATCGATGCAGGTACCAATTATTTTACTTGAATCGAAACCCGGGTAGACTTGCCGCAGAGTTTCCTCATGGCTGGCCAGTAAATCTCTAGTAGATTGGTTAACATAAGTAATAACCAAGTCTCGATCTATCATCATGATCGCGGTCATAGCGTTGTCTACGGTGCTTTGCAAGCGCATGACATCGGTATCGCGCTGCCGCAGCTGGGTAATATCCGACCATTCCAAAGTATTACCACTGTAGTTTCCATGAAGATCATAAATTGCGGTAACATGAAGCCGAAAACATAATGGGCCGACATCGATATCGGTATCGTAGGGCAAATTATTCGGGTCATCGAGAATCCGGCGCTGATGTGCCGGGTTCTTGTGGAAATCATCGATACATTTTCCGATCAGTGTGTCAGCCGAGAATCCCGGATAAATCTCTGCCAATGCGCTTTCGTGTGTTTTCAGTAAATTAACAGTCGCCTCATTGGCATAAGTAATAACCAAATTTCTATCGATGGTCATTATTGCAGACTGGGCACCATCAACGATGCTCTGTAGCTTACCCATTTGCTCCCTGATTGCTGCTGCTGATAATTTGACGCCTTTTTCCATACTTTTTTTGTTTGCAACCATTGCTACTTCCTCCTGATCGTCATAAGCCGAAATCATTGTTGCGGCTACCGTACTTAATGCCCTGCTCCAGGCTTGCTCGGCCTGTCGAGTCCACAAGTCTCCAGCGAACTCCTTCATCACCTGAAGCAGAACTCGCGTCACCTTTGTATAATGAATGGGTAATGCCCCGTACTCTAGATGCCTTTTTCCCAAATTTGAAAGCACTTGAACTAAATTATCTGGTGAGCGCAAATTATTAATAACTAAATTCAGTGCCAAGAGCAGTTTTTTCTCCTGCTCCTTGCGTGAAGTATTAGCAAATAAGGAAGCGATATCGGGGTATTGCTCGAATAGCTGATTGTAAAAATGGCTTACCAGCGCAGGCGCTTGGGGCGACAGTGCCTGGAATGTGTCTTCGAGTAACTCGACATTCAAACCCAGAAGGTTATTCTTGCCAACTGGTTTTTTTAAACGAGTCGACTTAGGCTTTCCAACCTTGCTATCAGCACACGCCTTCAACCGTGTTGTGCCATTTCTTTTATTTCTGCTCCCCATGCCATAATCCTAGATTTGTTAGTTTAATAGCTTCACACACCTTTCCAGACAAGCTCGGAGAATATCTTCTCGAGCCATGCTCCTAACGCCGTTGGCTGACTGCATCGCTTCTTACACGCATCATCTGCATTGAGAACAGCTTGGCTGTCTTTTTTGAGCGCTGTATCAAAAAGTAAGCAATCTGCATTAGAACGATTAAAATTCCTCATAACCTCACCGCTATTGCCACCTTAGCAAGAAGCCTTGTCTATTGACTCCAGAACACTGCTGGTGAGCAAATGATCAATATCGAGCACGATAATCATTTTTTCGTCCACTGTCGCCAAGCCCTTGACATAATCAACATTGACAACATTGCCAAAATCTGGTGGTGGTTTCATTTGGTCTTCTGATACATTGTAGACATCAGAAACACCATCTACCACAATACCCATCACTCTTTCGTCATCTTCACTAACAATTTTCAGAACGATAACTACCGTCAAAGGACTGTAGTTTACACTGTCAAGATTAAATCTCAGACGTAAATCAATAATAGGAACAATTGTGCCGCGCAGATTAATTACTCCCTTTATGTATCCCGGGGTATTAGGAATAAGTGTAACGGTATCCCACCCTTTTATTTCTTGAACTCGCAATATATCAACACCGTATTCCTCGTCCGACAAAATGAACGTAAGATACTGGCTACTATCCGCACTAGTATCCATACCTATTATCTCAGGTGCTGCCTCAATGGATTGTGTCGTGCTCATCCGGTATCTCCTTATTCATATTGGCTATAATGATTTCCTGCCCGGAACCCTGTTGCGCCTCCCCAGCATGATCAGCAATTCTCTGTGATCGGAGCAGGCTTGTGTCCATTAACTTGGCACATCGAATCAGTCCTGCAATATCAAGAATAAGCGCAACGGTACCGTCGCCGAGTATCGTGGCACCAGATAGACCATTAACAGGCTTATAGTTTGTTTCCAGACTTTTGATTACAACCTGTTGTTGGGCAAGCAGATCATCTACGATCAGTCCGGCTTTTTGACCTTCACCTTCAACGACCACCATAAGACCTCCATCAATTGACAGTTTTTCTTTTGGTATACTAAAAATATCACTGAGATGAATGATGGGGATATAGTCTTCACGCAATAAATAAACCTGCGCCTGACCGGCAATGGTATTAACCTGTGCAATCTTGATTTGCAACGATTCGATGATCGAGGTTAAAGGAACAATATAGGTTTCTTCGCCAACACTCACTAATTGGCCATCTAGTATTGCCAATGTAAGAGGCAAACGAATCAGCATGCGAGTGCCTTTTCCTTGTTCTGACTTGATCTCTACATTGCCGCCTAAATCACGGATATTACGCCGCACGACATCCATGCCAACGCCTCGTCCGGACACATCACTAAGCGCTTCGGCGGTAGAAAATCCGGGTTGAAATATCAGATCGTAGATCTTCTCTTCAGAAATCGATTCATCTTCATTGACCAAGCCACGCTCTATTGCCTTACTCAATATCCTGTCGCAATCCAAACCCTTACCGTCGTCGCGAATCTCTACAACGATATTACCGCCCTGATGACTGGCATCAAGATACACGGTTCCCGTCCCCGGTTTGCCTGCAGCGATACGTTCATCCGGTTTTTCGATACCATGATCAATGGAGTTGCGGACCAGATGAACCAAAGGGTCACCGATTTTTTCCATAATCGTTTTATCAAGTTCCGTTTGCTCTCCTGTAATTACTAACTTGATATCTTTACCCATTTTTTTAGCCAGATCATGAACCATGCGTGGAAAACGGCTGAAGATAAAACTGATTGGAAGCATGCGTACACGCATCACACTCTCTTGCAATTCTCGTGTATTGCGTTCCAGCTGAGCAAGCCCTTCACGTAACCTTTCAGTGCGACGATTGTCACATTCCCTATCATCATCAATCTCCGACCCTATTTGACCAAGCATTGACTGCGTGATAACTAACTCGCCGACAAGATTGATAATATCATCGACTTTGTCGATGCCAACACGAATCGACGTGACTTCGCTAGTCGCGGTTTTTTTTACTTGGCCGACATCGGTTTTCTTTATACTTTGAGCACCAGCACCATCCTTAGTGCAATCCTCACCCGCACTCGAAACAAGCGCATCCGGCACTTTCGTACCATCTTTTTCTGATCCGCTTTCAATTGGGACGATGTCAAGATCACATTCGTCTTCTACCCATTCAAACACTTCGTATATCTGCTCTTTGGCCACATCACCGATGAGCCTTAAGCTCCAGCTCAAATAACAATTTTCAGGATGTAGATCGTCGAAATTCGGGAGGCCTGAGGAATCAACTGTAACCGAAAGTTCGCCAAGTTCAGATAAGACGCTAAACATAGGCAGCGGGTCGTTACCGGTTCTCAGCATACTCGCAAGAGGTTTAAACCGTATATCCCAGCCCGTGCTGATTGATGTATTGACCTGGGTCAACTCTACAGTTTCTTGCTCCGGATCAACTGTAGAATTGGAATTATTTTTCCCCAGTATGGCAATCAATCTATTTTCATTCTCAGTAACAACCTGGTCATGGATATCACCACCATCTCTTGTCGCGTTCAACATAGAACGGACACAATCGACTGATTGGAGTAAGCAATCAATACTCTCTTGATCAACCTTGCGTTTATTATCTCGCATCTCGTCGAGCAAGGTTTCGAGTAAATGTGTAAAGGCTGCAACTTCACTGAAACCAAAAGTTCCGCTACCGCCTTTGATCGAGTGCGCAGCACGGAATATAGTATTTATAATATCCTTGTCAGTCGAACCAGCTTCGAGATCTAGCAGGTTCGCTTCCATAATATCAAGCCCCTCAAAACTCTCGTCAAAAAAGGTTTGATGGAACTGCTTTAAATCGATGGACATCTTCTACCCCAGCACTTTTTTGACCGTTGCCAATAGCTGATCAGGGTTAAAAGGCTTAACAATCCAGCCAGTAGCGCCAGCAGCTTTTCCGGCTTGTTTCTTTTCCGCTGTAGATTCGGTCGTTAGCGTCAAAATAGGAATAAATTTATAGGTGGGTAACGCTCGTAACTCTTTAGTCAGAGTAATACCGTCCATATTCGGCATATTGACATCAGTGATAACTAGCGAAAATTTTTTTGACTTCGCTATTCCTAATGCCTCTTTACCATCTTTTGCCTCAGTCACTTGGTATCCGGCCCCTTTAAGGGTAAACGCAACCATCTGCCGCATGGACGCCGAGTCATCTACTGCCAATATATCTGCCATTAAAATATCTCCAATCCGTACATATTTGCCTTAGAATTGTTTCCATAGCTAGCTATTACTTGCCTGAGAGGGTGCAACGAAGGGAGGGGACTGCGTCACTAACCCGAGTTTCTCCATCGCGCTGCCGACGGCGCGCGAAAGCTTCCAATCGACTGTCATACTATTTGACTGAGCTGAACGCATATACGCATATAACAATTGTGCTATAGCAGTATCTATACGTTCGGTTCGTGTCGCATCTATGGTGATGGAACTGGTACTTCCGTAGGTGCTCTGGAGAAGTTCGTATACGTGCTCGGCATCAGCTATCCCGAGCTCACTATCTAATATAATGTGCGATGTATCTTCCATAATCCTTCATGCTAAATTCCGTAGCTATGTTTGGTATCGGCCAGCGCAAGTCTCACTTTAGCGGAATAATATAGGAACTAACTATTCTGATTGCCAGCAGCCGAAGGAAAATGTAATTTTCGCTCTAAAAATAATATCCTTTTGCTTATCCACCCAGAACAGAATTATGAATTGCCCCGAGTTTTCCAGGCAATGCACAGTTTTTTAATGCTCGAATGGCGCTGCGCATGACCTTGTGCGGTTCCTCCAAAGGCATTTTTCATACCTTTAAACGGTTTCTTGAAGAAAACCCGCTCAGATCGGTATAACTTAGACATAGCGATTGAGGTTTACGCTTTAAATGGAGCTTTTATATTGGCGGCGGCCGAGAGAAAACTGCCTAGCCCCGGGATCATAGATGCGGCCGCTCATGTACATGAGACCGAATTCTTCTAAGTACTGCTAGCCAATGAAGCCGCGGTTGACGGCCGTGGAGCTGGCGACCAGGGAACCATCGGCACGTTTGACCTCGTTGACGGGATGATTTCGTCATCTAGCGTGACGACAGGCATAGCCCCCCAAGCGCTGAGGGGCTCAGGTTAACTATGCAGCGACGTTAGCGCTGCCGCTAATTAATACTGCTCCATAGCGGGGTCAATTTCTCGTGCCCAGGCATCGAGGCCGCCAGCAAGATTGATAATATTAGTAAAGCCGCTTTGGACAAGGTACTGGGCAACCTGGGCACTGCGCATACCATGATGACAAACGAGTACGATACCTTCGTCAGGGTCAAACTGATCGATATGGTCTTCGATTTCATCCATGGGTATAAGTATGGAACCTTCTATATGGCACTTTTCATATTCCCATTCTTGACGAACGTCTATCACTTTTGGTGGCAGGTCTTTCTCTAGTAGATCCTTGAGTTCTTGTGGCGTAATGTCATCTATCATGATCGGCCCTTACACGCATAAAAATTGAATTATAAATGATCTCAATACCAAGATGCACTACAGTAAAAAGACGTTTTACCAAAAACCACTTTTACACTGTGATTCTCTCAACTTAGTCTGCAGCCAGCCCTTACTGATCCATGTCGAACCCAAATATGGCGGTCTGAACCGCCCCGGGTTTTGAGGAGGCTCCAACCTTTGAGAGAATGGAGCCATGAACAAGTCAAACAAGTTTTCACTGGAAGTCCGTGAGCGTGCGGTGCAGATGGTTCAGGAGCATCGCGGGGAGTATCCGTCGTTGTGGGCAGCGGTTGAGTCGATAGCGCCGAAGATTGGTTGCGTACCACAGACCTTGCTCACGTGGGTCAAGCGTACGGAGATTGATGCTGGAACCCGGCCGGGTATGACCACGACCGAGGCACAGCGCATCAAGGAGCTGGAGCGCGAGAACAAAGAGCTGCGGCGCGCCAACGATATCCTCAAGACCGCCAGCGCTTTTTTCGCCCAGGCGGAGCTCGACCGCAAACTGAAGTCTTAAACGCCTATATCGACGAGCACCGGGACACGTACGGGGTCGAGCCGATCTGCAAGGTCTTGCAGGTCGCCCCGTCGGCGTACCGGCGCCATGCAGCCCGGCAACGCAATCCGGAGTTGCGCAGCAACCGAGCCAAGCGCGATGAGCAGCTGATGCCGCACATCAAACGGGTCTGGGAAGCCAACCTGCAGGTATACGGTGTTGACAAGGTCTGGAAACAGATGAACCGGGAAGACATCCGGGTCGCACGCTGCACGGTGGAACGGCTCATGCGTCGTCTGGGCTTGCAGGGCGCACGCCGTGGCAAGAAGGTGCGTACCACGATACCGGATACGAAGGCACCCTGTCCGCTGGATCGGGTGAATCGGCAGTTCAACGCGGAGCGTCCCAACCAGCTGTGGGTGTCGGATTTCACCTACGTGTCCACCTGGCAGGGTTGGCTGTATATCGCCTTTGTCATTGACGTATTCGCCCGGCGCATCGTCGGCTGGCGTGTCAGCACTACCATGACCACGGACTTCGTGCTCGATGCGCTGGAACAGGCCCTGTATGCCCGTCAGCCCGATCCGGATGCGCTGATCCATCACAGTGACCGGGGTTCACAGTATGTCTCGATCCGGTACAGCGAACGACTGGCCGAGGCCGGGATCGAACCCTCGGTGGGTAGCAAGGGTGATAGCTACGATAACGCACTGGCCGAGACCATCAACGGACTGTACAAGGCTGAACTGATCCATCGTCGCGGCCCGTGGAAGACCAGGGAATCGGTCGAGCTGGCAACCCTTGAATGGGTCGCCTGGTTTAACCACCAGCGATTGATGGGGCCCTTGGGTTATATACCTCCGGCAGAAGCTGAGGCAAACTACTACAGGCAACACAACGGTCAGGCTGCTGTAGCAGCATGACTTAAACCAAACAGCCTCCTCAAAACCCGGGGCGGTTCA
>WGFU01000041.1 GCA_015492075.1 Gammaproteobacteria bacterium
GGAAGGAGTTGAGATGGTGATGCCAGGAGATAACATCAAAGTGGATGTTGCCTTGATTGCTCCGATAGCGATGGAAGAGGGTTTGCGTTTTGCGATTCGTGAAGGTGGCCGTACCGTCGGCGCCGGCGTCGTCACTAAGGTTATTGAGTAGTCGGTTGTATCGTAGTCGAGTGGCTTTGTAAAGTTTTGGGGTTGCGTTAGGCAATAGGCCAGTAGTTCAATTGGTAGAGCGTCGGTCTCCAAAACCGAAAGTTGGGGGTTCGAGTCCCTCCTGGCCTGCCACTTACGCCTACGCAAGACCCGTACTAAATTCGGAAGAGTGTTTGTCCATGGCAGATAAAGTGAAACTGGCGCTAGCGATTTTAATCGTGCTGGCTGCTGTGGCCGGTTTTTATGTTTATGCCGATCAGTCGACACTGTTTCGTGTGATGGGTTTGCTGGCGGCGTTGGTTGTAGCGACGCTGGTTGCTGTCCAAACAGCGCCTGGGCGTACAGTACTGGGTTTTCTCGGGGATGCCCGCACAGAAGTGCGCAAGGTGGTGTGGCCGACGCGCAAGGAAACCGTGCAGACGACTTTGATTGTCTTGGCCATGGTGATTGTGGTGGCGATCGGGCTGTTTTTGATTGATTCGTTTTTATTGTGGGCAATCAATTCGTTGATTGTTTCTGGAGAATAAAGCGTGGCAAAACGTTGGTATGTGGTGCATGCCTATTCCGGCTTTGAGCAGCAGGTGGTGCGTTCGTTAAAGGATCGTATCGCTCATGCCGGGATGGAAGACAGCTTTGGTGAAATCCTCGTGCCGACTGAAGAAGTTGTTGAAATGCGTGCTGGTCAAAAGCGCAAGAGCGACCGTAAATTCTTTCCGGGTTATGTTCTGGTGCAGATGGAAATGAACGATGACAGTTGGCATCTGGTCAAGGATGTACCGCGTGTGATGGGATTTATTGGCGGCACCAGCGACAAACCAACGCCGATTACCGATAAAGAAGCAGATAATATTTTGCAGCGCGTGCAAGAAGGTGTCGAGCGGCCAAGGCCTAAGGTGTTGTTTGAAGTGGGCGAGGTGGTGCGTGTTATTGACGGGCCATTTGCTGACTTTAATGGAGTTGTAGAAGAAGTGAACTATGAAAAGAGCAAGCTGCGTACAGCAGTGTTGATCTTTGGTCGTTCAACCCCTGTTGAACTTGATTTCGATCAGGTTGAAAAAGGATAAGAGTCGAAGTTTGTCTTCGTCACGGGGAGCCGAAAGGCGTTTGTACCCACTCAGAGAGGAAATAAAGCATGGCAAAGAAGATCGAGGCCTACATTAAATTGCAGGTCAAAGCCGGACAGGCTAATCCCAGTCCACCCGTTGGTCCGGCATTGGGCCAGCACGGCGTCAATATTATGGAATTCTGTAAGGCGTTTAACGCCCAGACGCAGAATATGGAGCCGGGCTTGCCGATTCCTGTCGTCATTACTGTTTACAGTGATCGCAGTTTTACCTATATCACCAAGACACCTCCTGCTTCGATTTTGTTGAAGAAAGCGGCCGGTATTACTTCGGGCAGTAAAACCCCACATACCGATAAAGTGGGCTCGGTGACGCGTGCGCAGTTAGAAGAAATTGCCAAGGCCAAAGAGCCAGATCTCACCGCTGCTGATCTAGATGCTGCGGTGCGTACCATCGCCGGTAGTGCGCGTAGCATGGGTATTACGACGGAGGGCGTTTAATCATGGCTAAGTTAACGAAGCGTGCAAAAGCCATTCGTGAAAAGATCGATGTTAACAAGCGCTACGCTGTTGAAGAAGCGCTGCAAACGATTAAAGAATTGTCAAAAGTAAAGTTCGACGAGTCGGTGGATGTTAGTGTTAATCTTGGCATTGATCCGCGCAAATCTGACCAGGTCGTTCGCGGTGCTACCGTTTTGCCCAAGGGCACGGGTAAGCAAGTGAAGGTCGCTGTGTTTGCACAGGGTGCTAACGCCGACGCAGCAAAAGAGGCCGGCGCGGATGTTGTCGGTTTTGAGGATCTTGCTGAGCAAGTGAAAAAAGGCGATTTTGATTTTGATGTCGTCATCGCATCCCCCGATGCCATGCGTATTGTCGGACAGTTGGGTCAAATTTTAGGTCCGCGTGGATTGATGCCGAATCCAAAGGTGGGCACGGTGAGTCCTGATGTCGCTGGCGCGGTGAGAAATGCCAAGGCAGGTCAGGTGCGTTATCGCGCTGACAAGGCCGGCATTATTCATTCGACCATTGGTCGTGTCAGCTTCGATGTCGATTCGCTCAAGACTAATCTGGATGCCTTGATTGCTGACTTGGTGAAAGCCAAACCTGCTGTTGCCAAGGGCGTCTATATGAAGAAAGTGACTGTATCTTCGACGATGGGGCCAGGGCTCACAATCGACACTTCGACACTTTCAATTTGATTGGCGAAGGGCTTTAACCGACAACAGTGTTGATAAATATTGCAGTAATAAATCAGCCCGAATAACTGATTTGTTGCTGATAAGCTTCGGCTTTTTATGGTTTTTATTTTCTCTTTGTTGGCGAGCAATATTGTTTAAAACTATGGTTATAAAGGCTTGTTTAAAGTCTTTTGTTGACTAGGATATGATTTGATTTGGTGGGCTACCGGTGTTGTATGGCCGGTACCCGTCCAAGACCGCAGGTGCCTTGAACGGATTTTTCCGCGCAGGGTTTAATTGGGTGCAATGCACTTGGCCTGCGCAGACGGTGCGATGCCCCGGACAGGATTAACCTGCTGACGGCCGCCGTAAGGGGCGAGTTTCGACTCGCGTTGTGAAGTGAAAAGTACTGTGTGCTGATCACTTAGGTGTAGGAGGTGAACCGTTGTTAACGCTGGAAGACAAGAAAGCTATCGTCGCTGAAGTGAGTGACGTGGCGTCGAGCGCACAGTCGGCGATCGCTGCCGAGTATCGAGGCCTTACGGTCGACGAAATGACTCAGCTGCGTGCGCAGGCACGTGCCACTGGCGTCAAGCTGCGTGTTGTCAAAAACACGTTGGCGCGACGAGCGCTGGAAGAAACCGATTATGCCTGTATGACGGAATCATTGGTGGGGCCGCTGTTACTTGCTTTTTCTCTAGAGGAAGCATCTTCAGGGGCTAAGCTCATTAATGATTTCTCAAAAGAGCATGGCAATCTTAAGGTTAAGGTCGTTGCTTTGGCTGGTAAATTATTGCAGCCAGAAGATATCAAGGCATTGGCAAGCATGCCGTCTCGTGATGAGGCGATTGCATTGTTGATGGCAGTGATGAAAGCACCGATCGAGAAGCTTGTTCGTACGGCTAATGAGCCTGTGGCGAAGTTTGTTCGCACTGTGGCGGCTGTGCGCGATTCAAAATCTTAGTTGTCTGTTGTTTGTTAGGCAAAACTAAACTATTTATTTTAGGAGCTAAATCCAATGGCTGTCAGTAAAGAAGATATTTTGGAAGCAATTTCAAATATGACTGTAATGGAGATTGTTGATCTGATCTCTGAAATGGAAGAAAAATTTGGTGTTTCTGCTGCTGCTGCAGTTGCGGCTGCACCTGCGGCAGCGGGTGACGGTGCCAGCGCTGCTTCTGAGCAAACCGAGTTTGACGTTGTTATGACCAGCTTTGGTAGTGGCAAAGTGTCTGTCATTAAGGCTGTTCGTAGTATTACCGGCCTTGGTTTGAAGGAAGCGAAAGAAATGGTTGAAGGTGTGCCTTCTACTATTAAAGAAGGTGTTTCAAAAGAGGATGCTGAAGATGTTAAGAAACAGCTTGAGGAAGCTGGTGCTTCAGTAGAACTCAAATAAGCGTTGATAGTAACGCCTGGTTTGAGTGACGCCTACGGGTCAGCGCTATACGCGCTGACCCGTAGTTGCGTCTTGTTGTTTTGTCTGTTTAAAAACAGACAGTATTTTAAATTGCTGAGGGACACCCATGGCCTACTCATTTACTGAGAAAAAGCGTATCCGCAAAAATTTTGGTAGACGACCAGAAATTTTGGCAACTCCTTACCTCTTGGAAACGCAGGTTGCTTCTTATCGCGAGTTTTTGCAAACGGATGTGCCTAAATCCAAGCGCAAAGAGCAGGGCCTGCATGCCGCTTTTGCTTCAGTGTTTCCTATCAGCAGTTACTCTGGCAGCGCCGCGCTCGAATACGTCAGCTATGTATTGGGTAAGCCACCATTTGACGTAAAAGAATGCCAGATGCGCGGCATGACCTATGCTGCTCCATTGCGTGTAACACTGCGTTTGGTGATCTATGATAAGGAAGCGTCGGGTGATACGCCGGTAGTAAAAGATATCAAAGAGCAGGAAGTCTATATGGGCGAATTGCCGCTCATGACTGAAAATGGCACCTTCGTGATCAATGGTACCGAGCGTGTCGTGGTGTCGCAGTTGCACCGTTCGCCGGGCGTCTTTTTTGAGCACGATAAGGGTAAGACGCATTCATCCGGTAAATTGCTGTTTTCTGCGCGCGTGATTCCTTACCGTGGTTCATGGCTTGATTTTGAATTTGATCCGAATGACGCCGTATTCGCTCGTATCGATCGTCGCCGTAAATTGCCTGTTACTATTTTACTGCGTGCTTTGGGTTATAGCAGCGAGGAAATTCTCGATATTTTCTATGATACCAATACCTTTTCCTTTACCAAAAAGGGTATTGAACTTGAATTGATTAGTGATCGCCTGCGTGGTGAGACGCTGGAATTCGATTTAACAGATAAAAAAGGTAAAGTGATTGTTGAGGCGGGTCGTCGCATCACCGCGCGTCATGTCCGCGAAATGGATAAGGCTGGGTTGAAAACCCTAGTGGTTCCAGAAGAGTATCTCATTGGTAAGCGTATCGCCCGTGATTTGATTGACACTGAAACCGGTGAAGTCATTGCTAACGCGAATGATGAGCTGACCAGCGAGTCATTGGCTGCCATTATCGAGGCAGGCGTAAAAACGCTGGAGACGTTGTTCACCAATGACTTGGATCGCGGACCGTACATTTCTGACACGCTTGCCATTGATACCACGCGTAGTGCTCTTGAGGCCCAGGTAGAGATTTATCGCATGATGCGCCCTGGTGAGCCGCCGACTAAAGAAGCGGCGCAGGGTTTGTTCAACAATCTATTCTTTAATCATGAGCGCTATGATCTCTCGGCCGTAGGCCGCATGAAGTTCAACAGTCGCGTAGGTCGTGAAGACAGCGAAGGTCCTGGCGTCTTGTCGAAAGAAGATATCATCGCTGTGCTTACCGTGTTGATCGATATTAAAAACGGTAAAGGCACGGTGGATGATATTGACCACTTGGGTAATCGCCGCGTGCGCCGTGTTGGCGAAATGGTGGAAAATCAGTTCCGTATTGGTTTAGTTCGTGTTGAACGTGCGGTGCGCGAACGTTTAACCTTGGCTGAGTCAGAAGGTTTGATGCCGCAAGACTTGATTAATGCCAAGCCGGTGTCTGCTGCCATCAAAGAGTTTTACGGATCCAGTCAGTTGTCTCAGTTTATGGATCAAAACAATCCACTGTCAGAGATCACCCACAAGCGCCGTGTTTCCGCGCTCGGGCCAGGTGGTTTGACGCGTGAGCGCGCCGGTTTTGAGGTGCGTGATGTGCATCCCACGCATTACGGCCGAGTGTGCCCGATTGAAACACCTGAAGGCCCGAATATTGGTCTGATCAATTCTTTGGCTGTCTATGCGCGGACCAATAAATATGGATTTTTGGAAACGCCTTATCGCCGCGTAGAAAATGGTGTGGCGACGGATAAGATCGATTATCTTTCAGCGATTGAAGAAGGGCATTATGTGATCGCCCAGGCTAATGCCTCGCTGGACGAAAACGGCCAATTTACCGATGAGCTGGTTTCTTGCCGTTATGAGAATGAATTTTCGTTGTCGCCAGTGGATCGCATCCAATATATCGACGTCTCTCCCAGGCAAATCGTATCGGTGGCTGCATCGCTGGTGCCATTTCTTGAGCACGACGATGCAAACCGTGCCTTGATGGGATCAAATATGCAGCGCCAGGCTGTTCCAACCTTGCGTTCAGAAAAACCTTTGGTGGGTACCGGGATGGAGCGTACAGTGGCTATCGATTCCGGAACATCGGTTGTGGCCGTGCGCGGTGGTATTGTTGACTCGGTCGATGCCAGCCGCATTGTTGTGCGTGTCAATGATGAAGAGGCGCGCGCTGGTGAGCCAGGTGTTGATATCTATAATCTGACCAAATATACCCGTTCCAATCAGAATACCTGCATTAATCAGCGTCCTTTGGTTCGTATTGGTGATGAGATCGCACGTGGAGACGTGCTGGCAGATGGTTCATCTGCGGATCTAGGTGAGTTGGCGCTAGGTCAGAATATGTTAATCGCGTTTATGCCTTGGAACGGTTATAACTTTGAGGATTCCATCCTTATCTCTGAGCGTGTGGTACAGGAAGACCGCTTTACCACGATCCATATTGAAGAGCTCACCTGCGTTTCGCGTGATACTAAACTAGGGCCTGAGGAAATCACCCCGGATATTCCTAATGTAGGCGAAGCCGCACTGGCCAAACTTGATGAGTCGGGTGTTGTCTATATCGGTGCCGAAGTGCAGCCTGGCGATATTCTTGTTGGTAAGGTGACACCTAAGAGCGAAACGCCGCTGACCCCGGAAGAAAAGCTGTTGCGTGCCATCTTTGGTGAAAAAGCCTCTGATGTGAAAGACACATCTTTACGCGTGCCTTCAGGTATGAATGGTACTGTTATCGATGTTCAGGTCTTTACCCGTGACGGCGTCGACAAAGATAAGCGCGCCTTGCAGATTGAGGAAGAACAACTCGACAGCATTCGCAAGGATTTGCAGGATCAATACCGTATCGTTGAAGATGATACCTATGCGCGTGTTGAGAAACTATTGCTGGACAAGGTCGCTGAGGGAGGACCTAACCGTCTTAAAGCCGGTGCTAAGATCACGGCAGCCTATCTTGCAGAGTTGGCACGTGACAAATGGTTTGATGTCCGTCTTAAAAATGACAAAGTCAATACCCAGCTTGAGCAGCTTAGCCAGCAACTGAAAGATCAGCGAAAAGCGCTTGATGACAAGTTTGAAGAGAAGCGTGGCAAGCTCATGGCAGGTGATGACTTGGCCCCTGGTGTGCTGAAAATGGTTAAGGTTTACCTTGCTGTGAAGCGCCGCATCCAGCCCGGCGATAAGATGGCCGGGCGTCATGGTAACAAGGGTGTTATCTCGATGATCGTGCCAGTAGAAGATATGCCGCATACAGAAGATGGTGAGCCAGTGGACGTTTGTTTGAACCCGCTTGGTGTACCGTCGCGCATGAATGTTGGTCAGGTGCTGGAGACACATCTGGGTTGGGCGGCGAAAGGCCTGGGCCATAAAATTGGCCGCATGCTGGAAGCTCAAGCGAGCGTTGCCGAGACGCGCCAATTTCTCGCCAAGATTTACGATCGTGACGAACGCAAGCATGAGCTTGATAAATTCACTGATAAGGAGATCATGGATCTGGCGATGAATTTGCGTGCCGGCGTGCCCATGGCTACCCCTGTATTTGATGGTGCCAGTGAGCAAGACGTGCGTGAAATGCTGGAGTTGGCAGGTCTGCCTGCGTCTGGCCAGGCCATCTTGTTTGACGGCCGTACTGGTGAGAAGCTCGACCGACCGGTTACCGTTGGCTATATGTACATGCTCAAGCTCAACCATTTGGTTGATGACAAGATGCATGCGCGCTCGACGGGTCCATACAGTCTTGTCACCCAGCAGCCATTGGGTGGTAAAGCGCAGTTTGGTGGTCAGCGCTTTGGTGAGATGGAGGTCTGGGCGCTAGAAGCCTACGGTGCCGCCTACACCTTGCAGGAAATGCTGACGGTTAAATCAGATGACGTCGACGGTCGTACCAAGATGTACAAAAACATTGTCGATGGCAATCATAAGATCGAAGCGGGCATGCCTGAGTCTTTCAATGTGCTGGTGAAGGAAATCCGTTCGCTTGGCCTTGATATTGATCTTGAGTAATGGTTATGACAATGGCATCTAAAAATAGTTATCTTTTATCTGGCGCGCAGCAGGAGACACGATCTTGAAAGACATAGTCAATCTTTGGAAACGTGGTGGCGATAATCTCGAAGAATTTGATTTTATTCGCATTGGTTTGGCGTCTCCGGAAAAAATCCGTTCATGGTCTTTTGGTGAAGTCAAAAAACCTGAGACTATCAACTACCGTACGTTCAAACCGGAGCGTGACGGACTCTTTTGCGCCAAGATTTTTGGTCCGATAAAAGACTACGAATGCTTGTGCGGGAAATACAAGCGTCTCAAGCATCGCGGTGTAATTTGCGAAAAGTGTGGTGTTGAGGTCACTCTGACGAAAGTGCGTCGCGAGCGCATGGCACATATCGATCTTGCCAGTCCTGTTGCGCATATCTGGTTCCTTAAATCCTTGCCGTCGCGCTTAGGTCTATTGCTTGATATGACCTTGCGTGATATCGAACGCGTATTGTATTTCGAAGGCTATGTGGTTATCGACCCAGGCGTCACCCAACTGGAGCCGGGCCAGCTTTTGTCGGAAGATGCCTATCTTGATGCCATAGAAGAATACGGTGATGAGTTTGATGCACGTATGGGTGCTGAAGCGATTCATGACTTGATCAAGAAGATTGATTTGCCCGCAGAGATCGAGAAGATTCGCGATGATATGGCTAACACCAATTCGGAAACGAAGATCAAAAAGCTTACCAAGCGTTTAAAGTTGCTTGAGGCCTTTATCTTGTCTGACAATAGACCTGAGTGGATGATTCTTAAGGTGTTGCCCGTATTGCCGCCTGAGCTGCGACCATTGGTGCCATTGGATGGGGGGCGTTTCGCTACTTCCGATTTGAATGACCTCTATCGCCGCGTGATTAACCGTAATAATCGTTTGCGCCGTTTACTGGACCTGAACGCGCCTGACATTATTGTGCGCAACGAAAAACGTATGTTGCAAGAGTCGGTGGACGCCTTGTTGGATAACGGTCGCCGCGGTCGTGCGATTACCGGTTCAAATAAACGTCCGCTTAAGTCTCTGGCTGACATGATCAAAGGCAAGCAGGGGCGTTTTCGTCAGAACTTGCTGGGTAAGCGAGTCGATTACTCTGGCCGTTCTGTTATCGTGGTGGGTCCGACACTGAAATTACACCAGTGTGGTTTGCCAAAAAAAATGGCCTTGGAACTGTTTAAACCGTTTATCTTTTCCAAGTTAGAGCGCCGCGGTTTGGCGACGACGATCAAGGCCGCCAAAAAATTGGTTGAGCGTGAAGGAGCGGAAGTTTGGGATATTCTCGAAGACGTGATTCGTGAGCACCCGGTGATGTTGAACCGCGCGCCGACTCTTCATAGATTGGGTATTCAGGCTTTTGAGCCGGTTCTTATCGAAGGCAAGGCCATTCAGCTGCATCCTCTGGTATGTACCGCATTCAATGCTGATTTCGATGGTGATCAGATGGCCGTTCACGTGCCATTGTCATTAGAGGCGCAGTTGGAAGCGCGGGCGCTGATGATGGCAACCAACAACGTGTTGTCACCGGCGAACGGTGAGCCCATTATCGTGCCTACTCAGGACGTTGTGCTGGGCCTTTACTACATGACCCGTGAGCGCGTAAATGCAAAAGGTGAAGGCCGTGTTTTTTCGAATATTGCCGAAGTGCAGCGCGCGTATCATGCCGGTGTGGTGGAGTTACATGCACGAATTAAGGTGCGTATTGACGAAGTTGAGCAGATGGAAGATGGTGAGCGCATCGCACGGACACGTCGTGTCGATACGACTGTTGGACGCGCGATGTTGTTCGAGATAGTGCCAGAAGGATTACCATTTGAAGTCATTAATCGAGACATGAGCAAGCGTTCTATTTCTGCGTTGGTTAATGTTGCGTATCGTCGTCTCGGTTTGAAAGATTGCGTCGTCTTTGCTGATCGTTTGATGTATATGGGTTTTAAACAGTCCACTCGCGCCGGCATTTCCATCGGCATTGATGACATGATCATTCCCGATGAAAAGGCGCCCATACTTGCAAAAGCGGAGAGCGCGGTTAAAGAGATCGAGAGTCAATACGTTTCTGGTCTGGTGACCAATGGTGAGCGTTATAATAAAGTCGTAGATATCTGGTCGCACACTAATGACGAGATTGCCAACGCTATGATGCGTCAGCTCGATAGTGAAGAAGTGG
The DNA here is from genome assembly GCA_015492075.1 of Gammaproteobacteria bacterium. Lineage (GTDB taxonomy): Bacteria > Pseudomonadota > Gammaproteobacteria. The sequence continues at coordinate 10,175 of WGFU01000041.1, forward strand.
TGGATGCCGAGGGCAAGACTGTTAAGCAGCCTTCATTTAACTCTATCTTTATGATGGCAGACTCCGGGGCACGTGGTAGTCAGGCACAGATCCGACAGCTGGCCGGCATGCGTGGCCTGATGGCCAAGCCGGATGGATCCATTATTGAAACACCGATTACAGCCAACTTTAAAGAAGGGCTGAACGTGCTTCAGTACTTTATTTCCACCCATGGTGCACGTAAAGGCCTGGCTGATACCGCGCTCAAGACGGCCAACTCAGGTTATCTTACCCGTCGCCTCGTCGATGTTGCCCAGGATCTGGTGGTGACTGGTGTAGATTGCGGAACTGCTGAAGGCTTGTTGATGCAGTCCTTGATTGAAGGCGGTGATGTAGTCGAACCCTTGCACGAGCGCGTATTGGGCCGGGTCGTGGCGCAGGATGTGATGCTCCCTGGCAGCGATAAACTCGCTGTTGAAGCCGGTGTGTTGCTAGATGAGCAATGGGTGGAACGTCTTGAAGAGATGGGCATTGATCAGCTCTGGGTGCGTTCACCTATTACCTGTGAGTCGCGTCATGGCGTCTGTGCTGCGTGTTACGGGCGCGATCTGGCGCGGGGGCATAGAGTTAATCAAGGTGAGGCCGTGGGCGTTATTGCTGCTCAGAGTATTGGCGAGCCTGGCACCCAGTTGACGATGCGTACCTTCCATATAGGTGGTGCAGCGTCGCGTTCTGCTGCGGCTGACAGTGTTGAAGTCAAGTCTAGCGGAACCTTGCGTTTACACAACATTAAGTTGGTTAAGCACGCCAGTGGTAATAACGTGGCTATATCGCGTTCCGGCGAGTTGACCTTGGTAGATAGCGCCGGCCGCGAGCGGGAGCGTTACAAGATTCCTTATGGCGCGGTACTCAGCGTAAGCGATGGTGACAATGTTGAAGCGGGACAAGTCGTTGCTACCTGGGATCCGCATACCCATCCGGTGATCTCCGAAGTGACAGGCCAGGCTAGGTTTATTGACTTTATTGAAGATGTGACAGTGCAGACCCAACTTGATGAGGTGACAGGCCTGTCAAGTATCGTCGCACTTGACCCGAAGGCACGTAGTGGTGCGACAACCAAAGATGTACTTCCTATAGTTAAATTACTGGATGAGGACGGCGAGGAGCTGTGTATCCCGGGTACGGATATCGCCGCACAATATCCGTTGCCACCTGGCGCCATTGTTAATATGAAGGACGGCGCCAAGATCGGGGTTGGTGACGTGATTGCGCGATTGCCGCAAGAGTCATCGAAAACCCGTGACATTACCGGTGGTCTACCGCGAGTTGCCGATCTGTTTGAAGCACGTAAGCCGAAGGATCCGTCCATTCTTGCTGAAATCACCGGTACGGTCAGCTTTGGTAAGGAAACCAAGGGTAAACAGCGTTTGGTTATCACTGGGCCAGATGGCGAGCATTATGAAGAACTGATACCGAAATGGCGTCAGATCAACGTGTTCGAAGGCGAGCATGTTGAAAAAGGCGAGACCATTGCTGATGGACCGCCTAATCCGCACGATATTCTTCGCTTGTTGGGCGTGACAGCGTTGGCCAACTATATTACCAACGAGGTACAAGAGGTTTATCGCCTCCAGGGTGTTAAGATCAACGATAAACACATCGAGGTTATCGTGCGCCAGATGCTGCGCAAGTCTGAAATCACGAGCAGTGGCGATTCGCGTTTTCTTAAGGGTGAACAGTTGGATCGCGGTCGCATCCTGGAAGAGAATGATAAAGTTATTGCGCAAAATAAGATTCCCGCCGGGCAAGTACCTATTTTGCTCGGTATCACCAAGGCATCTTTGGCGACTGAATCATTCATTTCTGCGGCATCGTTCCAGGAGACCACGCGCGTTCTTACTGAAGCAGCGGTCAACGGTAAGGCTGATGATCTGCGTGGTTTAAAGGAAAACGTTATTGTCGGGCGGTTGATTCCGGCCGGGACCGGCCTTGCTTACCACAAGGCTCGTCGCAAGGCGAAGCTCGAGGCGCCTGTGACTACGGAGGCGGCGACTAGTGCTAGCGAGGTGGAGGCGGCCTTGAAGGAAGAGTTGAACGCAGCCACAGACGTTTAGGTGGCGCACAAAATCCAGTGCGCAACCGTATGGTTGCGCGACTTTTTTCTTGCTTTTTGGTGATTATTGAAGTGTTGAGATGGTCACCAAAAAGATCACACACAAAATAGTGAAAAACCTTGACAGTTTAGAGGCACACCACTAGAATTCGTCGGCTATCGCGGAGCCCAATATATGCTGTTTCGCGACGACTAAGCAATAGAATTCCCTGATGACCCATTGGCCTGCGCCAATGGGTTATTTTCATGGGTCGCTAGAAATTGGAGATTCGCCTCAATGGCAACGATTAATCAGTTGGTTCGCAAGCCACGCAAGCGGCAGAAGGTTAAAAGCAATGTTCCTGCGTTGCAGGCTTGCCCACAACGCCGAGGCGTTTGCACTCGCGTTTATACGACAACCCCTAAAAAGCCTAACTCGGCTCTACGAAAGGTGGCGCGTGTTCGTTTAACCAACGGTTTTGAAGTGACCAGCTATATTGGTGGTGAGGGTCATAACCTGCAAGAGCATTCTGTGGTGCTGATTCGCGGCGGTCGTGTTAAGGATTTGCCTGGTGTGCGTTACCACACAGTGCGTGGAAGTCTTGATACCTCCGGTGTGGCGGATCGCCGCCAGGGTCGTTCCAAGTACGGTACTAAGCGCCCTAAGGGCTGATAAACGTTTAACGAAGCACTACTAAGACTATGCCTAGAAGAAGAGTAATTGCAAAGCGCGAGATTCTGCCGGACCCTAAGTACGGTAATAGTACGCTCGCCAAGTTCATCAATGTATTGATGGAGAGCGGCAAGAAATCTGTTGCCGAGCGTATTGTTTACGGCGCCCTGGATGAATTGGTGGGTCGCGGCAAGGGCGAAGCGTTGGAAATATTTGACGCTGCGTTGGATAATATTCGTCCGGTTGTCGAAGTGAAGTCGCGCCGCGTTGGTGGTGCGACCTACCAGGTGCCTATTGAGGTGCGGGCCGATCGTCGTACGGCGTTGGCGATGCGCTGGTTGGCAGAGGCGGCGCGCAAGCGCAGTGAAAAATCGATGGCGTTGCGGCTGGCTGGTGAAATGCAGGATGCGGCTGAGAATCGCGGTACGGCTGTGAAAAAGCGAGAAGAGACACATCGCATGGCGGAAGCAAACAAGGCGTTTTCGCATTTCCGTTTTTAAAACGTTAACACCGTTTTTAGTTTAGGATATAAGGTAAACCAAGTGGCACGTAAAACACCTATTGATCGCTATCGCAATGTCGGCATTATGGCGCATATTGACGCTGGCAAGACGACGACGACCGAGCGCGTGCTCTTCTATACCGGTGTCTCTCACAAAATTGGTGAGGTGCATGATGGTGCGGCGACAATGGACTGGATGGAGCAGGAACAGGAGCGGGGTATTACCATTACTTCGGCTGCGACCACCACTTTTTGGAGCGGCATGGATCAGCAGTTTCCTGAGCATCGTATCAATATTATTGATACCCCGGGGCATGTCGATTTTACTATTGAGGTAGAGCGCTCTTTGCGGGTGCTTGATGGTGCCTGTGCTTTGTTTTGCGCTGTCAGCGGCGTTGAGCCGCAATCAGAAACGGTGTGGCGCCAGGCCAATAAATATGGTGTTCCCCGTATCGCCTTTGTTAACAAGATGGACCGTGCCGGGGCTGATTTCTTGCGCGTGGTTGGGCAGGTCGAAAGCCGTTTGGGCGGTAATCCGGTGCCGATTCAGTTGGCGATTGGCGCGGAAGAAAATTTCGAGGGTGTGGTGGATCTGGTGGGCATGCGTGCCATTTACTGGAATGAAAAAAACCGTGGCATGACCTATGAATCGCGCGAAATACCTGAAGATATGGCTGATCTTGCTGCTGAATGGCGCGAGAAAATGATTGAGGCCGCCGCAGAAGCCAATGATGAGTTGATGGATAAGTATTTGGAAGGCGGCGAGTTAAGTAACGAAGAAATTGTCAGCGGCTTGCGCGTGCGCACCCTGGCCAATGAAATTGTACCCATGCTGTGCGGTTCTGCTTTTAAGAACAAGGGCGTTCAAGCCATGCTTGACGCTATTATCGATTATATGCCCGCGCCTACAGATGTGCCTGCCATCACCGGTATCTTGGATGATGCAGCGGGAACAGAGGCGTCGCGCCCGCCGTCTGACGACGAACCGTTTTCAGCGTTGGCATTTAAAATAGCGACGGATCCATATGTGGGGACTCTGACCTTCTTCCGCGTGTATTCCGGGGTGCTCAATTCCGGTGATACCGTTTACAATCCAGTGAAGGGTAAGAAAGAGCGTGTTGGTCGTATATTGCAGATGCACGCTAACTCTCGCGAAGAGATTAAAGAAGTGCGCGCCGGCGACATCGCTGCAGCAGTTGGGCTTAAAGCTGTTACCACGGGTGATACCTTAAGTGATGTTAATAATGTCATTACGCTTGAACGTATGGAGTTCCCTGAGCCGGTAATATCGGTAGCGGTCGAGCCAAAGACCAAGCCTGATCAGGAGAAGATGGGGATCGCGCTAGGTAAGCTGGCAGCAGAAGATCCATCATTTCGTGTTCACACCGATGAGGAGTCTGGCCAGACCATTATTTCAGGTATGGGCGAGCTTCATCTCGAAATCATCGTCGATCGCATGAAGCGGGAATTCGGTGTCGAGGCGAATGTTGGGGCGCCGCAGGTAGCTTATCGTGAAACTATTCGTAAGGCTATTGAGCATCAAGCAAAATTTGTGCGTCAGTCTGGTGGTCGCGGTCAGTATGGCCATGTTTATCTGCGTATCGAGCCACAAGAAGCTGGTTCGGGTTATGAATTTGTTAACGAGATTGTTGGCGGTGCCATCCCGCGTGAATACATCCCGGCGGTTGATAAGGGTGTGCAGGAGCAGATGACGAATGGCGTGCTAGCCGGATATCCAGTGGTCGATGTTAAGGTAACGTTATTTGACGGTTCCTACCACGATGTTGACTCCAATGAGATGGCCTTTAAGATTGCGGGCTCGATGTGTTTCAAGCAAGGGGCTTTAAATGCCGGTGCTGTTCTGTTGGAGCCTATAATGAAAGTTGAAGTTGTCACCCCTGAGGATTATATGGGTGATGTTGTCGGCGACCTTAATCGTCGGCGCGGTATGATCCAGGGTATGGAAGACGGTCCTGCTGGCAAGGTTATCGATGCTGAGGTGCCTCTTTCGGAGATGTTTGGTTATGCCACATCGCTGCGTTCTGCGACTCAGGGTCGGGCAACCTACTCGATGGAATTTGCCAAGTATAGTGAGGCACCGTCCAGTGTCGCCGATGCTTTGGCCAAGAAAGCTTCCTGATTTCTAACCCAGAAAAATTTAAGTAATTTAAAGAGGTAACAGTCGTGTCCAAGGAAAAATTTGAGCGTTCGAAGCCGCATATTAATGTGGGGACGATTGGTCACGTAGACCATGGTAAGACCACGTTGACGGCGGCGTTGACACGCGTGTGTGCGGAAGTATTTGGAGGAGAAGCGGTGGCGTTTGACGGGATTGA
>WGFU01000042.1 GCA_015492075.1 Gammaproteobacteria bacterium
AATCTATCTGGCGATACAGGAAGCATCCAAAAAGTGGACCATGCCGATCCGAAGCTGGAAACCCGATCTCAATCGTTTTATGATTGAGTTTGAAGAAAGACTAACTGACTATGTTTAATTAGAGCAGTTACACAGAATTATTTACAGGCTCGACTCCCCAGCACCAACAAAGGGAAAATCACACGTCGCACAAGCCTCATTATCAATGATGACCTTGTATTCCTGGTGAAAAGCATCCCTAACGGTGCTTTCAACACACATATGCGCGGTAAACCCGCAAATAATCAAAGTATCTATCTCTCTCATCCAGTAAATCCTATTTCTACTAGGCGCGTTTTCCACATTGAACGAAATAAATCACATCTCTAATTCCAGTAAGTTGATATTTTATCCATTTGTACCGCCTCTACTACACGTGGCTCAAGAGGGCTAAATTGATTTAACACATAACGCTTCGCATCACTTTTGTGATGCGCAGTGATGCTCACCATAAAAATTTTTCTAATAACAGCGCCTTGTTAAAGGCGTAATGCCTTCTTGAGCCTGCTTGTAACGTAAATTAATTAATGTCATTGCAACCTGCCCAACATCTTCATATAAATTATCAGCGAACTCATGAAGGTTTAAATTTGGATCATAGTTTTTTACGGCAACGAATGACTCAATTTTTTTATTCTTTCTTCGGCCTCGCTATCGGATTTTAATTGAATAAAATCTTGCCATGGCTTTTGTTGCTTTTCGTTATTGCAAGGTGAGCAGCAAGGGACAACATTACCCCATGCATGAAGACCAAGAGAAGTTTTATTCATTGGTATCAAGTGATCTTTAGACAAAGACTTTCTGTCTATTTGCGTGCCACAAATACAACACTGGTGATTGAAGTAATCGAGCAACTCATCTTTTTGAGCTATCTTAGGGACAAATGGTTCGAAGCCTCTTGCTTCGTCATAGAACTTGCCTACATCTTGAAGAAAGATGCGAATAGCACTATTTGATATGTGTGATTTACTTCGAGCCATAATTTCCCTTTAGCACTTAACAGCCTATTATACAGCGACCATGGTTCATACCGCTATTAACATTCTTTGCATTTTACCTGCCATTGATCAATTTCCCTTTATTTTTCAGTAAATTATTACTGTATTCGTTTTATTCCCCCACAAGTGATACCTAGTGACTCTATACCGCCTTTTAGCTATTGTTCACTACCAGGGTTTACACTCACTATCCATGTAACTCATTATTTTCTATTTATTTTTTTATAAAAAACGGCTTTTGTGGTAAAAAGAACAGGTGGCCGCTATGTATCACATTGGGTTCAGCATTAAATAGAGGCGCAGCCAAACCACTATGAACTTAAATATCAGTGTGTCAACAAAGCATTCTTTGTGCCGTTATGGTGGTTCTTTCGTATTACTCTTACTGGCAATCGCTACCAGTACAGTTTCTCTCGCCGCCAACCTGCCGCAGGCCAGCGCTGTACCAGGTGGTGTCGCGGTTGTCGCTCTTTCTGATGATGCAGATTTCAGCCAGGTTCGGTTTGGTAACAAGCGGGTGATGACGGTGGTAGACGGTGACCAATGGTATGCTGTGGTGGGCCTGGACTTGAGCACGAAACCTGGTGCTCAATCGCTAAGCTATAAAAACAAGCATGGCGAAACCAAACAGCTTTCGTTTAACGTTGCAGACAAAAGCTATCGGGAACAGCGCATCACGCTAAAAAATAAACGTCAGGTGAATCCTTATAAAAAGGACCTTGATCGCATTGTCAAGGAGCGCAAGCTGATTCGCGCTGCATTTTCGAAGTGGACGAATCGTAGCGATATCAATATGCAGTTTGAACAACCAGTTGCTGGGCCGTTTAGCAGTCCTTTTGGTCTAAAACGTTTTTTTAACGATCAGCCACGTAGTCCACACAGCGGCTTGGATATTGCTGCGCCGTCAGGCACACCGATTTATACGCCTGCCGAGGGCACTGTCATTGAAACCGGTGATTTCTTTTTTAACGGCAAGACGGTATTTATTGATCACGGCCAGGGTTTGGTGACGATGTACTGCCATATGAGCGAGATCAGCGTTGCCAACGGTGATGCCTTGCAGCGTGGCGATGTGATCGGCGCGGTGGGTGCAAGCGGTCGTGTCACCGGCGCGCACTTGCATTGGAGCGTCAGCCTTAACGGTGTGCGGGTTGATCCGGTATTATTTTTAAAGCCTTTTGATACGCCATCAGCCCAGCCCTTGCACGCCCGCAGTGAGGGGACTCGCTGAGAGATACAGGCTTAAGGCTTATCTTTTCTTGGCGTTCTTTTTAACCCGTTTCATTAAGCGCTTACGTTTATATTCCTGCCTAGGCGTAAGTGTATTACGCCTGTTCTTGTACGGGTTTTCATGCCCCTTGAATTCTATGCGCAAGGGCGTGCCATGTAGCTTCAGAACTTTACGGAAGGTATTGGATAAATAGCGTTTATAACTGGCGGGTACGCGTTCAACCTGATTACCGTGGACAACAATAACCGGTGGGTTGCGTCCGCCCTGATGGGCGTAGCGCAGCTTAATGCGGCGGCTGCGCATGATCGGTGGTTGATGCTGGATGACCATATCTTCCAACAGCTTGGTTAGCAAGGGTGTTGGGAAGTGTTTCATGGCACTGTCGTAGGCTTTGTCAATCGAAGTGATTAAATCACCGACACCGGTGCCGTGCAAAGCAGAAATAAAATGAATATCAGCAAAATCGACAAAGGTGAGTTTTCTGCTCAGGGTATAACGGATGCTTTCACGTTGCTCTTTCGGTAGGTGATCCCACTTATTAACCGCAATGACCAGGGCTCTACCTGCAGTTAAGGCATGGCCAAGCAAGCGTACATCTTGATCGGTAATGTCTTCTTGTGCATCAATCACGCTGATGACCACATTACTGTCTTCAATCGCTTTAAGTGCTTTAACGACACTAAATTTTTCGACCATGTCATCGACACGGCTGCGACGACGAATACCTGCAGTGTCAATTAGAGTATAGGGTTTACCGTCACGCTCAAAGGGAATGGTGATACTGTCGCGGGTGGTTCCTGGCATATCACAGGTGACGACGCGATCTTCGCCCAGCAGACGATTAATCAGTGTTGATTTACCGACATTAGGTCGACCAACAACGGCGATACGTGGACCGGCATTGTCGTCTTCTTCATCGCTCGCTTCATCAATTGGGAAATCAGCGAGAATGGTCGACAATAAGTCTCTGACACCTTGTCCATGCGCGGCGGCAATCACCGCTGGCTCACCCAAGCCTAGCGCAAGAAAATCGCTAACGGTGCGATCATAAGGCAAGCCCTCTGCCTTGTTGACGACTAACTGAATCGGTTTACCACGGCGACGTAGTTGCTGGGCAATCACCTCGTCTGCGGCATTAAGACCAGCGCGGCCATCGGTGAGAAAACAAACCAGGTCGGCTTCGTCGATAGCGTTCCAGACCTGGTCCAGCGTTAAACCATCCACCCCTTCCAGCTTACCGCTGATACCGCCGGTATCGATCACTATAAAGCTGCGATCGTCGTACTTGCCAACACCATAAATACGATCGCGCGTTAGCCCTGGCTGATCTGCCACCAAGGCATCTCTGCTGCGGGTTAAACGATTAAACAAGGTCGACTTGCCCACATTAGGACTGCCGACAAGCGCGATGACAGGTTTCATACTGAACAGTTTACCAAATGACTTTATCAGGCCGTGACGAAGGCATGAGACCTATCAATGGGAACGGGGTGAAGATAATTGAACGGCGCTGATACTACCACTTTTACCCATGACAAATAATACGCCATCCGCAACAACAGGAGCGCTCAACACACCTTTGCTAGCAAGGCGGCGACGTGAAACAAAGGTGCCATCAGCTTTACTAAGCCAGTGTACATAGCCGTCGAAGTCGCCGACGACGACGTAGTCGCCCTGCAAGGCAGGACCGGTGATGGAGCGGCGCTGTAGTTTTTCCTGCGTCCATAATGTGGCGCCGGTCTTGAGATCCAGGGCCCAGACCTTGTCGTCGGCAGCGCTGACATAGAGCGCGTTGTCGTCAACTGCCAGGCCCGCATAAGCCGATATATCACGTGACCAAATGGGACGGCCGTTATCAACATTGAGCGCTGAAACGCGACCCTGATAGGAAGCGACATAAACAATATCGTTAGCAACGACAAGATTACTGTCAATATCGACAATACGTTCAAGCTCGGTACGGCCTTGCGGCACGCCGGCAGTAACACTCCACAGCAATTTGCCGTCGGCAATGCTCAACATGTCGAGATGGCCGCTGGCAAAGCCAGCGAGCACGCGGTCACCCAGCGCTACGGGTGCACTACCACCTTGTAGAATCAATGCAGGGGTTTGCCGTTGGTGTGTCCAAATTCGCTGGCCGTTATCGCTACGGTGTCCATAGAGATGACCATCAGTCGTAGACACCACCACCACACCATTGCTTTCTTGCGGCGCGGCCAACACTTCGCTGGCGACATTACTTCGCCACGCGATGTCACCGTTATCACGGTTTAATGCTAAAACATCACCCTCGTAGCTAGCGACATAGATATGCGATTTACCGACACCGACACCACCACCAAGACGTAATTTGGTGTCAACACGCCAAACTTTTTTTCCTTTTACGCCTGAGAATGCAGCAACATGACCAGACTCGGTTGCGGCGTAGACAATGTCGTTGGCAACGGCAAGCTTTAAGCGGGCAAAACTTTTCTTCGCTTTATTAGGCAGTGATGACGACCACAATTTTTCGGTGTCGACACTTTTCTGAATTTTACTTAGCGGAGTGGGTGGCTCAAGTTTTTTGCTATTGGCACAGGCCACCAGCGCAACGGCCATCAACAGAACAGTGATGACTCTCAACGGCTTGCACCGTTGTCGCTATTATCTTCCCCGAGGCTATCTAGCTTCATGCGTAAGGCTTGGCCACCAACGCGCGCGTTCGGGTCTGACAATGCGCTTTGGTAGGCTTTACGCGCCTCATCAATCTCGCCCCGAGCCATGTAGATATCACCCCGCAGCTCCTGAAAATGTGAAGAAAAAGCATCATTGTCACCATCAATCAAAACAAGCGCTTGGTCATAATTTGACTCAGCAACAAGGATGCGCGCCAGCCGCAACCGCGCTAGCACATCGAGACCCTCAATCGCCGGCTTGTCGATGAGCGATTGCAACACCGCCCTGGCCTGATCAGAGTCGCCAGCTTCGAACAATGCCTTGGCCCTGATTAAGGCCGCTAAATCTGTCTGGCTAGTGCCAGCATATTGCTCAATCATCTCGCCGGCCTTGTCGGCCACGCTTGCACTGTCACCGACATTGAGTTCGTTCAATAGCAGCGCCAGCTGCGCTGATGCTGCTTCAGAGCTGGATTGCTTATGATCAAACCAGGCGCGCCCGCCAAAGAGCGCAGCAATGCCTAAAACCAAACCGACAATGACGACGGTGCCGTTTTCATTCCACCATTTTTTCAGTGCTTCGAGTTGTTCGTCTTCACCGGGATAGGTAGCCACCGGACTCTCCTCAATGTATTAATACCGTCACGCCTTATTGACGTGACCCGCTAGTATTTCAGTCAAACGCTGGGCAACTTTTGTCTGCTCAAGCCGTTGCTGGGCTTGGTCATCGCGTAAAAACTTAAGGCCAACCGTGGCCGTCTTCACTTCATCATCCGCCAGTATCAAGGCGACATGTGCGCCAGATTTGTCTGCCCGTTTCATTTGGCTCTTGAAGCTGCCGCCGCCACAAAGGCTTTGTAGACGCAGTGCAGGCAAGGCACTACGAATGGACTCTGCCAATACTATGCCGTTGGCCTGGGCCGCTTCACCCACCATAACCAGGCAGACATCAAGCTGCGATGCTTGCTTATCGTTGGCACTTAACTGCAGCAACTCAAGCAAACGCTCCAAACCAATGGCAAAACCTATGGCTGTGGTATCGCGCCCGCCCAGCTGAGCAACCAGACCATCATAGCGACCACCGGCGCACACCGTCCCTTGCGCACCCAGTTGATCTGTCACCCACTCAAATACAGTGGCATTGTAATAATCTAGGCCGCGAACCAAACGCGGATTCACCCGGTAGCTGATGCCAACACTATCGAGCATAGCTCTGAATTGTGCAAAGTGCTCGCGCGACTCTTGATCAAGCGCATCAATTAACTGCGGTGCTTGCGCAATGATGTCCTGCATAGCCGGATTCTTGCTATCAAGAATACGCAGAGGATTGGCTTCCATGCGACGTAAGCTGTCTTCGTCAAGCTGTTCTTTATGCTCGCCCCAATACTGCAGCAACTGCCCGCGGTAGCGCGCGCGTGCATCAGCAGAGCCTAACGAATTAATCTGTAGCTCCAAACCCTTGATCCCGAGCTCTTGCCATAAACGCGCACTCAACATGATGAGCTCGGCGTCAATATCCGGCCCGGCCATACCATAGGCCTCAACACCAAGCTGATGAAACTGCCGATAACGACCCTTTTGTGGTCGCTCATGACGAAACATAGGCCCGCTATACCAAAGTCGTTGCCGTTGATTATGCAGCAAGCCATTTTCGATCGCTGCGCGGACGCAACCTGCCGTCCCTTCCGGTCGTAATGACAAACTGTCCCCGTTACGATCTTTGAAAGTGTACATTTCTTTTTCAACAATATCGGTGGCCGCACCAACTGCGCGTTGAAAAAGCTCGGTTTTTTCCACTACAGGCAGGCGTATTTGGCTATAGCCATAGCGTGCCATCAGGTCTGTGAGTTTTGACTCTAATACTAACCAGGACGCAGTAGTATTGGGCAGAATATCATTCATTCCGCGCACTGCTTGAATATACTTAGACACGTAAAACCTTTATTTCAGACTACTAACTAGCATTGGTATTATTGATTTGCCCAAAAATCCCTGAATTTTTTTGCTTCATCACTATCAGGAAAGTTTTTATATAATGCAGTGGCGTACTCACGCACGGCATCTTTATTGTCTAACGCATTTTCAATACGAATCGCCAACCACAACGATGGCGCATTTTTTTGGCCAAGCGAAAAATAACGTTGCAAAAAAGCGCGCGCGTTTAAGACATCACCCTGCAAAAAACTGATATCCGCAAGCTGATAGAGTGAACCAACACGACGTGAGTCATGCTCAAGAGCCTGGCGGAACCGCTCAGCCGCCAACACAGAGTCACCTGCCTTACGCGCGCAAAACCCAGCATTTTCCAACGCCTCAGCGGTCAAATTATAAAATTTGTCATTGATGACTTCGACGAAATAGCGGTCAGCCTCGGCGTACTGTTCTTGACCACAAAGATACACACCATAATTGTTTTTTATTGCCGAGTCTTTGGGCGCCAACTTCAAGGCTTTTTTGAAGTGTTTGTCCGCATACGCGTACTGCCGCATCCGGCGATAGGACTCGGCAGCGTAATGGTGGGCATCAGCCAACCGCGGATCCAGCGCAATAGCGCGTTTAAAGTTTCCAATCGCTAATTTCGGTCGGCCCTGTTGCAGATAACCCAGGCCCAAGCGGACATTGATTTCGGCAGCACTTTCACTATTCGATATGCCACCATCCTGCGTCGCACAGGCGCTAATAGCGAACAAGAATAACAAAACAAGCAATAAGCGAATCATGCCACCCCCCTTGCCACCATAGCTACACGTTTCTGTTGTCGGCGTGTTTTATCGACTATCTGACCTGCCAACTGGCCACAGGCACCATCAATATCATCACCGCGCGTCTTGCGGGTAATAGTTACCAAGCCTGCCGCCACCAACACGTTTCTAAACTTATCAATAGTCGATTGCGGTGACCGCTTATAATCAGCTTCAGGAAATGGGTTAAACGGAATCAGGTTCACTTTTGCCTGGCGCCCTTGCAACAAACCCACTAAACGCTTGGCATGCTTAATACTGTCATTGATACCATCAAGCATGACGTATTCATAGGTCACCTTCTTACGAGGGGAATCGGCAACATAGGTCTCACAAGCCTCCAATAGATCTTTGATCGGATATTTCTTGTTCAGCGGCACAAGTTCGTTACGCAGCTCGTCATCGGGTGCATGCAACGATACGGCCAGGCTGACATCGGCAATCTCACGTAAACGCTCCAGCGCCGGGATCACTCCTGATGTGCTTAGGGTAACTCGACGTTTTGATAAACCATAGGCATCATCATCTAACATGATATTGATAGACTTCACCACCCTGTCAAAATTCAATAATGGCTCACCCATCCCCATGAGTACAATATTGGTGATTTTGCTTTGACCATTTTCGCGAAAACCAATCGCTTTATGTGCCAGCCAAATCTGGCCAACGATTTCGGCAACACTCAGATTACGATTAAACCCTTGATAGCCTGTCGAACAGAAACTGCACTCCAAGGCACAACCCACTTGTGAGGAGATGCACAAAGTACCGCGTGCAGTCTCGGGGATAAACACCGTCTCGATACAATTTCCGCCATCGAGACGTAACAACCATTTATACGTGCCATCTGCTGAAATATTTTCAGATAATATCTCTGGCATGTGCACTTCAGCAATACCCGCCAAGGTGGCACGCAGGGATTTATTAAGATCGGTCATTTGATCAAAATCACTCACGCCACGCTGGTGAATCCACTTCATTACTTGGCTCGCACGAAACGAGCGCTCACCCATTTGGACGAACCAATCCGCCATCGCCTCGCGATCGAGGTCAAGCAGGTTGGTCTTCGTTGTGGGTGAATCAGCCATTAACGGGTACGAGGACAGATTTCCTCATCAGAAAAGAAGAAAGCAATTTCTTGTTTCGCCGTATCTACGCCATCAGAACCATGACAGGCATTTTCATCAATGCTGTCAGCAAAATCAGCACGGATAGTGCCCGCCGCCGCTTCCTTAGGGTTGGTTGCACCCATAACATCACGATGCGTAGCAATCGCATTTTCACCTTCAAGCACCTGGATCATCACAGGACCTGAGGTCATGAAAGCAACCAAATCGGCGTAAAATGGACGCTCTTTGTGTACCGCATAGAAATCGCCGGCACGCTCTTCACTGAGATGCATCATTTTTGCGGCAATAACGCGTAACCCTGCCTTCTCAAAACGACTATAAATCTCACCTATCACGTTCTTGCCAACCGCATCAGGCTTGATAATCGACAAGGTTTGTTCAATCGCCATACAAAAACTCCTGGAAATTCAATTAGTTAATAGAGAAAACCCGCCATAGGACAAGGCGGACAAGCAAATCCCCTCTATTCTAAAGAATAGAGGGCCATCTCGGCAATGAAAACAACTATTTAACTGCCTAGAATGCCCAAATAAACGGCACTAAAATAACACTAAGGACGCCGACCAGTATGGTGATAGGAACACCGATGCGGACGTAGTCGACAAAACGGTAGCCACCAGGCCCATAAACCATCAGGTTGGTTTGATAGCCAATGGGAGTCGCGTAACTTGCTGAAGCGGCAACCATAATAGTGATGACAAAGGGGATGAAATCAACACCCATCCGGTCTGCAACCGATAGCGCAATAGGAAACATCAATACCGCAGCGGCATTATTTGAAATCATTGCGGTAAACAAGGCGGTTAAGAGGTAGATCATAGCTAGCGCCACCCAAGGCACCGCCGACATCGCCAATAATGTATTAGCCACTACCTCAGCCGCACCGGTTGCGCGCACCGCCTCACCCAAACCTAAAGCAGCCGCGATAACAACTAACACCTGCCAATCGACAGACTTTCGTGCAATGCGCCCACTGGTGCATTTAGCTAACAACATAAAGCCAGCCGCAAGCAAGGAGGCTTCCAACATACTAAGCACGCCAAATGTTACTGCCAACACCATTGCCACCAAAATAAGCAAAGCTATGATAGCGCGATCGTGCCTTACCGGCGTTGAATCATGAAGTTGACTAACCAGCAGAAAATCACGAGAATTACGCTGGCCGGCAGCAAAGGAAGGATGCGCCTCAATTAGCAGAGTATCGCCCGTTCGCAATACGATATCACCCAGCTTTTGACGAAGATGCTCACCGTTACGTGCAACAGCAATCACGGCTGCATCATAAACGCTACGAAAACGACCCTCACGAATGCTCTTGCCAACTAAGGTACAACTATCCGACACCACCGCCTCAACCAGGCATCGGTCGCGGCGCGGCGCATTGAGTTTAAATATCTGATCCGTCGCCGGTACAAGGCCGCGAATTTTCTGCAGGTCTACCACTGAATCAACTATACCTGCGAATACCAGTCGATCATTGTCACGCAAACGCTCGTGAGGTGATACCGCAGGTAAAATATCACCCGCGCGCTCAATCTCGATAAGATAAACACCATGCAAACCACGCAGGTCGGCCTCCTCAATTGTCTGCCCAACTAAAGGGCTACCCGCGCCAACAATCATCTCGACTGTATATTGACGAGCATCATCAAATTGACTCATTGGCGGCAAACGTTCTGGTAGAAAACGTTGACCAAACAACAATACAAACAAGCACACAACAATAACAGTTGGCACACCCACCCAAGCCAACTCAAACATACCAATACTATTGTGGTTTGTTGCTTGAAGCAACAAACCATTAATGACCAAATTTGTACTAGTGCCAATCAAGGTACAGGTGCCGCCAGCAATAGCGGCATAGCTTAAGGGGATCATCAATTTCGATGCAGAGATTTGCATGCGATGCGCCCAGTCACTGACGGCTGGAATCATCATCGCGACCACTGGAGTATTATTGAGAAAAGCACTTAACAGCGCAACCGGTGCCATCATTCTGAGTTGTGCTCCTATCAACGATTTTGGCCGACCAAGTAAGTGCTGCACGATCCAACCAAGTCCACCAGTCTCGCGCAGTCCATTGACCACGATATACAGGGCGCCAACCGTCACGACACCTTGGTTGGCCAACCCGCCCAATGCTTGCTCTGGAGATAAAACACCCAACATTAGCAGCAGCGAAACACCGCCGACCAAGGTGATATCGGGAGAGGTACGGGTAAACGCCAGCACGGCAAAACAGATACCGACAACTACCAATGTAATAATTGCTTCAAGCGACACGTAATGCGACTCTGGGAAAAAGGGTTACGGTTTATTCTATTTACTATAACCGTTAGCGACCGGTACAACACACCCTTGACAAATATTGGCAGCGAGAAAGCCGATAAGTCGTACTTATCAACTTCGAGCGGTATTCTAAGAAATAATGTGATTCAGTTAGTAAGAGACGTGGAGACAAATAAGAAAGCTAGTTCACGCTGAAACTTTCGCCGCAGCCGCACAGATCGGTAACATTAGGGTTGCGGAACTTAAAGCTCTTATTCAGCCCTTCTGCTACGTAATCGAGCTCGGTGCCCTCTAATATCTCCAAGCTGTCGCGATCCACTACCACTGAAGCATCATGCTGGGTAAACACCGTATCGCCTTCACCTTGCTCATCGGCAAAATCCAGCACATAAGCAAAACCGGCGCAGCCATTTTTTTTAATGCCTAGACGTATGCCAACACCAGAACCACGCTCTTTGAGCATGGCTAAAATACGTTGAGCAGCCGCTTCAGTGAGTGAAATTGACATAACACTTCCTCTCGAATCTGTTAACACCATTAAACATGGCAGCGACACTGCCATGCGACGTTATTTTCCGTGCATTTAGTACCACTAAATCTCTCCTCGCGCCTCGCCAAAAACGCCTAGTTCTGGTGACTAAGCCGGTTTGGCGCGGCAATGTATATTTTAATAGTGTTAACCAGCCCCCAGCTACCAGGCAACTGAAGCCAATTGTTGGCGCATCTGCCTTAATTCTTTAATCGCCGCGATCACCGCATCGCATTCGGCCTGCGTACTATCTTTACCCACGCTAATGCGCAAAGTACTGCGCGCAAGCGCTTCATCAAGTTCCATTGCCCGTAGCACATGACTCGGCTCGGTATCACCGCTGGCGCACGCCGAACCACTGGACAGTGCGATGCCCTTGGCATCGAGACTCATTATTAGCGTCTCGCCTTCGATACCAGGAATAGCGATTAACACAGTGTTCGGTAAACGCTGTGCTGACTCTGAAATAATGTGGACGCCCTCCAGCGTTTTCAATGTCGCTTCCAGTCGAGTCCGCAAAGCAAGCAGGTGTTGCTGGCGTTGATCAAGTTGCTGGCGGGCCAACACTGCGGCCATACCAAAACCAACAATTGCCGCTACATTTTCGGTGCCAGAACGGCGTCCTTTTTCATGCCCGCCACCGAACAATAAAGGGGGAATATCCAGCACTTTATCCACGATCAATGCACCAACACCCTTGGGACCATACATCTTGTGTGCAGACAGGCTCATTAGATGCGCGCCAGTGGTATTGAAATCGACTGCTATCTTACCAACGGCCTGCACCGCATCCGTATGCATAATGACACCATGCTCACGTGCAAACTGTGCAAGACTGGCGATAGGCTGAATCACACCAGTCTCATTATTGGCCATCATGACCGAAATCAGCGTCGGCCGCTTTTGCAGCATCTTCATTGCGACGGCCTCTTGCACCGTCCCGCCAGCATCAACCGGCACTAACTCTAATTGCCAGCCCTTTTTCTGCCACTGACGTGCAGGCTCTAATACAGAGGGATGTTCAATAGTACTGACGCACATTGTTCCAACAGCATGTGTTGCTAGACTGTTTAAGGCGAGATTATTGGCCTCGGTACCACCACTGGTAAAAATCAGCTGGCTCGGATGCGCACCGACCAGCTGCGCCACTTGCTCTCTGGCATTATCAATGGCCGTCCGCGCTACCCGGCCCGGGCTGTGAATACTTGAAGGGTTGCCGTAATACTCGGTGAGATAAGGCAGCATAGCCTCTAACACAGCGGGGTCTATAGCCGTCGTTGCATTGTGATCCAAATAAATCATCAAATGCTACTGTGCGACTACGCCGTCGATTTTTTTACATCAGACAATTGTACATAGCGAGGGTGAGCGGTCTTGTCCTGGTGCTCAGAAAGATTACGGATCTGGTGCCGCTGCACTAATTCGCCCAGACTGATGCTGCTAAGAAAGGTAGAAATTTGATGGCTGAGATCGGCCCATAGATCATGAGTCAAACAGGGTTCACCGTGGCGGCAATTGGCCTTGCCACCACATCGAGTGGCGTCGATTTCTTCATCAATCGCTTCCAGGACGTGGATGATCGCTATCTCATCGGCATCACGCGCCAAGCGATAGCCGCCGCCAGGGCCACGCGCACTCTCAACCAGGCCGCGCCGACGCAGCTTGGAAAAAAGTTGTTCAAGATAAGATAAAGAGACCTCCTGACGCTTGGAAATGTCGGCCAATGGCGTCGGCCCACGGTCAGTATGAAGTGCAAGATCTAACATGGCTGTCACTGCGTAGCGACCCTTAGTGGTTAATTTCATCTACAGTGGCTCCTTGAACGCGGCAAGCGATTTCTAGACGAACTATAACATAATTTTCACTTATACTTGACCAAATCAGTCAAGAATTATTTGGTTGCCTTTTTTGCACCGCGCTGAGCACGCCGCGCAGAATATTAATATCCTGCTTGTCAGGCTGAGCCTTGCTATACAAACGGCGTAATCGACGCATAATATGGCCTGGTTGCTGCGGGTCAAGAAATCCAACCTCAACCATGACCTGCTCAAGGTGAGCAAAAAAACGCTCCAACTCGTCAACTGGCGCCGGCAGACAGCCACTCTTGACTACAGGCTGCTCCGAGCCTGCCAGGCGCAGCTCATAACACATGATCTGCACCGCAGCAGCCAGGTTAAGCGAGGGATAATCAGGATTCGCATCAATCGTCACATGGTAATGACAAGCTTCCAGCTCTTCGTTGCTTAAACCGGAATGTTCACGCCCAAAGATCAAAGCGATCTCGGCGCCGTCTTGCTCTGCGACATAGCTCGCACATTGCCGCGCTGACATCTGCGGCCAGGGGATCGTGCGCTGACGCGCACTCAGGCCAAACACGTAATGACATCCGGCAAGCGCCTGGCCAAGATTGTCACAAACCACCGCATTGGCCAGCACGTCATCGGCACCCGATGCGCGGGCAGTGGCATCGGCATCTGGGTAGAACTTGGGCGAAACCAGCATCAGGCGTGTCAGGCCCATTGTTTTCATGGCGCGCGCCGCCGCACCAATATTACCAGGGTGACTGGTAGCAATAAGAACGATGCGAATACGATCAGTAAAATCGGGCAAGAGACTAGTGTACGAAATGATTGATTAATGCAATGCTAGAATAGCACGCTGCGCAACTTAGCGCCTTGTCCATATCCAACCAACTGAAGGAAAACGCCCATGCATCCGATGTTAAATATCGCCGTTCGCGCCGCACGCCGAGCTGGTGACATCATTAACCGTTCCATGGATAAGCTGGACAGTCTCGATGTTGTGAGCAAAGACCACAATGACTTTGTCAGCGCGGTCGATGAAGCGGCGGAAGCCGCTATTATCGACACCATCAAGCAGGCTTATCCTGCGCATCAAATCATAGCAGAGGAAAGCGGCAGCCAAGGCGATAGTGATTATGTCTGGATCATTGACCCCTTGGATGGCACCACCAACTTCCTCCACGGTTTTCCGCAATTTGCCGTATCCATTGCTCTTAAGCACCAGGATAAATTGCAGCAAGCGGTTATCTATGATCCTGTCAGTCAAGAGCTGTTTACTGGCAGCCGCGGTGCCGGAGCGCAGCTCAATAACCGCCGTATTCGTGTCAGTCATCGTAAAGAGCTGGCCGGCTCTCTCATCGGTACGGGCTTCCCCTTTCGCAATGATCAGGATCTCGACGCCTATCTCGACACCTTTCGCGCCATCGCCCCCAAAACAGCCGGCATTCGTCGCGCTGGCTCCGCCGCGCTTGACCTTGCTTATATCGCCGCCGGACGCCTCGATGGCTTTTGGGAGTTCGGCCTCAAACCCTGGGATATCGCCGCAGGCGTGCTCATTATTGAGGAAGCGGGCGGCTTGGTCAGTGATATGAATGGCGGTAATACGTATTTTGAAAGCGGTAATATTGTCTGCGGCAACCCCAAAGTATTCAAGGCCTTGCTCCAAAACCTGCGCCCGCATCTAGGACGCTAGGCTATACCAATCAATCACTTAAGACCGACAAAAAAATGTGACGAATTTCACGCATTTGGCCATCAAGTTTTGCCGCTGATTTTCCGACAACATGGGGGAGACTTTTGGGAGCAATCATGTCAGAAAAGAAAAATAACTCTGGCTTTGGAGATAGGGCGCAGGAAATGTTGATGCTTGACATGCTCGATGGCATGCATGAATTTTTCACTCAAACTGCCTACCATTCTTCACTGGCCAACAGCTTTAAAATTTTACCTAAAGAAGGAGAACAAGGCGAGTCAGTTCGTAATACTGCTCACAGCCAAGATGACCGCGCCGTGGTTATTTCATTCAGCGAGGCACGTGCACGCCGTGTGACACTGCAAGACAATCTCAACAAAAAAGCCGCTACCACGCGTTCATAAAGATTAAATTACGCATTCTGACATTCTCATGTCAGACCAGGCCGACAGTGGATGTCGGCCATCTGCTCAGCACCACTCCCCCCCGCCGATTTGCTTGACAGCCCAAACCCTGAAGCGCGATTATGCCAAAATGTTAGGCACAGCAAAGCCCTATGGCATATAGCTATCACGTCTGTTTTGAAACCTTTATCAGGCATACCATGACGAACACACCTCCGTTATTAATCGAACCGCACGCGCTGCAGCAACTTATTGGTAACGATCAGTTAATGATCATCGACATGTCGCCAACTGCCAGTTATAGCAATTTTCATATTCCTGGTGCCGTCTCTCTTAATTACGATGATATTGTGACATCACAACCACCAGTAATGGGACTGCTGCCTGATGCAGCCACGCTGAGCCGCATCTTTTCGAACATTGGGCTTCAGCCACAACATCATGTCGTCGCCTACGACAATGAGAGCGGCGGCAAAGCCTGTCGCCTGCTATGGACACTGGATTGCATTGGTCACAGTAATAACTCACTGCTCAATGGTGGTCTGACCGCCTGGAGTAATGCAGGTATGCCGATGAACAACCAGGTTCAAGATATTTGCAGCAGTCACTACGAGGCAAAAATCAGCGATATCGCACTGGCCGATAAAACATACTTGCTTGAGCATCTGAACAATCCCTCAGTCGTCATTGTCGATACACGCAGTGAACACGAATACAACGGCAGTGTCGTCCGCGCCGCGCGCGGTGGCCATATTCCTGGCGCCGTTCATATCGACTGGGTTCGAACCATTAGTGCAGATAACGATTTGCGACTACGCAGCCACGATGAACTACTTGCCCTGTACGAGCCAGCGGGTATCAGCAAGGACAAACAAATCATCACCTATTGTCATACTCATCATCGCTCGGCACACAGCTATATCGTACTGAAGACACTCGGCTATCCTTATATCAAAGGCTATCACGGCGCCTGGTCTGAATGGGGTAACGCTGAAGACACCCCCATAGAACAATAAACAGCATCATAAAGTGGTCTCAGCTAGGTTCGCGCGAGCAGATAGCGTCACTTTTCCGTTATGATTAGTGGCTATGACATGCTCTGACTTCTCTTCCCATACGCCCATGATGCGCCAATATTTGCGTATCAAACAAGACTATCCCAACACCCTTGTCTTCTATCGCATGGGCGATTTTTATGAATTGTTTTTCGACGATGCCAAACGCGCCGCAAAATTACTCGACATCAGCCTGACCGCGCGCGGCCAATCTGCCGGCGCGCCCATTCCCATGGCGGGTGTACCGTATCATGCCGCTGACAGCTACCTGGCCAAACTCATCAAATGCGGCGAATCGGTTGCTATCTGCGAGCAGGTCGGCGACCCCAATAGCGGCAAAGGCCCGGTCGAACGCAAAGTGGTGCGCTTACTCACACCGGGAACAGTCACTGATGACGGCATGCTCGACGCTGAACGCGACAACCTGCTTGTTGCGGTTTTTCTTGCTGACTCCGGCGCCGGCATTGCTGCGCTGGATATCAGCAGCGCCCGGTTTTTCATCTCACAGCTGGATACAGGCAAAGCCATAGATGATGAACTAGCACGCTTGCAACCGGCCGAACTGTTGCTACAGGAAGAGCACCTCCACGCACTCAGTCAGAGCATACATTGCCACACACAAATACTTGAAGCATGGGAGTTCGATTTCGATAACGCGCAACACCTGCTACGCGAACAACTGACATTGCACAACCTCAGCGGGCTGGGTTGCGACGAGGCACCCCTGGCGGTACGTGCCGCTGGCGCACTGCTACAATACGCCCACCGCACTCAACAAAACGTCCTGCCTCATATTCGCAGCCTCAATGTCAGCCAGCATAGCGACAGCTTATTGCTTGATGCAGCGAGTCGGCGCAATCTTGAAATTGACAGCAATCTGCAAGGCGGTCGTGACAACACCCTGGTCTCAGTTATAGACCGCACCGTCACGACAATGGGCAGTCGCATGTTACGCCGCTGGCTCAACACACCCACCCGCGATCACCCATTGCTGCGCCGGCGCTATCACTGCGTTGATACCTTGCAAACCCCAGAGGCACACGAGCCCTTACGTGAGCAGCTGAAATACATTGGCGATATTGAACGTATCGTCAGCCGTATTGCACTAAAATCTGCACGCCCACGCGATCTAGCGCAACTGCGCCAATCCCTGCAAAGTTTGCCTCTTTTAAAGCAACTACTCAGCAAGTTTGACTCACCGCTGCTGAAAGAACTGGAATCTTCCATTAACGAACATAGCACGCTAAACCAACTTCTATCACGTGCCATTATTGACGAGCCACCTATGCTGATACGTGATGGCGGCGTAATAGCAACGGGTTTTGACGCCGAACTTGACGAGCTGCGCGCACTCAGCCAAAACGCCGATCAATTTCTTATTGAGTTAGAAAGCAACGAGAGGAAAAACAGCGGCATTAGCACGCTCAAGGTGGGCTATAATCGTGTGCACGGCTACTACATCGAGGCCAGCAAGATTCATTCGGCACAGATCCCTAATCACTTCCAGCGCCGACAAACGCTGAAAAATGTCGAACGTTACATCACTGCCGAACTTAAGTCTTTTGAAGACAAAGTACTGAGTGCGCGCGAACGGGCTTTATCCAGAGAAAAATATCTTTACGAACAACTATTAGAAACCCTAAGTAAAGAAGTCGGAGACCTGCAAGCCAGCGCCGAGGCCATCGCCCAGATCGACGTACTCTGCAATTTTTCCCAACGTGCTTGGCAGCTCGACCTTTGCCAACCCGAACTGAGTAGTGAACCCGGGTTATCGATTGAAGGCGGACGTCACCCCGTAGTTGAAGCCACGCTGGACGCGCCCTTTACCGCAAACGACGTGCAACTCAACAATAAGCGACGCATGCTCATCATCACCGGGCCAAACATGGGTGGCAAATCAACCTATATGCGCCAGACGGCCATTATCACCTTACTGGCACATTGCGGCTGTTTCGTTCCCGCAAAAAAAGCCAAGCTGGGCCCTTTTGATCGTATCTTTACCCGTATCGGCGCATCTGACGACCTGGCAGGCGGGCGCTCCACCTTTATGGTGGAAATGACCGAAACCGCGGCGATATTACACAATGCCAGCGAGCAAAGCCTGGTATTAATGGATGAAGTCGGCCGCGGCACGAGCACATTCGATGGCCTCTCTTTAGCTTGGGCCTGCGCAGAACACCTAACGAACAAGATAAAGGCATTTATCTTGTTCGCCACCCATTATTTTGAATTAACCGCACTGGAATCCATGCACAGCGGCATTGCCAACATTCATCTTAGCGCTGTCGAGCACCATGACAGTATTGTATTTTTACACAGCGTTAAAGAAGGTGCTGCCAACCGTAGCTATGGCTTGCAAGTTGCGGCGCTTGCCGGTGTCCCCAAAACTGTTGTTGCCGCAGCAAAAAAACGTCTACATTTGCTCGAAAAACAGCAAGCCGATCACTGTGCCGATCATCCGCAAATAGACTTGTTTACACCTGATAAATCCCCTGAACCATTAGCCGAATCCAATCACCAAACAATGCTGGAATGGCTGGCCAATATTGATCCTGACAACCTCACTGCGAAGCAGGCATTGGATGCTCTGTATGAACTCAAACAACTCGGTAACAGCGCCAACGGTGAATAAGTATTGAGCCGATCCCTTGATTTTAGTTACAGGTAAAAACTATGTCGATTCAAACAGAACGTGATTGCGCCATCTACCGTTGCTCCTGCAAAGATGGCATGTATCTTTACGTCGATCAAAAAGATGGGCTAAATAACCTTCCCGAAACGCTGATTAAAAGAATCGGCCAACCCGAGCTCGCTATGACCTTGGTCATCAGCCGTGAAACCAGGTTGGCTAACGCCAATGCTGAGATCATTTTGGCGGCGCTTGATACACAGGGCTTTTACTTGCAAATGCCACCTTCGCACAGCGATTACATGCAAGAAGTCAACAAGAATAATCACCTTTTAGGCAAAGAAACATCCTGAATGGTGCATTGATGTCAGACAAATTTTGGCAGACCAAGGGCCTCGACAACATGAATCATAGCGAGTGGGAATCGCTCTGTGACGGCTGCGGGCTTTGCTGCCTGCATAAACTTGAGGATGAAGACACTAACAAAGTCTATTACACCGACTTGGCATGCGAATATCTTGACCTTCATCAATGCCGTTGCAAAGACTATACGCAACGCAGCGTGTTGGTTACAGGCTGCCTATCCTTAAAACCTGAAAACATCAAACAATTTCATTGGCTACCCAACACCTGCGCCTATCGCCTTATCGCCGAAGGTAAACCTTTACTGGCCTGGCACCCGCTGGTCTGCGGTGATGCAAATGGTGTCCACCATGCGGGAATTTCGGTACGCGGGCGCGCCAAGACCGCTACCAATGTCTCCGACGACAACCTTGAAGAGCACGTTATTCACTGGCTCGACGAATAGTCGACCGAAAGCACTCTCTGCACAGGCAGGCTTAAGAGGCAATCAGATGCAAACAAGCCATTACCATACGACATGCTATGGCGCTACCGGCACGACTATTGCTATTGCGACAATGTATCCCATTCATGCCGGGCAGCGCAAAACGAGTACGGCTTAAGACAACATCAATCCAATGGAAACAACGGCTTAGCCAAATATTCACGATCACGCTGCGCTTTTTCCCTGGTACAAGGGCATTCGCGCGCCGGTAGCACTCGTCAAGCCATCTGTAATCGATTAAAATACTTGGCCTTTATAGAAAAGTTCGGAGCGGAGCATAAGATGACCTTTGTCGTAATGGAAAATTGCATTAAATGTAAGTACACCGACTGTGTTGAGGTCTGCCCGGTCGATTGCTTTCATGAAGGGCCTAATTTTCTCGTCATCGACCCCGATGAGTGTATCGACTGCACATTGTGTGAACCAGAATGCCCCGCTGAGGCCATCGTCTCTGAGGATGACTTGCCTGATGATCAGGCTCATTTTCTCGAGTTGAATGCTGAATTAGCGAAGGAGTGGCCCGTCATCACCGAACAAATTGATCCACCAGAAGATGCAGCCGAGTGGGACGGTAAAGAAGGCAAACTCGAACTCCTCGAACGTTAGCGCCGGGCCGGACTCGCCGTTGGACAACGGCGCCTGCCAGCCTAACCTTGGGCGGCATCGTCTCATTGCCTACAGCGAGGATCCTATTGCGCTCCTCGCCAGGCAAGTCATTAGCGACCAGAAATCGTTTCTGCCCAATCTGACCCACGTTACGGTCATCATCAACAACCCCAATCGAATTTCCGCACTGCGGCAACAACTTTTACATTGTGCTAACGCCATCGGCTGTCGTGGCCTGCTTGGCCCCAGCGTATGCAGCCTACGCGATTACGTTACCCAACACAGCACGCCGACCAAAGCCATCATTGGCGATCGCGCCCGCGAACTGATGCTCTACAAGGCATTAGCTCAACGCCAACAATTGTTTGGCGAGGTATCAACCTGGTTTCTGGTCGATAATCTACTGTCCCTATTTGACGAACTCAGCGCCAATCACACTCTACTGCCCGACGATGGCCAGGCTTTTATAGATACCTTAATAGGTGCGTATAGCTTGGAACATTCGCCTTCCTTGCAGCAGGCGCTCAGCCATGAAGCAAACATTGTGCATACACTATGGCATGCCTATCAGGACCAACTCGATGCTCATCACTACAGCGACACCGAAACCACTTACCGAGACAACATAAAGCAACTGTGCCAGCAGAACATCGATCACACTTTCTACGTCATCGGTTATCACCGTTTTCTACCCTCGGAGCGGGCATTTTTAAAACATCTTGACGCAAGCAAACAAATTTGTTTATTCGTCCATGGACAGCAATGTCCTGGCAACAATGAAATCAATGAGGATCGCCTGCACCCTGATATCGCGATTTGCGCCCTGGTTCACGATTTTTCTATAAAACAGAGCAGCTCCGACACCACCCCCTATAGCGATTTTATCAACCAGGCATATACACCATGGCCAAACGATAAAACACAAACACCGCATGGTATCAAGCAACGCGCTCACGCCTTTGCACAACAATGCCCAAGCAGCCCCGCCGCATCACGATTACGTTTATGCAAAAACAATTCGCCCGAACATGAAGCACAAGCGATTGCCTTGCAACTGGTGCATTGGCATCAACAGGGCAAACAACACCTAGCTATTATTACCGAAGACCGCCGCCTTGCCCGCCGCGTTCGTGCTTTGCTCGAGCGCTTTGGTCTAGCGGTAAACGACTATACCGGTTGGGCACTTTCCACGACCAGTGCCGCAGCGGCTGTTGACAGCTGGCTAAACCTGATTGAGCAAGACTTTGCTTATCAGCCGTTACTCGAGCTACTTAAATCGCCCTTTGTCCTGCCTGACTGGGATCGCGACAAACTGTCCAAAACGACATATCGCTTTGAGCAGGATATTGTTCGCCACGAGAACGTTCAAGCTAAATTATCGCGCTATCGTTATTACATTCGCTCGCGCCAGCAACGCCTAAAATGGAAAGATAATCTAGTTGGCGAGCTGCTTGATGCCATCGAATACGCAGCGTCCCCCATCTTGGCAATAATGAAAACGAAACAAACAAGCAATCTGACTGATTTGCTTGGCGCAGTGGAACTCAGCATGCAGCGTATCGGTCTGATGTCGACACTGCAAACTGACGAAGCAGGTCGCAGCATTATTGAACAACTGCAAACGCTACAGCCGCTACCAGACTCTGAAACAGAAACCATGCCTTGGCAAGAGTTTCGCCATTGGCTGGCGCGCGCCCTGGAACAAAGCTATTTTCAATTGAACCGCGTCGAAGGCGGTATTGCCTTGTTGCCACCAAGCCAATCCAACCTCGAACAGTTTGATGGGCTGGTGCTGGCCGCCGCCGATGCCAGCCATCTGCCTATAATCGCGTCGCCATCACCTTTGTTCAACCAAGCTGTACGTAAGGAACTGGGGCTACGCACCCAGACCGACGAACTGCAAACCGCCTTTTATCATTTTCGACGCTTGCTTGAATCGGCACCAGAGGTCGTTGCGACCTATGCGACAGACAATCATGGTGAACCACAAACCCTAGCACCGTGGTTGCAGCTACTTAACGCCTTTCATCAACTGGCTTACGGCCATGACCTGCATGACCACCAACTGGCCCAGGCAGCCAGCGATTTAAGATTGTTTGATGATAACACCTTACCTTTACCTGAAACACAGCAGATGCCGGCGCCGAGCGTCAGTCCCGAGCTACTGCCAGACAGCTATTCGGCTTACACTTATCAACAGCTAATCAATTGTCCCTATCGCTTCTTTGCCGGCCAATGTCTACAATTGTCCGCGCCAGAAGCAATACGTGATGCGTTGCAAAAGTCAGACTACGGCGAGCTGGTGCACCGCTGCCTACACGCCTTTCACGCCGACTTGCAGGGATTGCCAGGCCCCTTTCCAAGCCCTCTGACCGATGATCTGCGCCAAGCAGGCATCGAGCTGCTTAATCACATTGCTGAATATGTCTTTGCCGCCGACCTGGAAGACAATGCCTTGCATCGAGTCTGGCTACAACGTTGGCGTCGATGCATCCCGGGCTACATCGACTGGCAAATCAAGCAAGCTGACAACTGGCAGATCTATGATAACGAGTGCTTTATCGAGATCGAGGCTACTGATAAAACATTTGGCTTGAAAGGCCGTATTGACCGCGTTGACACAAACAGCAATGGCGACTGCATCATTGATTATAAAACCGGAACCAGTGCCAGCCACGACGAGGTCATGAGTGGTGAATCAGTGCAACTACCCTTTTACACCATGCTCTGGTCACGCCCTGTCAAACGATGTCAGTATCTGGATTTGGGTGACACCATCAAACAAACCACTATCGAAGATGAAGATCTTCGCCGCATCAGCCATGACAATCAGCAACGTCTGTCGGCCATCCATCAACAACTGCGACAGAGCCATGCCTTACACGCCTGGGGCGACGAAAAAGTATGTCAATATTGCGAATTCCACGGTATCTGTCGTAAACAAAGCTGGCAAACACCCACGGCGACCGGAAGCGAATAGCGCCATGCAAGCATTAGATCCCAATACCAATGTCACGGTTGCCGCCTCTGCCGGCAGCGGAAAAACCTATTTACTGGTAAGTCGATTAATCAGGCTGCTGCTAGAAGCCGCGGCGCCCAATAGCATTGTTGCGATCACCTTTACCCGCAAAGCCGCCAGCGAGATGCTTGAACGCCTGAATGAGCGGCTCTACGAACTGGCCTCGGTTGACGATCAACAATTAGCGTTGATGCTGCGTGATCTTGGTTTAAACCCTTCTTACTCGGCGCGCGCACGCGGCCTTTATGAAGCACTATTATTACATCCACAGTCAGTAAAAATTACCACCTTTCACGCCTTTTGCCACGACCTGTTACAACGTTTTCCCTTGGAGGCGGGGATCAACCCTGGCTTTGAACTGCTCGAATCGAGCACACTGCTGAAGTTTCAAGCATGGCAACGCCTGCTTGAAGATGTCACTAAAAACTCTAACGACAATATCAATAATGGCATTAGCCTTGCGCTTGACCGTCTATTCAAGGAATGCAGTAACCCGCTCAGCATCGAAGAATTATTGCTCAATGATTTCCTCGAACACCGTAGTGATTGGTGGGCCTTTGTTGAAAATGAAACCGACCCGGTCGCCTCCGCCACGGCCAAAACACGCGCACTACTGAAGCTGGAAAAATACGCCGCTGACGCACCGCAGCTGCCTACCGCTACCCGTGACCAACTTAAGCAGTTTTCGCAACGGCTGTCACAACATGCAACCAAGAAGAACCTGGAATTTTGTCAACTTATCGAAACGGTGCTAGAACACAAGCTGATTGATCTCGAAGGGCTCACCACCCTGCACTCTGTTTTTTTTACCAAGACAGGAGCCCTGCGTAAACGCGAGCCAAGCAAGGCGCAGGCAAAAAGCATGGGCGCGGCGGGCGAACAGCAATTTATTGAGCTACACCATAGCCTGGCAAATACCATTGAGGACCTGCTGGACAAGCAATGCCGCGAACACACTGCGGCAATCAGTCATGCCTGGTATACGGTCGGCAACCGGCTGCTGGAAATATTTCAGGACATAAAACGCCAACAAAACTGTCTCGACTTTGCTGATCTCGAATGGCAGGTCTACAAATTATTGTCAGATAATGAGCAGTCCCATTGGGTGCAGTACAAACTGGATCAGCGTATCGATCACATATTGATAGATGAGTTCCAGGATACCAACCCGACACAGTGGCGCATGCTGCATCCTTTGCTGGAGGAAATTACCGGGCACACAACAGACCGTCAACGCAGTGTGTTTATTGTAGGCGATGGCAAGCAGTCAATTTATCGCTTCCGGCGCGCGGCACCGGGATTATTTTCTGCCTCGCAGGCTTGGTTGCAAGCAAGACCGGCACCGCATCACAGCCTGCGCCTCGATCAGTCGAGACGCTCATCTCCCGCCATTATCAATCTGGTTAATCAGGTGTTTTCAAAAACCGGCATGGGTGAAAAACTGATCGATTTTCAACGCCACGATACCGTACACAAGCAACTATGGGGACATACCGAGCTTTTGCCGTTAATCGAAAATGAAGATGAGGAAGGTGGCGATCACACCGTAGCGGCGCATATCGACACCTTGCGTAACCCTTTACTAAGCCCCCTCGAAACCGTTATCGATAAGCGCTATCAACAGGAAGGTCAGCTCATCGCGACGAAGATAGAAGCACTCATCGCCGGTCACACCGCCATTAACGAAGGCGGCACGACGCGTCCTGTTCATTATGGCGACATAATGATATTGGTAAAAAAGCGCCACCATGTCGGCGACTACGAGAACGCCTTACTGGCGGCGGGCATACCTTTTATCGGGACGCAGCGTAAATCACTGTTATCGACACTGGAAATTCAGGACATGTTGAACCTGTGTAACACCTTGTTGACACCACACAGCAATCTCGCGCTTGCCATCGTACTGCGTTCGCCCATCTTTTCCTGCTCTGATGAAGACTTGATGAGCCTGGCCACGGCCAGTGACGACGCCAGCCTCTCCTGGTATTCGCGTCTTGACTTGCTCGTACAGAATCAGCAGCTCAAACCTGCCTTGACACGGGCACACAAGCTGCTCGGGCAATGGCATGCACTGGCCGGCACTCTACCTGTACACGATTTGCTCGACCATATTTATCATCAGGGCAATGTTATTGCACGTTACGAGGCCGCTTTCCCGGCGCATTATGGCGCCAGGGCAAAAGCCAACCTAACGCGATTTATCGAATTAGCGCTAGAGATTGACAGCGGCCGCTATCCCAGCCTGCCGAAATTTATTTATCGTCTGGAATTGTTGGCAAAACGTAATGAATCACCCGATGAATCCCTGCTCTCGGCTAACAGTCGTGCCGTAAGATTAATGACCATTCATTCTGCCAAAGGATTAGAGGCTCCCGTCGTGTTCATCGCTGATGCGAGCAATCAGGAAGGCCGAAATCGACGCCATCATCCCTTGATTGATTGGCCGGCCGACAAAGCGCGGCCCGATGTTTTCTTCCTGTCCAGCATGCATCGTGATCGCATCAGCAAACAGCTAATCGAAACAGAAAAGCATAAAGAAAGTATTGAAGACGCAAACCTGCTCTATGTCGCGATAACACGCGCAAGGCAATTGTTATTTGTCAGCGGCGTGAAACCTCGTCGCGGCGATTGGACTCGCAGTTGGTATGGCCAGATCGCACAACAGATCGATGCAGAATTTGACCCCCTAAGCGGGTGGACGGCAGAGACCGGCAATCACTCTCGCAGCAAAGAAAATATTAAGCCCGCTGCCCCAGAACGCGCTTATCAAGCGTACGACGCTACACCAATTGTTCCTTCTCAAGAATACGCACCGACCCGTAACGAGACAATCATCGATGCCGATGCCGATGCCATTGCCTATGGCAATACCATCCATCACCTATTAGATCTCTTATCATCTGGCAGATTGCAAACAACCGACACCAGCGACGACATCATACAACGGCTACGTACACCAGCC
The DNA here is from genome assembly GCA_015492075.1 of Gammaproteobacteria bacterium. Classification (GTDB taxonomy): domain Bacteria; phylum Pseudomonadota; class Gammaproteobacteria. The sequence continues at coordinate 26,629 of WGFU01000042.1, forward strand.
AAAAACATCGATATCGCTGCTTGCTGGCAGGATGCGTTAGCGGTCTATACGGAGCCTGCCCTGCAAATCTGTTTCAATGCCACACATTATCAACAGGCGTTTAATGAAACCAGCGTCAACGCCATCGACGATCAAGGTCGGCATTGGTTTGGCATAGTCGACCGTATTATTATCAGCACTAACGAGGTGCTAATAATTGACTACAAAAGCCAGCGGGACTTATCAGATAACGTGGCGCAACAGGCGGAACAATATCGCGGCCAGCTAGCACGCTACCGACAAGCCGCCAAGCAACTGTGGCCAAATAAAATAGTGCGTGCGGCAATACTGTTTACCACACAGCGACGTTTGCATGAGCTGAGTTTTGACCCCGTATAAATAGATAATAGACCAGAAAAACTCTGCCTCGCTTCATTGCGTAAATGATGACTAGGCAAGCAAAAGTGAATAAACCTTGTTTAACTCGAACCAATGAGCATTGTTGAATGCATTTTTGACGCGGACAAGCCGCCCCGGCCAGCAAATTCCATTAAAACCAGGAAAGCACTTTCCTTCAACAGACCTGTTGCCAGAATGACTTCGCTCCCTTACACCCATATTCACCAGAAATATGAGTGGCATCCAGGCACAACCCCCTAACAATCTCGGTTTTATTCAGCCTCTTCCGGCTTAAAGCTCAGGGACGCTGAGTTAATACAATAACGTTGCCCGGTGGGTGGCGGCCCATCGGGAAAAACATGGCCCAGATGCGCTTCACAGTTGGCGCAACGCACTTCAATACGGCGCATACCGTGACTATCGTCCAGTAACTGTTCCACAGCGTTATCATTAACCGGCTGCCAGAAACTCGGCCAACCACTGCCCGAATCGTATTTTTCACTAGAACGAAATAATTCGGTGCCACAACAAATACAACGGTAAAGACCATCGTCCTTATTGTTATAATATTCGCCGCTAAAGGCAGGCTCGGTGCCACCTTTGCGCGCGACGCGAAATTGTTCATCGCTTAATACACTGCGCCACTCGGCATCGGTTTTTTTTGGCATTGTTTTACCCCTCTCGCATGACCCTTACACTAATTTGTAGTAGTGGCCATGCAAGGCACTTAGACGTAAACTAGTTGGGTTCACACTGCTAACCAAGGACTCGGCAAACAATGATGATCGGCACACCACTCACCCCCTCTGCCGTTCGCGTCATGTTACTTGGCGCCGGTGAACTCGGCAAGGAGGTCATCATTGCGCTGCAACGACTCGGGATCGAAGTCATAGCCGTAGACCGCTATGCCAATGCTCCAGGACATCAGGTCGCTCATCACAGCCATGTAATCGATATGACAGATGCCGCTGCGCTCAGGCAATTGATCACATGCGAGCGACCCCATCTCATCGTACCCGAGATCGAGGCCATCGCCACCGATACACTCGCCGAAATTGAACAACAAGGCCTGGCCGAAGTCATTCCTAGCGCACACGCAACGCAGTTAACGATGAACCGCGAAGGCATTCGCCGTTTGGCGGCAGAAACGCTTGAGCTGGCAACATCACGCTACAGCTTTGCAAGCAGTGTCAATGCGCTGCATATGGCCATCGATGGTGGCATCGGCTATCCCTGCCTGGTCAAACCGGTCATGTCCTCATCGGGCAAAGGTCAGTCCCGGGTCAAGGGACCGCAAGATATCGATAAGGCCTGGAATAATGCAATGGATAGTGGCCGTGTCAGCATAGGCAAGGTCATCGTTGAAGAAATCATCAAGTTTGATTTTGAGATTACCTTGCTTACAGTTCGTGCATGTAATGCTGAAGGAAGAATAGAGACCTATTTTTGCGATCCGATTGGTCATATACAAAAAGACGGTGACTACGTAGAAAGCTGGCAGCCACAAGCAATGTCAGCAGCGGCTCTGGAAAAATCCAAAAAAATTGCCAGGGCGGTAACCAACAACCTGGGCGGTCGTGGTCTCTTTGGCGTTGAGTTATTCATTCGCGGTGACGAGGTATGGTTTTCTGAGGTCAGCCCGCGTCCGCATGATACTGGCATGGTCACAATGGTCACGCAATGGCAAAACGAATTTGAGCTGCACGCGCGTGCGATACTGGGATTACCGGTAAATACTGAGCGACGTAATGCAGGTGCCAGCGCCGTGATCTACGGCGGCATGGATGAAACAGGCATTGCCTTCGATAAGATCGACAAAGCACTGGCCATAGCTGACACCGAGTTACGCTTGTTTGGCAAACCTGAATCTTTCGTCAAACGAAGAATGGGCGTAGCCCTGGCTCATGCCGGCGACACCAATGAAGCACGTAAAAAGGCTAAAGCTTGCGCGGCTACGATTACCACTCTCAAACCCTAGACTAATGACTTTTCTGTAAACGACTTGCCAGCTCGGCACGCTCGGCATCGGTCATATTGAGTCGAGTGAAGTTGTGATAGCGTAAGACCGGCTCATTGTCGACAGTGACATACTTGCCATGATCGTTAATAACGCGATCAAACCAAAGGAAGGCTTCAATATAGTCTTGCTTGAGTGGCGGCACACCTTCCAGATAAAGCCGACCGATACGCGTCTGAGCAATAACCGTGTAATCGTTATATGGTTCTGTCACTACACGGTATAAGCGTAAAGCGGTCTCTCCGTTTTGTTCGACGCCATCACCTGAAGTGTAGCGCTGCGCCAACTCCAAGGTAGCAGCCAAGTCACCCTGCTCGGTAGCTTTGACGGTAAGGGTATCGACACTAAACGTCTTCTGCGCAGCCAGTCGCTGCTCTACTATTGGCGCAGCCATGCCAGTACCAAAACCAGAACATCCATACAGGGTAGAAGCAACAATCACTGCTATCAGCAACGCCATACGCGGCATACAACTAAATACCGATTTTAGCAAGCGAATCTGCTACGTCATTAAGAGTATGTGCCAAACGTGGGTGTTCGGCCTCAAACTCTATGGCCATTTTCTTTAAGGTATGACTGCCAACGCCAGATTCATTATCTTTCTCTACAGACTTTTCTTGGCGCCCCAATACCACCGCAATATCCTGCGCAACAATACCCAGCATTCTCTCCGTTGCGGCATCAAGGCTGGACGGCTCGTTCAGCTTTTTGTGCACTTGTTCCAATAAAGTTTTGAGGTCAGACTCAGACATATGACTATCGCTCTTGATAATGGCAACAGCTTATAGTATCGCAGCTCACCGCAAAATAAAAAAGCAGGCAATGCTTAGAGCTACTGACAGGTTTCAGAGAGTAGCTGCGACAAGCACTGTTTTATCACCGCTTACGTTGCGCGACAGAAACTTCCATGAGTGGCGTCACTCAGCAGCTTTATAAAATCAACTTTACTAAGGTGAACCAAATCCGTGTGGGTACCACCTTCGAAGTAAATATCTTCGCTATCGGTAATACTGTCATCGTAAATCACTTCAACGCCATAGGCCTTACCTAGAGCTGGAGCCGCACCCGGCGCGCAATCAAAAAATAAGCGCTCAACGTCTTCTTCTGTTGCCAAACCCAACACACGTTGATATTGACGTCGCAGCGCACCTAATTGAATACGCCGATCAGCCGGCACCACCGCCACAACATAGTGTTCACCATCTTGTAGCACCACAGCTTTGGCCAACTGTTTACCATGAATATGGGAGACACGCGCTGTCTGCAGGCTAGTGGTTGAGTAAGGATGCCCCACAACCCCGTAACGAACTCCGGCGCTGTCAAGATAATCTCGTAGTGTAATTGCAATAGCCATATACACCTCCTTGCCTATGCGTGCTTTACATTACAGAGCGTACGCAACCGCTCTATTTCATTTAATACTCCTACGATAAACAAATGTCCATCAAAAAATCATTTGCAACACATCCCATGGGTAAACTGCTATATTTGGTACAGCTAATGCAGTATTGATTTAACACTTTCCCGGCCGCTATCTATTGAGATAGGGATAACATAAGCACATCGTCACAACGATGCTTTCTCGAACATGGAACAACACTCAACTTTTATTGATATACTGATCCTGATGGCGCTTTCGGTAGTCGCCGTTGCCGCCCTGCGCCGGTTTCATCTATCACCTATTCTTGGTTATTTATTTGTCGGCGTCATATCAGGCCCCTATGCACTGGGCTGGCTACCTGAAGGCGAAGCTATCCACATGCTTGCCGAAATTGGCGTGGTCTTTTTGCTGTTCACGATTGGTCTTGAGTTTTCAATCTCGCAGCTTATCGCGATGCGATCCGCTGTCCTCGGTCTCGGCAGCGCACAGGTGCTTATCTCCATCACGGTTGGCGGTATTATCGCCTATTATGCCGGCATGCCATGGGAGGCATCCCTGATAGTCGGCGCCATCCTGGCCTTGTCATCCACCGCATTGGTCGGCAAACAACTCAATGAACAACTGGAAATTCAGTCTCGTCATGGTCGGCTGTCGATCAGCGTATTGCTTTTTCAGGATATAGCCGTTGTACCGTTTTTGGTAATTATCCCTATTCTAGCCAGTGACAGCAGTCATAATATAAGTTTTGCATTATTCGTTGCACTCGCCAAAGGCGCATTGGCTTTTGCCATTATGTACGCCATTGGCCGCTACGCCCTGCGGCCGGTTTTTCACGCCGTATCTTCGGCCAAATCGTCAGAACTATTCACTCTGACGACTCTGTTGGTTGCACTCACCGCTGCCGCCATAACCGCTTCTCTCGACTTATCGTTGGCACTGGGCGCCTTTCTCGCTGGGATGATGCTCGGTGAAACCGAATATCGCCATCAAATTGAAGTCGAGATAAGACCGTTTCGCGATATATTAATGGGCCTGTTTTTTATTAGCGTCGGTGGCTTGCTAAGCATTTCCAATCTCTTGGAAAACTGGCTTTGGGTTTTGCTGATTGTTGCTGGCCTGGTTTTCATCAAGGGCTTACTCGTTGCCTTACTCACTCGAGCCATGGGCTATGAAAGCGGCGTCGCCTTTCGAACCGCTTTAGTGCTGGCGCACGGTAGTGAATTTGGTTTTGCCTTACTGACCCTGGCATTGCAACAAAACCTGTTCAGCGACGATGAAAGCCAACCTATTCTGGCGGCATTGATATTCAGCATGGCGCTGGCGCCAATACTGATTCGCCACAACGGTCAGCTGGCAAAGTGGCTATTTCGAAAATCCTACCTCAAAGGCCGACAATTGCAGACCACGCGCATCAGCCATGCGTGTAGCGACCTGTCTGACCATGTTGTTCTATGCGGTTTTGGCCGTATCGGTCAAAACCTGGCCAGCTTTCTGAAAGAAGAAAATATTCCGTATGTTGGCTTTGACACCAATCCCAGCGTGATCAAAAATGCATGGGAGGCAGGTGAGCCTGTGTATTTTGGCGACGCCACACACCGTGACATACTGAGCGCAGCTGGTGTCAAACGCGCCAACGCCCTAGTGATCACTTTTGATGATGCGCATGCCGCCACTCGTATTATCGAAAGCGTGCGCCATCACAGCAGTGATATTCCTATCATCGTTCGAACAAGACATGACAAGCACCTTGAAGCACTGGAACAGGCCGGTGCCTCAGAAGTGGTTCCCGATGCCCTTGAGGCCAGCATGATGTTGGCCAGTCATCTGTTACGGGTACTTCATGTCGATGATGATGAAGTCGAGCGCCTGATAAAAACCGCGCGGCACAATAAATATCAACGCTTACGGCAAGTCTTCAGTGGTGATAAACTGAGCGCCATAGAAGATGCCAACCGTGACCGAAAACATACCGTGGTGCTGCCACCTGGCAGTCACGCCGTCGGTCATGCAATCGCTGAACTCGGCCTGTCGACGGGCGGTTTATCATTAATTGCGATACGCCGCGACCGTGAAAGATTTGCGCCGCCAAGTGCTGATATAATCTTGAAAGCTGGTGATGCACTAATATTACAAGGCTCATCCGAAGAGTTGGAACAGGCCGAAAAAAAATTATTAAGAGGTTAAAACCTAAGCAAGGTGAGATATGCCATCGTTTGACGTAGTTTCAGAAGTAGATATGCATGAGCTCTCCAACGCCCTTGACCAGGTCAATCGCGAAGTGGGGACACGCTATGATTTCAAAGGCAGCAATGCCATGGTCGAATACCAGGACAATGGCATAAAACTGGATGCTGCCAACGAATTTCAACTTGATCAAATGCGCGATATTTTGCATCTAAAAATGGCAAAACGCGGTATTGACATTGCTGCTCTCGACGCAGGCAAGGTAGAAACCTCGAATCAGCGCGCACGACAAACACTTGTTTTAAAACAAGGTGTTGATACCGTTACTGCCAAAAAAATTGTCAAGCTAATCAAAGACAGCAAAATCAAGGTGCAAGCATCCATTCAAGGTGAGCAAGTTCGTGTCACCGGCAAAAAACGTGATGACCTGCAATCGGCTATGCAGATGCTGCGCGAATCAGACATTGAATTACCGTTACAATTCAATAATTTTCGCGATTAAAAAAGGGCGGCCATGCCACCCTTTTAACGTCAGACCATCAACAAAGTCCAGGCGAGCATCAACCCCCTAATGGTCGGCCGCTTCTTCAGCCATCTCAGTGTCCTTTTTCATTAGCGCATCACCCGTCATCTCTTTCCCGTCATCCATCATTTCGGCACCTTTTTCCATAGTAGCATCCATGGCATCACTCGCCATTTCCTTGCCGTTTTCTACCATCTCGGCGCCCTTATCCATAGCGGCTTCGCCCATTTCTTTGGCACCATTCATCATGTCATCAGCCATTTCACCCGCTTTTTCCATGCTTGCTTTGCCTGTATCCTTAACCTTATCAACATCTTCCTTACTACAGGCGGAAACAGCCAAACCCAGCAACAAAACTAATAATAAATTTCTAACCATGCCTTTTCTCCTTATGAATTAACAGGTTGATATTACCACCCACCTACAACCTACAACCTACAACCTACAACCTACAACCTACAACCACATTGTACGCACTAATGATGAACCTGAGTTAACCTTTCACCAGCAATGCTCGTCAAACAAGTTCGGGTTAGCCCAAAACCGGCTGTTTAACCAGTCCGGGCAGGTTTTATAGGTCAAGATATCGTAGCCATAAATATGAATAGGACGACCTGCAACTACATTTTCAGCCATTTGCACAAGACCCAATGCTAACAAGTCGCTCTTGCTCCATTTGCTCACCACATCCGGCCATTCGTCACCCATCGCAACAAACAAAATCAGCCTGCGAGCATGCACATCCCTAAGCCTGGCAATCAGCTGAATCGCCTTGTCACGCGGCATATATTCAATCGTATTCGACACAAAAACAAGATCGTAAGCTGGCAAACTGTCAAGCCGGTCCATCACATCATCAGGCTCGGCAAGTACCAGCTCGCAATCACTGTGTTCAGATAAATAATCGTCAATAAGATGTTCGCCAAGCAGACCTAAAAGCAGAATACTCTTGGGCTTTAGCTCACCTAGCAAGTCTTGCAATGATTCCGCATGATCCATATCGTCGTTATAATAGCAAACAGAAAAATAACATGCATTGCTACACCGTAAACGATGTGACTAAGCTTGGCCTCTGCCACGCCGACGCCACCCAGGGAGACAAAACAGTGAAAATCATCCAGGTCCTCGCCGACAATGCTCATGTCGACACGCTGCGTGGCATCGCTGAACAACACAAAGTCGCCGATTTTTGGGTGGGTAATACACAAGAGGATGGCCGCTCGGTAGCACGCTTTTTGGTCACCCCGAAAAACCGCCAAAGTGTACTTGATGCGGTCCAGATGACTGTCTCGACAAGCAAAAATTTTCGAATTTTCATCCTCCCGGTTGATGCTTCGATCCCCCACCCGGAAAGTGCTGAAGAAGCCGCTACTGACAAAGGCAGTGCTATCACCACACGTGAGGAACTCTATAATAATGTCTATAAAGGTGCTCAACTGGACAGCACCTATTTATTATTAGTCTTTTTATCAACCATCGTCGCTGCTATTGGCTTGCTGGAGAATAATGTCGCCGTGGTCATCGGCGCCATGGTGATTGCACCGCTGCTGGGGCCTAATATTGCTTTAGCACTGGGCACTGCCATTGGTGACACCAAACTGATGTCCAGAGCATTGGTCTGCACGTTCACCGGCCTCACACTCGCCTTGGTGCTGTCATATCTTATCGGGCTCATTTGGAGCGGACCGATTGACAGTAACGAACTCATGGCACGCACTCATGTCGGTTTCAGTGGCGCCGCTCTGGCATTGGCATCAGGCGCTGCAGCCGTGCTGTCGCTGACCACCGGGCTACCCAGCGTCCTTGTCGGCGTCATGGTCGCAGTAGCACTATTACCACCAGCAGCCACGATCGGTATTATGGCTGCCAATCAGGAATACCAGCTGGCCTACGGTGCGTTATTATTATTAGCCGTGAATATTGTCTGTGTTAATCTGGCTGCAAAGATTGTGCTGCTTGTTCGCGGCGTCAAACCGCGTACCTGGCTTGAAAAAAACAAGGCCAAACAGTCTGTCGCGCTCTATATTGCTATTTGGGCCATTTCGTTATTAGTGTTGATGCTGCTGATCTATTTGCCTAACATTGACAAATAAATATCTGTAGTCAATAACAATTCAAGAATTTTATCTTAGCTATTCATTCATTTCACAAGAAAGCTTTCAATATGTTGCTACGCTGTCTATTTTTTATCCTCTTGCTTACTGGTACGCAGGCCAACGCCGCCATTCATCACGCACTCAGCGTTGTTATCGATCCGTCAACATCACATATCAACGTCGAGGATACCTTGAGTTTTCCCTCCACCTTACAAAGCAAGCAAGACATTGAGTTTTTATTGCACCGGAACTTGGTTCTAAAACCCAACCGTCATGTCGAGCGGCTGTCGTCAGATAATATTCCTCCACACTTAAGTTTGTACCGTATAAAATCAATACCAGATTCCAGCGACATACACCTTAGCTATTCTGGGGCGATCAAACATGATCTGCAGCAATCAGGTGAGGAAAGCGCTCGCAGCTTTAGTTCGACACTGGGCATCATTGACAAGGCAGGTGTCTTTCTCGATGGCGACACGGCATGGTATCCCTATATTCCAGACCAACTCGTCAACTTTGAACTTGCTATCAACATACCGTCACCGTGGCTTGCTGTCAGCGCCGGAGAAAAAACCGCTGAGTCCACATCCAATGGTAGCAACTCGGTTCGTTGGGTGGAACACGCGCCGCAGGATGATATCTACCTTGTCGCTGCACCCTTTACTCTTTATACGCGGCAAGCAGGCAACGTGGAAGTTCAAGTGTATCTGCGCCAAGATGACCCTTCATTAGCGCAACAATACCTGGGTACCGCCGCCCAATACCTGGCCATGTATCAAAAATTCCTCGGTCAATATCCATACCAAAAGTTTGCTGCCATCGAGAATTTCTGGGAAACCGGCTATGGCATGCCCTCTTTTACCTTGCTCGGACCACGTGTCATGCGCTTTCCATTTGTTTTACACGGCTCCTACCCACATGAAATTTTGCATAATTGGTGGGGCAACGGTGTCTTTGTCGACTACGAAGGTGGTAACTGGGCCGAGGGGCTGACAGCCTACCTCGCCGATCATCTTATCGCCGAGCAACGCGGTAATGGAGCCAATTACCGTCGCAATAATTTACAAAAATACAGTGACTATGTGAGCAGCGGCCGTGACTTTCCATTAAATCAGTTTCGTTCGCGCCACGATTCTGCATCAGAAGCGATTGGTTACGGCAAGGCACTCATGTTGTTCCACATGCTGCGCAACGAACTCGGTGACGACACCTTTAGCCGTGGCCTACGCCAGTTCTATAAAAAATACCGTTTCAGCAAGGCCAGCTTTGATGACTTACGTAATACTTTTAATGAAGCCTCCGGCATGGATCTCAGCCTGTTTTTTAAGCAATGGCTCACTCGCAGCGGTGCGCCACGCTTACGCCTAGGCAAAGTCGAATACGTTAAGATGCCTGACGCTAACGACAAGCTAACTATCGAAATCGAGCAAACCCAAAACTATGCCCCCTATCAACTATCAGTACCCATCGTTGTACGGTTTGCTGACAGCTCAGACAAAAGGTTTTTCTTGTCACTCAAGGAGCGTCGAAGCAGTATTACGCTCGAAGTCAATGCAACACCTGTTGCAATTGTAGTTGATCCGGAATTTGACGTATTTCGCCGCCTTGACGCACGTGAGATTCCGTCAGCGCTATCGCAAGGTTTCGGTGCCAGCGAGGCACTCGTGGTATTGCCGGCGGCTGCCGACAACAAAACAAAAAATGCCTACCGACAATTAGTATTGCTCTGGCAGAAACGTCAACGTGTAAAATTAACCACAGTGCTGGATGCGGAGCTTGACAACCTGCCGGATGACAGGCCGGTATGGATTTTTGGCTGGAAAAATCGCTTTCGCCAGCAGATAGCCAATCAAGTTGCCGCGCATGGCGCCCTGGTCAACGACGAGCAATTGCTTATTGACAATAACCGCTATTCACGCGCCAAACATTCGGTACTGATCACCAGCCGCCATCCTGACAATCCTGACCAGACCCTATTATGGCTAGCCACTAACAACCTGGCTGCCCTGCCCGGGCTGGCGCGTAAACTACCGCACTACGGCAAATACAGTTATCTCGTTTTTGCAGGCGACACACCTAACAATGTCGGCAAAGGCCAATGGCAAGTTTTAAATTCACCCTTAGTCAAAGTGTTAGCTAAAGAAACTTTGCCCCCCTTAAAGATGCCAACCAGGACAGCCCTCGCCCAGCTAGCCCCGGCATTTTCTGAACAACGTATGATGGCAGATATTAGTTATCTGGCTGACAGCCGGCGCCAAGGGCGTGGCCTGGGCAGCCAGGGACTCGATGAAGCCGCTGCTTATATTGCTAACGAGTTTAATAATGCCGGTTTGCAGACCTATGACGATGACTATTACCAAGAATGGCAAGCCGACATTGAAAAGCTCGATGCCAATATCAAGCTAAGGAATGTCATTGGCGTCCTGCCCGGCACCAACCCTTCATATAAAAAACAGAGTATCGTTATCGCTGCACATTATGACCACCTAGGCACCGGCTGGCCGGATGTTCGCGCTGGTAACGAAGGAAAAGTTCACCCTGGTGCGGACGACAATGCCAGCGGTGTCGCCGTCATGCTGGAACTCGCGCGCGTGCTCGGCAAACACTGGCGGCCTGAACGCAGCATACTGTTTATCGCCTTTACCGGTGAAGAGGCAGGCCTGCTTGGCTCAAGCCACTATACAAGCAACAGTGCTCCCTACCCGGCAAAACAGGCCATGGCGATACTTAACCTCGACAGCATCGGCCGCCTGGGTGACAGGCCGATCAGTATATTTGGCGCTGACTCTGCCAGCGAATGGGCTCATATTTTTCGCGGTATCGGCTTTGTGACGGGCATCAAAACCAAACTTAATGAACGCCCCTTCGGTGCCAGCGACCACGTTAACTTTCACAACATCGGCATCCCGGGGGTACAGTTTTTTAGCGGCATTCATCTCGACTATCATCGCCCTAGCGACACCATAAATAAAGTCGACAGTGCCGGCCTAGTTAAAGTCGCCAGCGTTGTACGTGAGACAGTGGAGTATTTAGCCAAGCGACCCGAGCGTTTAAGCGCACAACTAGGCGCGACAAACCTGCCTGATGGCGGCCAGGTGCCAACACAGGGAAGAAAAATCAGCATCGGTACTGTACCTGATTTTGACTACACTGATGACGGCATTCGCTTAAGCGACGTCATTGCCGGCTCTCCCGCTGCAAAAGCAGGATTACTGTCAGGTGATATCTTGCAAGCCATTAATGGTGGAGCCATTAACGATCTCCAAGCCTATGCGAACGTCTTGCGCAATACCCGGGCTGGAGAAATTCTAGTTATCGAATACTCTCGAAATGGCGTGACCAAAAAAACTGCAGTCACTGCCATAAAACGCTAGGCCGAAACTGCGACAAAGATCATGCTCTGATCAACAAATAGCGCGCATGGTTAATTTGACAAAACATGCGCCAGCAGTATGTTCCACTTCGGATCGTGATGAAGCACTCTACCAACCATGACTGATAACAAATTACTGTTGGCAATATAACCGTCGCAGTCCTTGATTAACTTGAGTTTTATTGAGCATAAGCGCTAGTATTAAGGTTTATCGGGCAAGCGTAGCGAATACGAGGAGCATTAACATGCACCCGCTGATTCTAAGGCTAGATCGTACTGGCAAGGCAATGGGCTGGATTAACTGGCAAGATGCCGCCACGCTCTATAGCAAGGACATGGTGACTTGGACCTTGGGCGAAAACCGCTTCTGTATTCGCGGTGGCTATAATCGTGTCTCAGGTGAGCGCTCCTGGATTGAAATCGATTCCATCATCGCCACCCATGGTCTCGCCAACGGCAACAAATTCGCAGTCGTGCCCCCGTTAACCAATCGTGAGCTATTCCGTCGCGACCAGCACCTCTGTATGTACTGTGTAGACACTTTCTCTGATGGACATCTAACACGCGATCATGTCATTCCTATCTCGCGTGGTGGTGCAGATATGTGGACCAATGTCGTTACAGCCTGTGTTAAATGCAACCAACGCAAGGGCTGTCGCACACCTGAACAAGCGCACATGAAACTGCACGCGGTACCTTACGCACCCAATTTTGCTGAATGGCTGGTTTTGCGCAACCGCCGTATCCTCAGCGATCAAATGGACTTCCTGAAAAGCCAGTTCGGCAAGAAAAAGCGGGGCTTGAATTAAAAAAAACAGCCCCACACCAGCGTGCGGGGCCAACTGAACGAACATCATAATGCCAGGAGAGATAAAGCTGGCATGCCTAAGCACTATTCGATACTGGCAAACGTCTCCGCTAACAGTATCGATTTGGCGAGACAACGACCCCAATTCTACGCCACCCGTGCTGAATCGCAGCCAAACATGCCCCTTCTTCTCTAATGCCTGGTCCACTGCACCTTGGTCAAGCCTTCAGCCAACGCCACTGACCCATCGCCAAATAAACTATTGATAAATTTTTGCAATACGTAACCTATCTATAATATAATTTAGCTATGATTATAGCCTTTATAGAGATAGAACCAAACCAAACCAATGAGTGAACACAGTAAAATTGTATTTATACGCCATGCACAAAGTCAGTGGAACCTGGAAAACCGTTTTTCCGGATGGGCCGATATGCCACTGTCATCCAAGGGTGAAGCAGAAGGCCAACAAGCTGCCAAGCTTATTGCCAGCCACCACATCCCGTTCGATTATGCCTATAGCTCTATGCTGACTCGCGCCAAAACGACTTTAGAAATAATTCTGGAGGCAATTCCGCAACAGCCAAGCGTTGACATCGATTGGCGCATTAATGAGCGCCATTATGGTGCCCTGCAAGGCATGAACAAAACTGAAACCCTGGAAAAATACGGCGAGCAACAGTATTTTCGCTGGCGCCGCGGCTACGCCGACCATCCGCCTGCGCTGGCAGATGATGATCCACGCCACCCTCGTTTTGACCCGTTATTTGATGAGCTACCGCGAGACATCTTGCCTAACACTGAAAGCCTGGCTGATACCGAAAAACGTATTGTCGAATTTTGGCAGGAAAAAATCCTACCGCAAATACGCGGCGGCAAGAACATCTTGATTTCAGCGCACGGCAACACCTTACGCGCACTGTTCAAACACTTGAATAAGCTATCGGTCGATGAGGTTGAAAAACTTGAGGTACCAACCGGCAAACCGATTCTCTATAGCTTTGACCAGCATGCTAAAGTTTTGCATTCAGAGTATCTGGCAGAGAAAGCCACCGCCTGCTAACAACAATCAGTCTGACACAAGGCTAGAAACTGGCGGCTTAAGCTGTAAGGCCTCACCGCTAAATTCAATCCCCGCCCAACCGGTTCGCATAAAGTTGCGAATATTCTGATGGTCGTTACCATCGGGATTCTTTAGCACGTCATCTCGATAATAAGCACCAAAGCAGGCTAGTGCCTGCGCCGCTGTCAAACTCTGTTGTTGAGCAAAAGCAAACACTTTACATGAACCGGAGTTTTCGCCGGCCCGGTTTACCTGCTTACCGTTTTTAAATTCCGTAGGAGTGAAATGGTAAAAGGCTTCGATAAGCGCCAGAGTATCGCCAAACTCTATGATTTCAGGCGATACTTTGAGTTTTGTGATAAAGGCTTTGAGATTCATGGCCACCCCTATTATATTAAGGAACCTCTGAACAAGCCCTAAATTTTGAGAAAACAGCTAAAAACAAGCAATTCTGCTCTGACTGCTCAACATTTTCTGCCCATTTGGCAGATTTCAGGCGTAATCCGCCTATGAA
>WGFU01000043.1 GCA_015492075.1 Gammaproteobacteria bacterium
CACCCACATCCCACCCGAGCACCAGTGCTGCGATCACACCCAGAGCGGCGATCTGTGCCACTGCCAAGTCAATGAAAATAATCCCGCGTCGTAGGACTTCCCGCCCCAGCGGAACATGGGTGGCAAGTACCAGCAAACCCGCCAACAAGGGTAAGCCGATGATGTCAAATTCGAATCCAGCTGGGTTCATGGCGCCACTGCCAATAATTTATGCAGTGTATCGTCAAATAAGCCGAACAGATCCTGTGCCGCCTCCGAGCCACCCACTGTAAACGGCAGTTCAACTTTCACTATGCCAGTGTGTTCGGACAGCCATGTCGCGCCTCTTTTATCCTGATAGGCGGCGTACATGATCATATCGGCGGGTTGCCGCTCCATTTGTGCAACCAACCTGGCCAAATCACCGCTACCAGGGGGAACGCCGGGTTTCGGTTCAATGGTAGCGACTCGTTCCAGCCCTAACCATTGATTCAGATAGGCCCAGCTGCGATGTTGCACCACCACGGTCATACCTTTGAGGGGTGCCGCTGTCTGCTCCCACCGGCCGATAGCAGACCGCCAACGGGCGAGAAAGTCATCCAGCTTTTTCTGGTACTGCTCTGCATTATCCGGATCAATAGCCGACAGTCGCTGTGCCAGCACCTTGGCTACCGCCGTCAAATTATGCGGGTTCATCTGGATATGCGGGTTACCCTGGACATGAATATCACCCTCGGCGCGATCGAGCCGTTGCGGGCGATCCAGCAACGAAACGACCGTCGTCGTCGCCAGATAACCCGGCTGACCGGGCTGGATCCGCGGATTGCTCGCGCGACGTAATAACAACGGCAACCACCCGCTCTCTAGTCCCGCACCCGTGCAGATGACGAAGTCTGCCTTGCGTATCCGCGCGATCAGACTCGGCCGCGCCTGAATATGATGGGGATCCTGCATACCGGTCGTGGCTGATACCACCTTTACCAAGCCCCCGCCCACCTCCCGCGCTAAAGCGGCCCATTCTGGTTCACAGGCAAAAACCGATAGCGCTGCGGGTGAAGGCAACGGAATGGAAGTCACAATGCTAACTAGTAGTATGAAACGTAACATCTTGCCCCCTTCAAAACCGGTGCGCGCCGTGGGCACCCAGACTCATGATGTACTGGAGGTAAAAACGATCAACCGGTTTGATGTCCGAGTCATCTCGGCTGTACTGCAAGCGCAGGCGGCTGAATTCGCTGTTCGACCAGTCCAGCATGGCCGCATAGATTTTCGGTGACACGCCCAGAGTATCCAGTGACGTACCAGAAAACGCGGAACCCGGATCATCGGCATCTAGCCGAGCGTAGCGCATGCCTGCTCGCCACTGTGGCATAAACTGATAAACGCCTTCAAGATAGCCACCCCATTGGTCTTCATCGTATGCCAATGAGCCACCTCCGCCTGGTGCAAACATCCCGTCCTGATTCTGCCAAAACAGCGCGCCTTCAAGCTTCAGGTTAGTCCGGTACAAATTACCGTGGGGCGCCCATTTCCATACACCATCGACGATCGCTAGATCGACATCTCCATCAAAGCCATCGTCATCAGCGGAGACCCTGTCTTTGGCGCGTGCCGACAGCCAGGACAGTCCTGCTTGCCAACTATGACTGACACCAACATCTCCACCGGCACGACCAAACAGACTCCAAGCACCCTTACCATCACCGCCCGAGCCACCAGCGGGGAACTTTGCGCCCCGCAGCCACTCCGCGCCCACTTCTATGAACAAGTCGGTCGGTGCCAGCCAACTTAATTGGATGCCATCGTCCAGATATTGGCCGTTCAGAAACACTCGGTATGGTAACGGCCGATCAACGAAATCGTCGGCGTGCCGATGAAACTGGTTACGATAAGCAATGCCAGAGAAAAACCGGCCACCCCGCAGCTTCAGACCTTGTGACAACGCCAGCGTCTCGAACCAGGCCTCCTCCAGTTCGACCTCTGTCGAGCCATTCTCGTCAGCGACGGCCAGTGTGTAGTTACCAAAGAACTTATCATCAATATTCGCCTTGGCGTTGAATTCAGTCTCGCCCACAGAAAACCCATCCTCTCCCAAACTGGCTTCTTCGCCGAGTATGAAGCCAGGAATAGCGGAATCATTATCACGCGAAAAACTCGAAGCCGTGCCAGTCAACACGACGCCAATCGACGGATTAAAGTCATTTGGCTTTTCCTGGACGGCGGACACTTTTGGCACAACCACATCTGCGAGCGCAGATGATTTCTGTGGTAAATATTCAAGCGACTCAATACGTTCTTCCAGTACGCTGATCCTAGCCTCATAGGCTTGTTTGATTTCCGAGAGTTCTTTTCTGAGCACATCAATGTTCGCCGTCTCGACGGCAGATACAGCATTCATAGATATTGTATAAATTAGAAACATGACCAAGCATTTAGCGCACATAATTGCCTCCAACTGAGCATGGCTAAATGAAAAACGGAACCAGTCGGTGCCGCCGTATAAAACAGATTATTAGGTCAGATAGGTGAAGGGAGGTGCGCGGGACAGAAACGCTAGTATGTGTACTGCATCTAATCGTTGCTGTTGTGTCGTTAGAACAGGAATCGAGGAAACCTTGACCAGCGATATTGAAATGGATACAGAAACACCAGAACTTGATTGTTGCGCAAGCAGGCATAGCGCACAGCTTGCCGAGAGATCTTTGCCTACGCCGTGATCATGCGCCAGTGCGAGCGACTGGCCAAGCAGCATCGCCAGAATTAACACCCAGTGCGAAATTCTGCGAACAGATTTTTTATCTATAGCCAATGTGGACATAATATAGAATGAAACATAGGCTATGCCATGCTGGCGGTCAAGCTACCATTTTACTCTCCATCAACATACATGGATGAAGTTAAACGAAGCATAGCCTGACGAGACAAGCTTATATACATCGAGATGCCGCCTGTTCTCCTCTGTGAGGGAAGTGGCATCGCCAAGGCGATCGAACCGATAGACAATATTGGGAGCAATCAAATAGTTAAAAAGCCCCGTGCTTTCAGAAAAACACGGGGCTTTTTAACTTCTTATAGTTCAATGAACTACAAGCCAAAATGGCGTCCCCAAGGGGATTCGAACCCCTGTTGCCGCCGTGAAAGGGCAGTGTCCTAGGCCTCTAGACGATGGGGACTAAACTTGGGATCTAGTCGTTTTCTGGTGGAGCCAGGCGGGATCGAACCGCCGACCTCTTGCATGCCATGCAAGCGCTCTCCCAGCTGAGCTATGGCCCCAAGAGGAGCGCAACTTTACGATAGCACTTGGTTTCTGTCAAGAGATTTGCTCTATGCTATCTGCGCTGAGATAAACGCCAATGCTTTATCAAGACGGTTCAACGTGGTTTCCCTGCCCAATAATACCAGCGTCACATCAATAGGCGGTGAGACACTGCCACCACTGATGGCCACGCGCAATGGCTGCGCTAATTTACCCAGCTTGAGCTCATAGCGCTCTGCCGTCGCTATCAAAGCACCATGCAGTGGCTGTGCCGACCAATCATTCAGCGCAGCAAAGGCGTCACGCAAGGCGCGCAAAGGTTCGGCTATCGTCGGTTTAAGGTTTTTCCTGGCCGCTTTTTCATCATAGCTGTCAAATTCCTGAAAAAAGAAGCGGCTGTTTTGCGCCATCTCAACCAGCGTTTTAGCGCGTTCGCGTTGTGCTAAAACGATATCCGCCAACGCAGGTCCGTGACTCGTATCAACACCCAGTTGCTCAAAATGAAAAGCTAAACGTCTGGCCGTCTGCTCGGGGTCGCCCTCTTTAATGTAATGCTGATTCAACCACTGCAGCTTGCTGGTATTGAATGCAGCAGCTGATTTGCTCACTGCACCGAGATCGAATAGTGCAACCATTTCTTCTCGAGAAAATATCTCTTGATCGCCATGTGACCAACCGAGGCGCACCAAATAATTCAGCAAGGCCTCAGGTAAATAGCCGTCATCACGATACTGCATGACGCTAACGGCACCATGGCGTTTTGACAGCCGTTTACCATCGTCGCCCAATATCATCGGTACATGAGCGTATTGAGGAATATCCGCAGCCAGGGCTTTTAGAATATTAATCTGTCGTGGCGTGTTGTTAACATGGTCATCGCCACGAACAATATGTGTAATTCCCATGTCCCAATCATCCACCACCACAGTAAGATTGTAGGTTGGCGTACCATCGGTGCGGGCAATAACAAGATCATCTAATTCTTTGTTATCAAAAACGATAAGCCCGCGAATTTCGTCTTTAAATACCACCTCACCCGCAGTCGGGTTACGGAAACGAATGACATGCGGCGCGCCTTCTTCCGGTGCTGCGGTTAAGTCACGGCAGCGCCCATCATAACGCGGCTTTTGCTTATTCGCCATTTGCTCAGCTCTCAGGGTTTGCAGTCTTTCTTTGCTGCAATAACAACGATAAGCATGACCTCCATCAAGCAACTGGTCTATGACTTGCTGATAACGATCCATGCGCTCGGTCTGGTAATATGGCCCCTCATCATAATCAAGACCGAGCCACTCCATACCGTCGAGAATCGCCTGCACAGACTCTGGTGTCGAACGCTCGCGATCGGTGTCTTCTATGCGTAGCACAAACTGGCCGCCATAGCGTCGCGCATAGAGCCAAGCATAAAGCGCGGTACGAGCGCCGCCAACGTGGAGATAGCCTGTTGGGCTGGGGGCAAAGCGAGTCTTAATCATGAAACCTTCAACTAGTGGTATAAAGCGGCGTATTTTAGCAGCTCAGGTCGAGTTACTCGCCACTATTTTCCGCTTGCACCTTAGATCAACCATTGCGGCAAGTGCGATCACGCCAAATTCAACGATCCGCAGCCATAGCGGTATGGCGTATGCCTCCAACTCCGAGCCAGGTATATGCAGCCCGACACAATACGATAACAATAAAGCCACGGATGCCGTCCAGGCCCATACGCTGGGATAAATCACAGCAAACGGCAGCACCCACAGCCAGTACCAGGCATTGATAACCGGAGCCACCAACAAAAACAGGGCGAAGACCCAGTCCGCCCGCGGCAATGAAAACCCGGGCTGGCGCTGGGTATGAAAAAAATACCAGCTCAGCCAGGCCAGAAACACTGCCGCTAATAGCACTTTAGTCGCGCTATCAGGCAGAACGGTATTCAGCAGCGCATAAATAGCGGCATTGAACTCCCAATACTGGGCAAAAACAAACAGACTAAAGAAATCATTGCCACCTTGCAGGATGAACGGCGCATAGAGCGCAAGCAGGCTGGCGCCAAATAGCAGCCAGTATTTCGCTGACAATCGCCATAGCAGCCAAGGCACAATTAGTACGGCGAATACCTTTGCGGCAACAGCCAGCGCCATGACCATTACGGCAGCGAAATAGTGTTGTCGCAAACGTAAAAACAGCGCGGCAAACAATAAAAACACGCCAATACCATCGGGATGCGCGGTAAAGGCAATCTCTTTGATAACGAGCGGACACCAGGCGTAGAGCAGCACAAATTTAACAGGCGCCAACCGTAATAACATTGTGATCAAGGCTAAATCGGCACCCAGCATGATGAGCTTTAGCCCCCACAGCTGGCCCGGGCTAATGAGATATGCCAGCGCAAAAAGGTATTGCAAGGTTGGCCCGTAGATCGTCGGTAAGTCGGGGTTGTTGATTTGGCCCACGATCTCAACAAAACGATCGGGCATATTATCCGTCGCAAAAAATGCTGCCGGCGCGACGCCATAGGGTGTGCCATCGGTAATGAAACGGTAGCCATCCCATAGATAACGGTACCAGTCATCCTCCAGCAGTGGCTCACCCCAGAGTCCTATCACACGGAAAACAAGTGCCCACAAGAACAAGCTGCGGGTACTGCTATAACTGGCACCGCTATAATTGGCGCTGGTGCTGAAGGCAGCCAGCCATAGCAGGATCAATATTAATTCCACTAACAAGAACTCGTACAAGCCGAGTCCGTTTGCGCCCTGCTGCAACATGACCATTGTCAAATAAACCAGCGCTGTAGCGCCGCCACAAATATTTATGAACAAAACAACATCATTTCGTGGCATTCTTGACATGAATTATTTATAGGCTAAATTGTCGTTTCAGTCACTGAACACGCAGGATAGCAGATTGATTAATCAAAGCCCTTGGAGAAACCAGATGTACGCACCCAGCAAACACTTGACACCAATTGTAAAACGAAGCAGTACTTTTTTATTACTATTGTTAACCTTAGGCCTCAGTTCTATCGCATTGGCATCGGGTGGCAGTCACTATAGTGGCAGCAGTGGCAAACCCAAGCTCGACAGTGTGCGCTATGCCTTGGGCAAACAGGTCTACAAAAACCATATCAATTGTGACAATTGCTTAATCAACCAATCCAAAGTATCTAAACCAGAAGCTCTATCCCTGTACAAACAAATCAAGAAAAACAAAAACCTCAAACAGTCTTTGTCTAAAAAAGAACGTAAGGCGCTAAAGTATTATATGCGTGAACGCTTTAAGCTCTAAGCAGCATGCTTCGTCGACATCACATCTCTGCCATCATCCCAGCCAGAAACGAAGAAGGCGCCATCGGCCTAGTAGTCGCCAGCCTCAAGCAACTACGCAATGCAGATAGTACAGCGCTCATCGATGATATTATTGTCTGCGACAATGGCTCAACAGATAACACCTTGCACATCGCCAGATTATATGGCGCACGCGTTGTCAAACAGGCGATTCCTGGTTATGGCATTGCCTGCCTGACAGCCATAGCAGCGCTGTCGGCAGATACCGATATTGTTTTATTTGTTGATGGCGATCACTCATGCAACCCCTTACAAGCGCACCCTCTATGCCAGGCGGTTGTTGATGGTGCTGATCTCGCCATTGGTTCACGCAAGTTGGGTTATATTGAAGTCAATGCCATGAGCGCTGCGCAGCGTTTTGGCAACGCTCTTGCTTGCTGGATATTAAGCCGTCTTTACCGCCGCACTGTTAGCGACCTCGGCCCGTATCGCGCAATCAGCAAAGCCAGGCTCGATGCGCTTCAAATGCGAGACCGCAGCTTTGGCTGGACCGTGGAAATGCAAGCCAAGGCCTTGGAGCGTCGTTATAACATCAAGGAAATCCCCGTCGATTGCCTACGCCGTATCGGTGTTTCCAAGATCAGCGGCACAATATCTGGCGTTATTGGTGCAGGCAAGGGTATTTTGTCGACAATATTCAAGGTTTGGTGGCAACATCGGCGCCGCGCTAAGGCTGCACCTGTTGCACTTGGAAAAAGCAACAGCGAAGCATAGTTATCATCGTTGCATGCTAACTGTTAATGCGCTTTATTTTTTGTTTTGCCGCAGCGTTGACAACGATAGGCCGTGACCAGCTTTCCTGACCTGGTATCAAACTGGTTCTTTGTCACCACTTTCCATTTATGAAAACCATGCGAACACATGGTTTTTTCTTTCGCCTTCTTTTTTAATGAAGGTCTTTTAAAGGGAGCAACATTAGACATTGATCCTCCACACCACACTCCAAGCGGACAACATGGCTTAGCTTTCGCTTGTTTTAGATTTGACCACGCGTCGCTTAGGCGCCGACAAGCCATCGCCACTTGTCAGCAGTCTTTTGCGGCCACTGTTCTCTTTATTCTTTGCATTGGCGGTTTCTTTTTTGGTTTACCTATTTGTTTTTTATTTCTATGGCGTTGCGCTGCTTTTAATTTGGCCTTGTCTTTAGGCTTTTTCTTTTTGGAGCCCGCTGCCTTACCCGATGCCTTGGTTTTTTTTGGGCCGGTATAACTCCCTTGTAACTCTTTAATGCGGCGCCGCTCAAATGTTTGTTTGAGATAGCGCTCAATACCACTCATTACATTCCACTCGTTGTGATCGATCAATGATATCGCCAAACCCGCTTCGCCCGCGCGTCCGGTGCGACCGATACGATGCACATAATCTTTGCCATTGCGCGCCATATTAAAGTTGATAACAAGGCCGATGCCTTTAACATCAAGGCCACGCGCAGCAACATCCGTCGCCACCAGCACAGCAATCTGACCATCATGGAGTCGACGCATCACTTGCGCACGCTGATATTGATCCATATCACCATGCAGAAAACCTGTGCGGATGTCAGCATGACGCAAATGACCGGCCAGGCTATCTGCCTGGGTTTTCTTGTTAACAAAAACCAGGGCCTTTTCAGCTTGCTCGTGTTGTAAAAGCCAGGTAGTAATTTTTATTTTATGGGCATCATCATCAGCGGTAACGATTTGCTGACGAATGTCTGCATGTTTGTCGCGCACTGAATCCAGTGTCAACACGATGGAATCACGCAATAACTGCGACGCCACGCCACGTATACCACTGTGACCTAAAGTGGCCGAAAACATCAGCGTTTGCCTGTCAGCATTACAGCGCGCGGCAATGGCCAGCACATCATCACTAAAACCCATGTCGAGCATACGGTCGGCCTCATCGAGAATCAGCACTTCCAAATCGTCAAAATGAGGTGTGTCGTTATCAAGGTGTGCGATCAAACGGCCTGGGGTGGCGATAATAATCTCAGGGTTTTTTCTAAACGTGGAAACCTGGCGGCTAAAACTTTCGCCGCCAATAATCACGCCGAAGGTCAGCTGCGTATAACTGCCCAGGGCAACACATTGCCCATAGATCTGCTGCGCCAATTCACGTGTCGGCACCAGAATCAAGGCACGCGTACCGGTCTGGGTATCGGGATTTTGCAATAATTGCTGCATGGTCGGCAACAAAAAAGCTACTGTCTTACCACTGCCTGTCGCCGCGCTAACCAGTAGGTCTGTGTGCTCTATGGCGTAAGGAATCGTTTTTGCCTGCACCGGTGTTGGCTGATCTATCTCAAGCTTGGCCAGCGCCTTGGTCAAGGCCTCATCAAGGGCAACATCGCAAAACATTATTTAATTCTCATGCTGTAATTGTTCAAGCTCATCACTTAAGGTTACCCACTCTTCTTCACAACGGTTAAGTGCTTGTTGTAACTGACGTTGTTCATACAGTATATCCGCCAGCAAGGATTTATTGCTCTCGTCGTATACAGAATTATCAGCAAGTTGTTCTTCCACTTCGCGAAGCTGCTTCTGCTTTTTTTCAATACGCTGCTCCAGTTTTTTGATTTTGCTAGTTAACGGGCTTAGCCGTTTACGCTTTTCTGCGGCATTCTGTCGTTGTTCTTTTTTATCTGCCCTGGCAATGATTGGCGAAACACTTTTATCTTTTATCTTATTATCGACCTTCTTATTGTCATCAACTCTTTGGCTGGCGCCCTTTAACCACCGTTGATAGTCAGCAATATCACCATCGAACTCTTCCAGCCTGCCCTCTGCCACCAAAACAAACTGATCAACGGTATTGCGTAAGAGATGCCGATCATGGGAGATGACCACCAGCGCGCCACCATAGCCTTGCAGCGCTACAGTAAGCGCATGACACATCTCCAAATCAAGATGGTTAGTCGGCTCATCAAGCAGCAGCAAATTGGGTTTTTGCCAAACAATCAACGATAAGGCTAAACGTGCCTTCTCACCCCCTGAGAAATCCCTGATAGGATCAGTCGCCTTATCACCATGAAAATTAAAACCTCCCAGAAAGTTTCGTATCTCCTGTTCGCGCACTTGCGGTGACAAACGCTGTACGTGCAATAGCGCACTGGCAGCGATGTCGAGCGCTTCCAATTGATGCTGGGCGAAGTAGCCCAACATTAAGTTGTCGCTTTGCTTACGCTCTCCTGAAAGCAACGGTAGGGTACCGACCAAGCTCTTAATCAGTGTTGATTTACCTGCACCATTGGGGCCAAGTAGACCAATACGGCTGCCAGGTAACAACTCTATGTTGGCATAATGAATGATCGTGTCTCTGTCGTAACCCAAATCCGCATCATGCAAGCTGATCAAAGCACTATAACTTTGCTTGCAGTCAAAAAAATGGAAATCAAAGGGCGAGTCAACATGCGCGGGCGCGATATCTTCCATACGCTGCAGTTCTTTTATGCGACTCTGAGCCTGGCGCGCCTTGCTCGCCTTGGCGCTGAAACGCGCGACAAACTGATGAATTTCAGCCTTGCGTCGCTGTTGCTTGTCAAAGGTCGCCTGTTGCTGCGCCAAACGTTCGGCGCGCAATCTTTCAAATGCCGAATAGTTTCCGTTGTAGCGCCAGCATTGCTTGTGCTCGATATGGGCAATGCTGTCGACCACATTGTCGAGAAAATCTCGGTCATGCGAAATAATAAGTAGCGTCCCCCCGTAATTGCGCAGCCATTGCTCTAGCCATACTGAAGCATCCAAATCCAGATGGTTGGTTGGTTCATCGAGTAATAACAAATCCGACTGACACATCAAGGCATGGGCCAGGTTCAAACGTATGCGCCAACCGCCGGAAAATGACGCCACGGAATCATTCAATCGAGATTGACTAAAGCCGAGACCATGCAGCAGCTGTTCTGCTCTATAGTGGGCATTAAACCCATCCACAGCGTCGAGCTTTGCATAGAGTTCGCCGAGTTGATCATGCGATTTCTCTGCCTCTTGTTTCGCTATGGCGGCCTGTAGCTGTCTCAGCTCTTTATCACCATCGAGTACATAGTCCACAGCAGAGCGCACCGATGCCGACACTTCCTGCGCCATATGCGCAACACGCCATTGCCCCGGCATGAACAGTTCACCGGCGTCAACATGCAGCTGGCCCAGCAATAACTTGAAAAGACTCGACTTACCACTACCGTTAGCGCCGATGACACCGACTTTAGCCCCTGTGTGAACGGTCAAATTGGCTTTTTCGAGTAATATTTGGCTGCCGCGTTGAAGACTGACGTCGATTAACCTAATCATGCGGGGGATTATAGGGACATGCTTGGCCCAAGGCGATAGCGCTGATGAAAGATGTCACTGGCGCGGAGACAGGTTAAAATAAACACATGGACACAAAAATACAGGAAACACAATTCGAGGAAGTCGAAAAAGGCAAAATCAACCTCGAAACGGCAAAAATCGCCTGGAAAGACTTGGAGCGCTTCTTTGCCGCTGGCGCTGTAATCTATGTTGCACCCGAATTGACAATCATAGATGTCGCCTATGCGCTATCGCAGGACGACACACAACAGTTTAAAGCGTGGATGGACGCGCACAAGGTCGAACATGTCAGTGACCAGCAAGCCATAAAATGGCATGAAGAAGGGGCTACGCTATGGTCGGTTGTGGTCAAACCTTGGGTGCTGGTGCAAGAGATTAGTCAAACCTAGTCCAAAATGTGGGCGATTTGGCTGAGCGTGGTTTGATAATCCTTGTAATCAATAGTCAAACGATAGCGCTTATTTTTATGGTCTAGTAATAATGACGGAAAACTGCTGACACCAACACTGCGCGTATAGCTGATTTGCTCCTGCAGGATTTTTTCCACACTGTCCGATACGAGGTCGGCCTGGAACATCTGCATATCGAGTCCCAATTCTTGCGCCAAAACACATAGGGTCTCATTTTCCGATGGGTTCATTGCGCGCAGATAGTAGGCGCGCTGTAATGCTAGAATCATCATCACCCCGGCATCCTGTTCAGCCGCAGCAATCACCGCCCGGCACGCCGGATATGTTGAGCGCCGTGGCTGACAACGCGACCAAAAATCAAAATTAAATTCGCTGCCTAACTCGCTTTGTATACGACGCCAGTGCCCTTGTATTGCCTGTTGCATCTCCATGGGCATGGGTTCGTCGCTGTCTTGTGCCAAGCCACCCAACACATAGACAACATTCACCTCATCAGGCATGTTTTGTAACAAGCACCGCCAAACAGCTTGATAGCCCCAACACCAACTGCACATTGGGTCATGAAAATAAAACAAGGTCGCCGTCATGCCGGTGGGAATACTGTCATGGCATCCCCTTCCTGCCAGGGTTGGTATTTCTTCATTACTGCCAAAAATAAATCCGATGCGATAAACTCAGCCAACCAACGTTGAACATTGGCATACGGTCGCTGTGCAAACCAGGCTTTATCAACATGGGCAAACTGCCGCACAAAAGGCAGCACAACCATGTCAGCAAGACTTTTATCATCACCCAGCAAATAACCATGCCCTGTGAGCTTGTGCTCAAGCTTGGCAATCAACACCTCACACTCTGAGCGATAGCTCGCCTGCGGCCGTTCAGGAAAACGTTCGCAATATTTGTAACGATCCAGGGCACGCTTAAAGTGCCCATCAACATCGGTTTCATCAAGCAACCATTCGAGACCGCTGTTGGAACCATTATTACCGCTGGCCAGCCACTGGTCCGGATCATGTTTTTGTAAGGCCCACAGCATGATGTCAAAGCTTTCATCTATGACACTGCCGTCTTGCAACTGCAATACTGGAACAGTCGCCTTTGGCGAAATCTCAAGCATGTGTTGCGGCTTATCACGCAATATAATTTCCCGCAGCTCGACCCGGCATTGGGCGTATGCCAAAGCCAGGCGTGCACGCATGGCATAGGGACAGCGACGAAACGAATAAAGCACTGGCAAGCTCATATCTGCCACCTTGGCTTACATGCGACAAGCAAATATGCAAAGCGCTTCATCTCGGTAGAAGACAAAACCATGACAAAATGCAACACCATATTCGATGAAAACAAGTCCCATCTGGGCAACATAAAAATACAAATAATTGAACCACAGGACGCCACTATAAGATGTCAATACCAAAACACACAAACCTCCGGTGAAGTGCAAATCCGGATTTTGGAATCCTGGGTTAGCCCGCTGGCGAGCCAAGTAGCTTGACTGCAGCCAAACCTTTTTACCGCAACATGCGGTAGCTGTATTTATCAGGTTTTGTGAACAGCACAGCGAAGGCTCACTGCTAACCTGTGAAAGATAATCTTTAATACCCTAGCATCTGCTTTGACTATGGCAAGACCATCACCACTGGCGACAAAGCCGCCTGCTTTCAGCTGATAAAATGGCACGCCTCTACCGGCGGGTTAGAGGGCGCTTGGCTGCACCAGCAATACTGACAATAAAGAGCGATATCACAGCAACAAAGACTACTAATCTTATAAACCGGCTAGCCAATCGTCGTCCGAGCCTTCTTTAATAGCTGCAAACAGCGGTGTACTGAGATAACGTTCGCCGGTGTCTGGCAGCATCACTAACATGGCGCT
This sequence comes from Gammaproteobacteria bacterium, assembly GCA_015492075.1. Classification (GTDB taxonomy): domain Bacteria; phylum Pseudomonadota; class Gammaproteobacteria. The sequence continues at coordinate 13,139 of WGFU01000043.1, forward strand.
GCCCTTTTCGACATTTTTTGCGACCTCCAAAGCCGCGGCCAAGGTGGCACCTGCGGATATACCGGCAAATATACCTTCCTTTTGAGCCAAGGCCAATGCAGTGGCAAAGGCCTGCTCGTCGGAAACCGGCACAATCTGATCGACCACGCTTACGTTTAATACCTCGGGCACAAAGTCAGGGGTCCAGCCCTGGATCTTGTGCGGACTCCAATCCTTGCCGGCCAGCATCGATGCATTTTCAGGCTCAGCGGCGATAATTTTGGTTTCTGGCCTGGCGACTTTCAGCACCTCGCCCACACCGGTCAAAGTGCCCCCGGTACCCCAACCCGTGACAAAGTAATCGAGCCGTTCTCCGGCAAAGTCTATGAGTATTTCCGCCGCCGTGGTATTACGGTGATATGCCGGATTGGCCGGGTTTTCGAACTGCTGCGCCATAAACCAGCCATGTTGTTCGGCCAAATCTTTGGCCCGTTGCACCATGCCGGTACCGCGTTCGGCGGCAGGTGTCAGAATCACTTTAGCACCCAGGGCACGCATCAGTTTGCGCCGTTCGACTGAAAATGTTTCCACCATGGTGGCAACAAAGGGGTGGCCCATCACGGCACACACCATTGCCAACGCGATGCCGGTATTACCGGACGTTGCCTCAACCACCGTTTGCCCAGGTTGCAGCTGACCTTTGTCACGTGCGTCCTTGATAATGGCATAGGCCAGGCGATCTTTCACCGAAGCCATAGGGTTAAACGCCTCGACCTTGACGTAAAGTTCAAGGCCATCTGGTGACAGTTGGTTTAGCCTAATGATAGGTGTGTTGCCAATGGTCTCAAGAATATTATTGTAGATCATGTCAATTCCTCTTGCTGATCATGCCCAGCCTAAGCGATATCTGTAAGACTATAGCAAGAAAGAGGGGCCGACAAAAACAATCGGCAAGAGTAAGCCCAGTAACAATTCACATTGAAACTTTGGCGCTACCAGTGACGGACCTCACCGCTATCAAGGTGGATAAAACGTGATTCAGGATAGTGGCCAACCCCCCCGGCAACCATATCCAATGCAGCGGCATGTAAATGCTGTAACTGCGTACCTGGCAAGCGAACATCGATGGCACGACCGAACATATGATAGCTATTTCTGGACACACCTTCTGTTGTCTGATACAACTTGGCGTTCGAACGCGGCGACCGGTAGGCAGAAATAATCTCGTAGCGGCCATTACCACCCACCTTCGCTTGTAATAGATGTAACTGATCGAGCAAAGCAGCATCGATATCGATAACTTCATTGGTACGATGGTCACGCAACACATGATTAATCGCAGCGAGTTCGTCGGCAATAAATTCCCCCTCTGCCCAATACGTCGCTTTAACGCTTTCACCCGTGTGCTGATTATAAAGTGAAAGACTGCGCTCACCAGGCACTATCAATGCCCCATACACATTGCTGGCGACCATAGGCAACATCGCTGCTGCCGTGACAAGAATGAAATTTCTACGGCTAATCATTTCCGATACCTGAATTAATCACTGTATAGAGTTATAGCGGATTATTAGAAAAAATCGTTAGCTAGGCAAGCGTCGCGAGAGTTAAAAATAAAATAGTTGCTTCGTTTATCTGAAAGACAACAAAACATCCCACCACATTTTGCCGCCAGTTGAGACTGCTCATAGAGCAAAACTACTCTTTAAGTTTTATAAAAAGATGACCCTCTTCAACGGAAAGAGAACTTCTGTACTGTCGGTAAACGACTGCCAGAAACCCGTCTGTGCGCCAAACTCTTTCACCAGGTCAGCCCACCCACGCATTCGGAACTGGCACACCCAGAATGCTAACGCCGCGCAGCATCACCACTGCACGATCTTGCTCATAGGACAAGCCAATACCCGCTTTCACTTTCAAGGTTTTAGCACCGATCACAGGCAAACCTTCATCCATCTGCATGAGTAATTTGGCACTGATCAAATCGTTAGACAGGTCAATCGCTAAACGTCCAGCCATGTCCGTATTGTTTGCGATCAATGCCTTCAGTTCTCTTTCACTGAAGACGATTTGCCTGTCCATATCTAACTCGCTGTAGGCTTCAGGCTCAAGCGCTTTTTTTTCACCTATCTTTAATCCCGGCCGAGGCTCGGCCAAACCCGCCGACAACTCGCCTAACCCCAACACCTGTAATTTGCTGTTTAACGCCTGTTGTTCCTTGCCGCTGAGCACGACTGGATTAAAGTCATTTGGGAAAAAGTAATATTTGATCGCAACAAATGCCAGCAACAGCGCGAGCAATATGGACAAAAAAACGATACCGAACAGCCGCAAACTGCCAAGACCACGCAGCGTCACCTGCTTTTGGGTGATTTCGGTTGACTCTTTCATTATTATGTCCGAGATAAAAGCTGTCATAACTATAGCTCAATTCAGGTGTATGAAAGCTTAACTTCGGCAATTCTAGGTGCCATGTTTTAAACGTGGGGAAACGCCATCATTTATTGCTTCTCGGCCAGTAGACCGTCCAGTTCGCCAGCCATATCCAACGCCGCCAAGTCGGTATAACCACCAATATGCTGCCCGGCAATGAAAATCTGTGGCACGGTATGACGACCACTGATCTGTATCATATGCGCGCGCAATGCGCTGTCGCCGTCTACAATAATTGTTTCGTAGTCTTCGACTCCCTTATTGTGCAACAAACGATGCGCGGCCTGGCAATAACCGCACCGGTTACTGGAATATATCTTGATACGAGACATCACTTGGAAAACTGTAAATTCGGCGATTGACTGTTACAAATAGACCAATCGCTCTTTTAATGCATTGACGTCAGTGAAGACATCTTTAATGCTTTCACCCCCATCGGCAGAACCCACCACCATGCCCTTACCCGCAACAGGCGCCACTTTATCTATTTGAAAGCGGCCGCTTACTGCGTCACCGCGAATAAAACATTCTTCGTCAAAATAAATACGGTCACCCTCCGGGCCAATCTCGTCTGAATCAACCGTGTCAAAACCAATCATTGTTTTAATATCGTCAAGACCGGAGATATCAACCTGTTCGATTAATTGGCTCGCTGGCGTAATCAATAATGCCTTCATGCATAAACCCCAAAAGCGGTAAATTGTATCAAAATTGCTGATTTATTAACCAGCATTTCTGCTAAATTGATAGGGGAGTTGCCGCCAGCATTAAGATAAAGTAAAAACATCTCGGCATATTACGCATTTCATGTCTCTACCCTTAAGATACGATCAGCGGCGCCGCTTTAAGCCCCATGACAGGCTGGTTGCTTATCAACGGAAAAATCAGCACTTACCCATGACAAAGGCCACCCTTCCCTATACGGTACCTATATAGAGTATAATTTTTATATTGGCATAATTCACCTTATGCTTGCCAGGCAATGACACAATGTCTATGCTGTAAGAAGAGAAATTACCCTTGTTAAATCGTTTGATTAAAAGCTTTAGTAAAGAAAAAAAGGCCGACCCCAACCCACCTGTCGCCCAACAAGTCATACCTCCTCGTGCTAACAATAGCGCACAAAAATCAAACAAAGAGGCAGACCCAACAGTAAACCACACTATCAACAGGGCAAGGCCGAAGAAACGTCGTAAGCCTAGAGCAAAACTACCTGCTACCCTGCCGCCTTGGGATAGTTCAGTACTCGATGTTCCTCAGGAAGAAGGTAAAACACGGTTTTACGATCTCAAACTGGAGGAAAGCTTGCTCCATGGCATCTACGATCTTGGCTTTCGCCACTGCTCGCCGATTCAAGCGCAAATTCTGCCCGAGACCCTGCAAGGCAAAGATGCCATCGGCAAGGCGCAAACCGGCACCGGAAAAACCGCGGCCTTCCTGATCACCATTATCGACGACTTGCTAAAAAACCCAATCAAAGAACAACGTTATCTGGCCGAACCACGCGCCTTGATCATTGCGCCCACCCGCGAGCTGGTAACACAAATTGCCGACGATGCCAGGGGCTTGTGCAAGCATACAGGACTCAACGTCATTACTCTCATTGGCGGTACTGACTACGAAAAACAATTAAAGAAGCTCGACCAAAGCTATGTTGATATTGTTGTTGCCACCCCAGGCCGTCTACTCGACTTTGCCAATCGCAAACATATTTATCTTGATCAGGTCGAGTCACTGGTATTGGATGAAGCCGATCGCATGCTTGATATGGGCTTTATTCCGCAAGTACGGCGTATCGTGCGCGCAACACCTAACACGGATTACCGTCAGACCTTGTTATTTAGCGCAACCTTCACTGCCGAAATTCTGGAGATGTCCTATCAATGGACATACGAGCCTGTAAAAGTAGAGATTGAGCCTGACAACGTTGCCAGTGACAGTGTTGAACAAAAAGTGTATATGGTCTCAAATGAAGAGAAGCTTCCTGTCTTATTAAAAATATTGCAGCACCCTGATACCAAGCTCGCCATCATCTTCACCAATCGACGTGACCAAGCTCAAAAGCTGTTTGACCGTGTTATCAAACACAAAATTAGCGCAGGCCTGCTCACCGGCGAAATACCTCAGAAAAAGCGAACCGCCACCCTGGAGAAATTCAAAAATGGTGAGTTTAAAACCATGATTGCGACCGATGTCGCAGGACGTGGCATTCATGTCGAAGGGGTTAGCCATGTCATTAACTATAATCTTCCTGACAACCCTGATGATTACATTCATCGCATCGGCCGTACTGGTCGCGCCGGCGCGACAGGCATATCCATCAGCCTGGCCTGTGAATTTGAATCGTTCCAGGTTCCTGCCATTGAAGCACTGTTAGGCGAGAAACTTCGCTGCGAGCTGCCGCCGGAAGAGTTTACGGCCTAGGGAGACTCGAAAACCGGTCCTTCAACGGTAAACGGCTAAGACAAAATAAGCGAACAGACACAGATGAATCGAACCAATGGGCGGTATTGTGAACGTCTTTTGACTGTGGCAGCGCCGCTTTAGAGATTTAGTCAAAGACTCCCTAGCTCGCCAACACCTTTTTCAACCATGCTGCGATATCGCCGATCTGCTCAGCACAAATGCTGTGTTCCATATTGAAACTTTTATACTCCACCGGATTGCCAAAATGACGTATCGTCAGTGCCGATTCCCGGCCCAGCATTTCTGGTATCACCGTATCATGCAAGCCATGGTGAATAGCGACAGGAGTACAACGATTAGCCTTATGCGCGGATATCACATCGTGAGTGGCAAAGTAACTCGATAAGCCTAATATGCCCGCCAATGGCATGGGAAAGGTGAGCCCGCATTCATATACCACTGCACCACCTTGCGAAAAACCAATCAGAGCGATACTGTCACTATTTATCCCACGATCGATTTCCCTTTCTATTAGCTTACTGATCGCTTGTGCGGAACAATGAATGCCCGCCACATCGGTTTTCGCCTCTATCGCCATTTCATAGATGTCATACCAAGCGGGCATAAGCAAACCATTATTGACGGTGACCGGCATGCTCGGCGCATGAGGAAAAATAAAGCGTACCGCCAGCTCATCCGGCAAAGCTAACTGTGGCACGATGGGTTCAAAATCATGGCCATTGGCACCAAGACCATGCAACCAAATTACTGAAGCTTTGGCGCTGCTCTTCGGTTCTATTTCAACACAAGAAAGCATCATCATGCTATCCCTTTATAGACTAAGAGCTGCACGACAACATCGAACAACCCGCCCTGTTTCTAGCCCAATCCGGTCGCTTGACAGAAAACTCTTCGCGATCGGCTTGTTCATCATAAGGATGACGCAATAACTCGAGCAACTCATTCACTAAAGCAAAATCGCCCAACTCTGCCTGATCAATAGCCAGCTGTGCGAGATAGTTACGCAGTACATACTTGGGGTTGACAGCATTCATTTGAGCGCGGCGCACTTCATTTGGCTTACCGTCTTTACGCAAGCGCAGAATATACTCTCGCAGCCATTTCGCCAAACGAGTTTGGTAAGCCTCGCTAAGCTGATCCGGATTGTAATACGCATCCGCAAAATGTTCGGTAAGTGCTTTGTTTGAGACCTTATCGAGATCAACATAAATATCCAGCAACGCCAAACGCCGATAAAAAATGGTCATATCGGTTTCTATCCAAGCCAATATTGCCAGCAGCTCTTCAACCAAAATGTTATCGGATTTTACAATAAAATCGCCAAAGCCTAGCTTATCCCCCATCATTTTCCGGCGACCTACTTCAAAATACCGTGGATAGGTATTAAGTACTTGTTGTAACGGTTCAGCGTCACCAAACAAAGGAGTCAATGCGTTGCCAAGCTGAGTCAAATTCCAGTGAGCAATATGCGCTTGGTTAGCAAAGCAATAACGGCGACCTTCGGCGTCGGTAGTATTGGGTGTCCAAGCCGGATCGTAATTGTCTAACCAACCATAGGGACCATAATCAATAGTCAAACCAAGAATAGACATATTATCGGTATTCATCACACCATGAACAAAACCGACCCGCATCCAGTGCACAATCATTTCCGCGGTCAAACGGCAAACTTGCTCAAACCACATTAAATAAACATCTGGCGAGGGCTCGCCCAGATGTGGAAATTCATTGCGAACAGTGAAGTCGACGAGTTGTTTGAGAACAGCGTTGTCACCACGCGCAGCAAAAATCTGAAAATGACCAAAGCGAATAAATGACGGGGCTACGCGACACACCACAGCACCCGCTTCAGCCTTTGGGTTGCCGTCATAAAACATATCACGCGTCACGTTATCGCCTGTTAAGATCAGGCTTAACGCTCGCGTCGTTGGCACACCCAGATGAAACATGGCCTCGCTGCATAAAAACTCGCGTAGCGACGAACGCAACACAGCCAAACCATCTGCAGTACGTGAATACGGTGTCGGACCGGCTCCCTTTAGCTGCAAGGCCCAGCGCTGCTGTTCAGCGTTAATCACTTCGCCCAGATTAATTGCGCGACCGTCACCAAGCTGTCCTGCCCAATAACCAAATTGGTGGCCACCATAGCATGTGGCATACGGATCCATCCCAGTAAGCAAGCGATTACCAACAAAAACATCTGTAAATTCCTGTGACCTGCAAACTTCAGCAGATATACCCAGGGTCCGCGCCATATCGTGCGAATAAGCCACCAGCTTAGGCGCAGAGGCACTCTGCGGCCTTACTCGCGAATAGCAAGCGCCTCTGACTTGGCGTGGTTGATTCCTACTATCAGGGTCGGCAGGGAGATCTTGGCTGAAGCGATTATCAAACTCCAGTGATAAGCTAGGTACTACCTTAAGGGTCTCGTTCAAAGTTAGAACCGATGGCGACTTACTCGCTGACAGTGTGCTGGCTGTCTCTGGCAGTTAGCACATTATGGTTCGCACGCGGCCAGGCTTTAATCACTGCGGCAACCAATGTCGCTAATGGAATAGCGAAAAATATACCCCAGAAGCCCCACAGGCCACCGAACACCAACACCGCAATAATAATTGCCACCGGGTGCAGATTAACGGCTTCGGAAAACAACAGCGGCACCAGGACATTACCATCTATTGTTTGGATAACCAGATAGGCTATCGCAATATAGGCAAATTCTGCCCCCCAGCCCCACTGGAAAAAGCCAATCAACAATACCGGCACCGTGACAACTACCGCACCGATGTAAGGAATGATGACTGAAAAACCAACGAGCGCGCCAAGTAGCATGGCGTAATTCAAACCCATGATGGCAAAAGTAATATAGGAAACAATGCCAACAATCAAAATTTCGACAAATTTGCCGCGCACGTAATTAGCAATCTGAACGTTCATCTCGCGCCAGATGCGCGTAGTCAGTTTACGTTCACTGGGTAACAAGGCCGCGACCCAGGTCATAATGATAACTTTATCCTTAAGAAAAAAGAACACCAATACCGGGACTAAAATCAAATAAACCATCCAAGTAAAAATACCGGTGACCACGGAAAACGACACTATGTTCTGCCCTATATCCCGCACGTAGCCACCAATCTCCCGCATTAGATCTTTAATCTGAGCCTCAGTCACCAAAGTAGGATAGAGTTCGGGTAATCGTAACAATGTGTCTTGCCCTCGCGCGATCATCGCCGGCAGCTCTTGCACTAAATCGCCCACCTGGCGTGATAGCAATGGCATTAGACCCAATAAAATAAATAGCAAAAAAGCCATGAATATCAAAAAAACAATAATCACGGATAACAGGCGCGGTAGCTTCCAGCGCTGCAGCACCAGAACCAAGCCTTCCAGCAAATAGGCCATCACCAAGGCGCCCAAGACCGGCGCCAGCATACCGCCCATAAAGTAAATAATGAGAAAACCTAGTACCAGGACTACGGCCAGCGCAATCCCTTCAGGGTCGGAGAAATATTTTTGATACCAGCGGACTAAAACGCTTTTCATAGTTCAATATATTTGGCTTACCAGCAACCATAATAAAGGGCATAAACAAGTGAGTCTATGACGAGTTCCACTAAATCATGCCAACCTGGTCGCCGACAGTACACGCCAGTTGTTTGCTGGCACTGCCACAGTTAATCGCTATCTCTACCAAACCAATGGAGTTCTCATACCAAAAGGTCTGACCCGCCTCACTTTCGCTATATGTTCGTGCGTAGCCTATCTTGCAATTACCGAGCATTATCATCGTGCTGGCCGGAATTGTTGCCGCTTGTATGCTTGTCATAATATTGCCATAAGCATCAATGTAGATGACGCTGTTCTCGCCTAACCGGTTTGCCGTCAAGGCATCCGCCGAAGGTTTCGCCAGCCCAGCCACGCAGTCGAAGTTCAACGCCAGGCGCGCAGCCACTGGCGCAAACAGATCGCGACCGTGAAAAGTGGGAGATAAATCTTCCGCTAGGCAGCTAATCTCCCACCAATGGGCGCTGTCATCTGTCGAAGCTACAACACTGAACAAGCCGTTGTTGGGACCAACAAAGCAATAACCCTTTGCAAAGACAATACACGGCGCTCTAGAGCTGCCGACGCCGGGGTCAACCACGCAGAGAAACACTGTTCCGTGATCGAAGTCGTTGGCCAGCGCACTTAATAAATAGCTGGAGGCAATGGGATTAAATAATGGAGCATCCGCCATCAGGTCAATCACTTTAACCTCAGGCGCTATGCGATAAATCGCATTTTTTAATTGTCCCTGATAGGGGCCGTTACGACCAAAATCGGTAAACAAGGCAATCATCTGTCAAACAATATATTCACGCCTTAGTTTCTTGCAAGGCAGTATCGGCTGATTTTTTCCTCTGGCAGCTTGTTGAAAAAGTCCGTTGTAAATGCGAAACAAGGCAAAAATAGTGGAAAAACACCGTTTACATGGAATAAACAGGCATTTTGAGCTATTTTTTCCAGGTGCCCCCGGGGTATAACGCTGCATCGCGCCACCAGAGCCTTTTTTAACAACTTGTTAGAACGAAAAATGCGGGCCTAAGGCCCGCATCGTGTTAATCATCGCTTTCGTCGTTATCCGCTTCAACCGGTCTGTCGACTAGTTCGACAACCGCCATTGGCGCATTATCACCGGGGCGAAAACCGCATTTAAGAATGCGCAAGTAACCACCCGGCCGCTCCTTATAACGCGGACCAAGCTCATTAAACAGTTTACTGACCATTTCCTTGTCACGTAACCTGCTGAACGCGATGCGACGTTTGTGAACGCTGTCTTCACCGCCAAGCGTGATCAATGGCTCAGCCACGCGACGTAACTCCTTCGCCTTGGGCACCGTTGTACGAATAATTTCATGGCGCAATAAAGAATTAGTCAAACTTTGCAAGGTAGCCTTGCGGTGACTGGTATTGCGGCTAAGTTGTCTACCGGAATTACGATGTCGCATCGTGGTTATCCTAAAATCAAAATATTATTAAACAGGGGTCTTATCGACACTGGCAGGAATCTCTCCGGCTAACTGAGCGGGCGGCCAATTCTCTAGACGCATACCCAATGACAAACCATTGGTAGCTAATACGTCTTTGATCTCGGTTAAAGATTTCTTGCCAAGGTTGGGCGTCTTTAATAGCTCAACTTCGGTTTTTTGAATCAAATCACCAATAAAGTAAATATTTTCAGCTTTTAAACAATTCGCAGAACGCACAGTCAATTCGAGATCATCAACCGGGCGTAACAAAATTGGATCCACTTCACCCTCAGTGGAAGCAGGTTCTTCAACCTGGCTGCCCTGAAGATTGACGAACGCAGATAGCTGATCTTGCAAAATCGTCGCAGCGCGTCGAATAGCCTCTTCAGGATCGATGGTACCATTTGTTTCGAGTTCAAGGATAAGCTTATCAAGATCGGTACGCTGTTCAACGCGCGCGCTTTCGACAGCATAGGCGACACGACGCAGTGGACTGAAAGAAGCGTCTAATTGCAATGTGCCAATAGTACGATCCGCGTCAGCGTCAATACGATTTGTCGATGGCTGATAACCACGACCCAACTCAACCCTAAGGGTCATACTCAACTCACCTGACGCTGTCAGGTTGGCGATGACATGATCAGGGTTGACGACTTCAACACCGTTAACCGTCTCAATATCGCCCGCAAGAACGGGACCTGGACCACTCTTTTTAAGGGTAAGCTGCGCTTCTTCACGATCATCCAGGCGCAGGGTCACTTCTTTCAAATTAAGCAGAATATCAATGACATCTTCTTGCACGCCTTCGATAGTGCTGTATTCATGCAATACATTGTCTATTTCGACCTCTGTCAACGCAGCGCCAGGCATGGATGATAGTAAAATACGGCGCAACGCATTGCCCAGGGTATGACCGAAACCGCGTTCCAGCGGCTCAAGCGTCACCTTGGCACTGTTAACACCCGTGACTTGCACATCAACGATGCGTGGCTTCAAAAAAGTGGTTACTTGACCGGACATGGACTATCCTCACTTCCAATACAGGAAAGAATTCAAAAAATGCTTACTTGGAATACAGCTCGACAATGAGATTTTCCTTAATCTCCATCGGCAATTCATCACGATCAGGAACTCGCTTGTATACGCCTTCCATCTTGTCCGCGTTGACCTCAACCCAATCTACCGCACCCCGCTGCGCAGCCAAATCGAGCGCAGACTTTATACGCAGCTGTTTTTTACCTTTTTCAGTGACGGAGATCACGTCTTCAGGCTCAACCTGATAAGAAGCAATGTTAACGTAGCGACCATTAACGAGGATAGCCTTGTGCGATACTAGCTGACGTGATTCGGCACGTGTAGAGCCAAACCCCATACGATAAACCACGTTATCAAGACGTCCTTCTAACAGGCGCAACAAATTCTCACCAGTAGCACCTTTTTGCCTATCGGCCTTTTTATAATAGTTGCGGAATTGCTTTTCCAGCACGCCGTACAAGCGACGAACCTTTTGCTTTTCACGCAGCTGTAGCGCGTAATCCGTCAAGCGGCTGCGACGAGCACCATGCTGACCTGGAATGACATCAGCACGACATTTGGAATCAAGCGACCTAACGCCGCTTTTTAGAAACAAGTCGGTTTTTTCACGTCTTGCTAATTTACAAGTTGGTCCGGTGTAGCGAGCCATTAAAACTTCCTCAGATTAATACGTACGTCGCCTAAACTCTGCGCTTTTTCGGCGGCCGGCAGCCATTATGCGGAATCGGTGTCACATCACTAATGCTGTTGATATTAAAACCAGCACCATTAATAGCGCGTACAGCTGAATCGCGACCAGGGCCTGGGCCTTTAACATAAACATCAACGTTCTTCATACCATATTCTTTTACCGTTGCCGCAGCGCGCTCGGCGGCAACCTGGGCCGCAAATGGGGTGCTTTTACGCGAGCCGCGAAAACCGGAACCGCCGGCAGTAGCCCAAGCCAGTGCGTTACCCTGTCGATCGGTGAAAGTAATAATAGTATTATTAAACGACGCGTAAATATGCGCCATACCATCAGATACATCGCGTTTGATGCGTTTTTTAGCAGAACGTGCTGGTGCCTTTGCCATGAACAGACAACTCCAAATTTACTTGCGAATCGGGCGCCGAGGGCCCTTACGAGTACGTGCATTAGTGCGCGTACGCTGACCTCGAAGCGGTAAACCGCGACGATGTCGGATACCACGATAACAACCCAAGTCCATTAAGCGCTTGATGTTCATCGAAACTTCACGACGAAGATCACCTTCGATCCGAAGCTTGCCAATCTCTTTACGAAGTGATTCAAGCTGCTCTTCAGTCAACTCTTTGACCTTAGATGCGGGGTTAACGCCCGTGACAGCACACAATTTCTGGGCTCTATTACGACCGATGCCATAGATTGCCGTTAATGCAATCACAGCGTGTTTATGATCAGGGACATTAACCCCAACGATACGTGCCACAGACTATCTCCCACCCCAAACCAACTGGGGGAACTATACGTACGAATTAAAACCGGAAATTATAACTAACCTAAAAAAAACAGTCAATCTTAAAGAATACCGACAATCAGCCTTGGCGCTGCTTGTGACGGGGGTTAGAGCAAATCACTCTCAACACACCCTTGCGCCGTACGGTCTTGCAGTGACGACAAATTTTCTTAACCGATGCCCGAACTTTCATAATTCTTTCTCCGCTTCCGTGTCGCCTTTATAGCGCGGCTAAATACCGCGGCGACCATGGCCTTTCAGGTTGGCCTTTTTCATCAAACCATCATATTGGTGTGACATAAAATGTGCCTGAACCTGGCTCATAAAGTCCATCACCACCACGACAATAATCAAAAGAGACGTACCACCAAAGTAAAATGGAACGTTCCAGTACAAAATCAAAAACTCCGGCAACAAACACACCGCAGTAATATAAATCGCGCCGGCCAGTGTCAACCGAGACAACACACCGTCAATATACTTGGCAGTCTGCTCGCCCGGGCGAATGCCCGCGATAAATGCGCCAGAGCGCTTTAAATTATCCGCCATATCTTTCGGCTTAACAGTCAAAGCCGTATAAAAGAAGGTGAAAAATACTATCGCTGTAGCATAAAACCCAACGTACAGTGGCTGACCAGGAGACAATGCCGCAGCAATATCACCCAACCAACGCATTCCTTCATTCTGCCCAACCCAGGTACCGATAGTACCTGGAAACAAAATAATACTAGACGCAAAAATAGGTGGTATCACACCCGCCATATTCAGCTTCAGCGGCAAATGACTTGTTTGCCCAGCATACATTTTACGCCCTTGCTGGCGCTTGGCGTAGTTAACCGTGATACGCCGTTGACCGCGCTCAACAAAAACTACAAATGCGGTAACGGCAAGCGCCAACGCGATAATTATCAGTACTAATGCGCCGTGCAATTCACCGGTACGCGCCAGCTCTAGAGTCCCGCCGATCGCGGACGGTAAGCCAGCCACAATACCGGCAAAAATAATCAGCGAAATACCGTTACCAATACCGCGCTCCGTCATTTGCTCGCCAAGCCACATCAGGAACATCGTGCCTGTCACCAGCGTGATTACCGCAGTGAAACGAAAAGCCAGCCCCGGGTCAATCACTACGGCCGCGCCGCCCGCACTCATGCCTTCCAGCGCAATAGAAATACCAATGGCCTGAAACGTCGCCAATGCAACGGTAAAATAGCGTGTGTACTGGGTTATCTTGCGTCGACCCGCCTCGCCCTCTTTTTTCATTTGCTCCAGCTTAGGACTAATCGCAGTCAATAACTGAATAATGATAGAAGCCGAAATATAGGGCATAACACCCAGGGCGAAGATACTGACCCGCCCGAGTGCGCCACCGGAAAACATGTTAACGAATTCCAGTATGGTGCCTTTTTGCTGCTCAAATAAATCAGCCAGCGCAGTGGGGTCGATTCCCGGCACCGGCAAAAATGAGCCGATACGAAAAACAACCAACGCGCCAAGGACAAACAACAAACGCCGTTTGAGCTCTCCTAGATTGCCTCCACTTACTTTAGAGGCCAGCGCTGCGGCAGAAGTGGACAACTTAGCCTTCTATCTTTCCGCCAGCCGCTTCAATCGCTGCGCGAGCACCTTTGGTCAACGCCAAACCCTTAACCGTATACGCCTTATCGACTGTGCCAGACAATATAATGCGTCCACGAATTATACTCGCAGTAATAATGTTGGCTGCTCGCAGCGACACCAAATCAACCACGTCACCAGCCAATTTGGACAATTCACTCAAACGGATTTCAGCGGTAACGCGCCCGATACGAGAGCTAAATCCGACTTTAGGCAAACGCCGCTGTAAAGGCATTTGACCGCCTTCGAATCCAACTTTGCGGAAACCGCCAGAACGCGAATGCTGGCCTTTATGGCCACGGCCACAAGTTTTGCCAAGGCCCGAACCGATACCACGACCAACACGAGTACGTATTCGTTTAGCCCCTTGCCCAGGTGATAATTCATTTAAACGCATCTTACGCTTCCTCAACTTGCAGCAAATACGACACTTTATTGATCATACCGCGCACACTTTGCGTATCTTCAACTTCAACAGTGTGATGCATACGACGCAAACCCAACCCAGCAATACAGGCTTTATGTGAGGGGAGGCGTTTACAAGTACTACGCACCAAGGTCACTTTAATTCTATTGCTAGCCATAATGATTCCTTACACTAGCCGATAATATCGCTAACTTTTTTACCGCGTTTTGCGGCGACATATTCAGGATCAGTCATATCGCTCAAACCTTGAATGGTGGCGCGAACAACATTAACCGGGTTAGGCGAACCTATACACTTCGCCAATACGTCCTGAACCCCTAACACTTCAAATACAGCGCGCATCGCGCCACCGGCAATGATACCGGTACCGGGAGAAGCGGGCTGCATGTAAACCTTAGCCGCGCCATGATGACCCATCATTGCATGCTGCAGCGTCATTTCATTTAACTTCACAGTCACCATATTGCGGCGCGCCTGTTCCATTGCCTTCTGTATCGCCGCTGGCACTTCGCGTGCCTTACCGCTACCAAAACCCACTCGGCCATTACCATCACCAACCACGGTCAAAGCGGAAAAACCGAACTGGCGGCCACCCTTTACGACCTTAGCAACACGTCGTATACCTACCAGTTTTTCGTTAAGCCCATCACCTGAGGGCTGTCCATCATAACTTGCCATGCGAAATACCTACTAAGGAACCTTTAAAATTCGAGACCAGCTTCACGCGCGGCATCAGCCAACGCTTTAATACGCCCGTGGAAACGAAACCCGGAGCGGTCAAATGCTACTTGCTTAATACCCTTGTCCATTGCTTGCTTGGCCACCGCAGCGCCAACTGCTTTGGCGGCATCAATATTACCAGTGTATTTCACATCTTTACGTATCCCTTCCTGCACAGTGGCTGCACTGGCAATCACTTCATGACCGTTAGGGGCGATAACCTGAGCATAAATATGACGTGGTGTACGATGCACACTCAAACGATATTTGCTCAGTGTTTTAATACGAGCACGCGTACGTAGAGCACGACGAACTCTCGATTCAGTCTTACTAGCCATAACTTTTTAAGGCCCCCTATTTTTTCTTCGCTTCTTTCAGCGAAATGTGTTCGTCAGAGTAGCGAACGCCTTTACCTTTATAAGGCTCAGGTGGTCGATAGGCGCGTATTTCAGCAGCAACCTGACCGACGCGTTGCTTGTCAGGACCGCTCACAACAACTTCAGTCTGGCTCGGTGTCTCAATCTTGATATTTTCAGGAATAGCATGCTCAACTGGATGCGAAAAACCGAGAGTCAAATCCAGCACTTTACCTTTCACCTGAGCACGATAACCAACGCCAACCAATGTCAGTCTTTTCTCGAAACCTTTAGCAGCGCCGACCATCATATTCTGCACCAAAGAACGCATAGTGCCAGCCATTGCCATTTTATCACCTTCTTTTTTCATTGAAAAAGACAGGAGGTTACCATCTTGGCTCATCACCACGGAGGGATGGATTGTTCGCTCCATCTCTCCCTTAGGACCCTTAATTTTAATATGCCCGCCTTTAATATCGACCTTTACATCGAAAGGTATTTCTACGGGAGTTTTGGCAATACGTGACATTTTTTCGATTACCTTAAGAAACAGTACAAATCACTTCGCCGCCCTCACCTTTAGCGGCGGCAGCTTTCGCTGTCATCACACCTTTGGAGGTCGACACAATAGCAATACCTAAACCAGCTTTAACCACTGGCAGATCACCTTTACCCTTATAGATACGTAGACCAGGACGACTAATCCGCTTAATCTCTTCGATTACAGGCTTGCCTTCGTAATATTTCAAACTGATATTTAGCGCTGGAAATGTCCCGCTATTATCAATTTCAGCTGAAGCGACATAACCTTCTTCAACCAATACGTCAGCAATAGCCTTCTTTTCCTTGGACGCGGGCATGCTAACAGAGGCTTTTGACACCATCTGGGCATTGCGAATGCGTGTTAATAAGTCTGCAATGGGATCCGAGAAACTCATATCTATACTTTATCCTTTATATCTAAGGTGGCGCGATTACCAGCTAGCCTTAACCAGGCCGGGCACATCACCACGCATAGCCGCTTTTCTTAACTTGTTACGCGCCAAACCAAACTTACGGTAAAAACCGTGTGGGCGGCCGCTAATGCGGCAGCGATTACGTATACGGCATGGGCTTGAATCACGCGGTAACGACTGAAACTTGATCTGCGCCGCTTCACGTTCTTCATCGGAAAGGGAAAGATCTTTCAGTTTCGCTTTTAGCTCAGCGCGCCTAGTAGCAAACCTTGCAACCATTTTCCGTCGCTTGACATCGCGATGTATCATTGACTTTTTAGCCATAAAACTAACTCTTAATTGGGAAATTAAACGCAGCCAACAACGCGCGGCCTTCTTCATCAGTACGTGCAGTGGTCGTAATGGTAATATCCAAACCTCGAAGCGCGTCGATTTTATCGTAGTCGATCTCAGGGAACATAATCTGCTCCTTAACGCCCATGCTGTAATTACCGCGACCATCAAATGATTTGCTGCTCAAACCACGAAAATCTCGAATACGTGGAATAGCAACACTCACCAAACGATCCAAAAATTCGTACATACGTTCGCGGCGCAATGTAACCTTGCAACCCACCGGCCAATCTTCGCGCAGCTTAAAGCCGGCGATAGATTTACGCGCTTTGGTAACGATAGGCTTTTGACTGGCTATCTTGGTCATATCACTCACGGCGTGCTCGATAACTTTACGATCCCCGATAGCTTCGCCCACACCCATATTCAGCGTGATCTTAGTGATCCGTGGAATTTCCATCGCACTCGAGAAGTTAAACTGCTCTTGTAGCTTCTTAACTACGGTTTCTTTATAAAATTTCTGCAATCTAGCCATGTTTTATACGTCCACGACTTCGTTATTAGACTTGAAATAACGAACTTTTTTGCCGTCCTCCAGCGTTTTAATACCAACACGATCCGCTTTCTTGGTAATCGGGTTGAAAATTGCAATATTAGAAATATGCAGAGGCATCTCTTTATCGACAATACCGCCGGCAATACCCATATTAGGGTTAGCTTTGGTATGGCGTTTAACCATATTGATACCGCCCACGACTACTCGCTGGTCGGCCATGA
This sequence comes from Gammaproteobacteria bacterium, assembly GCA_015492075.1. GTDB lineage: Bacteria > Pseudomonadota > Gammaproteobacteria. Next base: position 30,683 of record WGFU01000043.1, read on the forward strand.
CGCGGCTCACGGTACCCTGCTTGCCTTTATCCTTGCCGGTGAGAACAATAATATCATCACCCTTTTTTATCTTACGCATGACTATAAACTCTTGTGATTACAACACTTCTGGTGCGAGAGAAATGATCTTCATGAACTTTTCGCTGCGCAATTCACGGGTCACCGGCCCAAAGATACGGGTACCAATCGGCTGCAATTGTGCATTCAACAATACGGCTGCGTTGCCATCGAAACGAATCATCGAGCCGTCGGCGCGACGAACGCCCTTGCGTGTACGCACAATCAAGGCATTGAAGACTTCACCTTTCTTCACTTTGCCGCGCGGAATGGCTTCCTTCACACTAACCTTAACAATATCCCCAATACCGGCATAGCGACGATGCGATCCACCCAACACTTTAATACACATTAGACGACGAGCACCACTGTTGTCCGCTACGTCTAATATCGATTGCATTTGAATCATGCCAAACTACCTTTACGCTCTGTAACCGTTGAGTGCCTTATTTCGCACTGGATTCGACTTTATTCAATCGCCACGACTTTGATTTGGACATCGGACGACACTGCACGATAGAAACCGTGTCACCGATTTGACCTTCATTGTTTTCATCATGAACATGAACTTTCGTCGAACGCTTAATAAATTTCTTGTAAATTGGGTGAGGCACTTTGCGCTCGATCAACACCGTAATCGTCTTGTGCATTTTATCACTGGTCACCTTACCAACCAAGGTCCGTACGGTTGTGTTTTCTTCTTTAGTCATTAGACAATCTCGATTTCTCATTAATGACAGTGCGAACGCGTGCAATATTACGACGCACTTGGCGTATCAAATGGGATTGGCCTAACTGACCGCTGCCTTTACTCATACGCAGATTAAACTGCTCTTTGAGTAAATCTTTTAACTCAGCATTAAGGCCGGTTAGATCTTTTTCACGTAATTCTGTTGTATTCATTACATTACCGTCCGCCCGACGAATGTTGTTTGTACGGGTAGTTTTGCAGCAGCCAATTTAAAAGCCTCGCGTGCAATTTCTTCAGATACACCTTCCATTTCATACAACATGCGGCCTGGTTGAATCTGAGATACCCAGTATTCAACATTACCTTTACCTTTACCCATACGTACTTCCAAAGGCTTTTTGGTAATTGGTTTGTCTGGAAAAATGCGGATCCAAATCTTACCGCCTCGTTTGATGTGACGTGTCATCGCGCGACGTGCAGCCTCAATTTGACGTGCCGTAATGCGACCACGACCCGTAGCTTTAAGACCATACTCACCAAAACTGACGGCATTTCCCGTGGTCGCCAAACCACGGTTTCTACCTTTAAACTGTTTTCTAAATTTTGTACGCTTAGGCTGTAACATCAGTCAATTTCCAAATTTAATCCAGCAATGCGCTACTTAGCGCCAGCAGACTTCGCTTCTTCTTGCGATTCACCAGCGAACACTTCACCTTTAAAGATCCAAACTTTAACGCCAATAATACCGTAAGTGGTCGCCGCTTCCGCAAAACCATAATCGATGTCGGCACGCAAGGTATGCAACGGTACACGGCCTTCGTGATACCACTCACTACGTGCGATTTCAGCACCGTTTAAGCGGCCGCCAACCTTGATCTTAATGCCTTGAGCAGCAAGGCGCATCGTATTAGATACAGCGCGTTTCATTGCGCGACGAAACATAATACGGCGCTCAATCTGCTGCGCCACACTCTCGGCAACCAGTTGCGCATCTAATTCGGGTTTGCGAATTTCCTCGATATTGATGTGCACAGGCACACCCATCATCGCACTCACTTCTTTGCGCAAAACTTCAACATCTTCACCTTTCTTGCCAATAACGATACCGGGACGCGCTGTATGTATAGTGATGCGCGCATTTTTCGCTGGGCGCTCAATTTGAATTCGACTAACAGAAGCCTGCGACAACTTCTTCTTCAGGTGCTCTCGCACCTTCATGTCGGAATATAAATTGTCTGCATATTCGCTTGTATCGGCATACCACTTTGACGTCCAATCCTTGACGATACCAAGCCGAATTCCTATTGGATGAACCTTTTGACCCATGATTCGCTCTCTTTAACCTTAGTCAGCTACGGTCACAGTAATATGACTGTTGCGTTTCAATATCTGATTCCCACGACCCTTTGCTCGAGCGCGAAACCGTTTAAATGTGGCCGCTTCATCCACACAGATTGTTGTAACCTTTAGATCATCAATGTCAGCGCCATCGTTGTGCTCGGCATTTGCAATAGCAGACTCGAGCACTTTCTTAATAATAGCCGCGCCTTTTTTTGAGCTCAGAGTAAGGACTTGCAGCGCGCGATCTACCGGCAAACCACGAACCTGGTCAGCAACCAGTCTCGCTTTCTGTGCCGAGATACGACTATGACGCAAACGTGCGATTGTTTTCATATCAGGCTCCCTTACTTCGCTTTCTTGTCCGCGGCGTGCCCGCGGTAAGTACGAGTTGCCGAGAATTCACCTAATTTATGCCCTACCATATTCTCGGAAATGAGCACCGGGACATGCTGCCGCCCATTATGAATCGCAATAGTCAAGCCTACCATCTGTGGCGTAACCATTGAACGACGAGACCAAGTCTTAATCGGGCGCCGATTATTGTTAGCAACCGCCTCATCCACCTTCTTTTTAAGGTGAAGATCGATGAATGGCCCTTTCTTAATTGAACGTGGCACGTTATATCCTCTTTACAATACTTGATTTACTTACGATTACGGCGACGCACAATGAGATCATCCGTGCGCTTGTTTTTACGAGTCTTGTAACCTTTCGTCGGCACGCCCCAAGGGGTGACCGGATGGCGGCCACCAGAAGTACGCCCTTCGCCACCACCATGTGGATGGTCGACCGGATTCATAACAACGCCGCGGACAGTAGGCCGAATTCCGCGCCAACGCGTAGCCCCCGCCTTACCCAGGGAGCGCAGACCGTGCTCCGAATTACATACTTCGCCGATTGTAGCGCGGCATTCGACGTGAATCTTGCGCATTTCACCAGAACGAAGACGAACCACACCATATTCGCCTTCGCGCGCCACCAGCTGCGCCGAAGCTCCTGCGCTACGCGCAATTTGACCGCCTTTACCTGGCTTTAGCTCAATATTGTGAACCTGGCTACCAACTACGATGTTACGAAGCGGCATACAATTACCGACTTTCATTGGTACGCTAACCCCGGAAACAAGTTCGTCCCCGGTTTTAATGCCTTTAGGCGCTAAAATGTAGCGGCGTTCACCGTCCCTATACAACAGCAGCGCAATATGCGCGCTACGGTTCGGGTCGTACTCAAGACGCTCAACTTTGGCGCCAATATCGTCTTTATTGCGCTTGAAATCGATAATGCGGTAGTGTTGTTTATGGCCGCCGCCGTGATGGCGCACAGTAATGCGTCCATTATTATTACGACCACCATTTTTTGACTTCTTCTCAAGCAAGGGCGCATATGGCGCGCCTTTGTGAAGGTCTGCACCAACAACCTTAACGACAAAGCGTCGGCCTGCTGAAGTGGGTTTAGTCTTTACTGTTGCCATGATGTTATCCGTTATAAGCTTGTTTACTTACTGTGCGCCAAGAAAGTCGATCTCATGACCTTCCGCCAGGGAGACATAAGCTTTTTTCCAGTCAGACCGACGACCTCGGGTTTGACGAAACTTTCTTGTCTTACCTTTAACATTAGCTATCTGTACGGCCTTGACCTTAACCTCAAACATGAGCTCTACGGCTTGAGCGACTTCAGACTTGCTCGCATCAGTAGCGACACGAAACACTACCTGCTGGTGATCCTCACCTAAGCGAGTCGCTTTTTCAGACACATGAGGACGTAACAACACTTGCATCAAACGCGCTTCACTCATTGCAAACGCTCCTCTAATTTTTTAAGTGCCGCGACAGTAATCACAACATGACCGAAACGGATCAAACTAACCGGATCTACTTCTTCTACATCACTGACATCAACTTTGTGCAAATTACGCGCAGCAAGGTATAAATTAAGGTCGCCTGTTTCTGTAACTATCATGGCGCTATCAACACCGAGGACGCTCAACTTGGCAAGCAATTGCTTGGTCTTTGCTTCAGTAACAGCAAAATCCTCCACTACAATCAAACGATCCTGACGCACCAGCTCAGACAACATCGAACTAATGGCACCGCGGTACATTTTACGGTTAACCTTCTTGGAATAATCACGTGGCCGTGAAGCAAAGGTTACGCCACCAGAGCGCCATAAAGGGCTGCGGCTGGTACCAGCACGCGCACGTCCGGTACCTTTTTGACGCCAAGGCTTGGCACCCCCACCACGCACATCACTGCGAGTCTTTTGTTGATGAGTCCCGGCGCGGCCGCCAGCCTGATAAGCGGTAACAACCTGGTGAACCAAAGCTTCGTTATATTTGCGACCGAAGGTGACATCGGAAACCGAAATCGACCCCGCATTTTCGCCATTAGCGGATCGTAAACTAATATCCATTTCCTAACCTTTATTACTTGCTTTAACTGCCGGCGTAACAATGACATCGCCACCAGCGGCGCCGGGTACGGCACCTTTAACTAATATTAGGTTGCGCTCGGCATCGATACGTACAACCAGAAGGTTCTGCACCGTACGGCGAACGTTGCCCATGTGCCCGGCCATTTTCTTACCCTTGAATACACGACCTGGGGTCTGGTTTTGACCGATAGAACCCGGCGTACGATGATTCAAAGAGTTACCGTGAGTGGCATCCTTCATTGCAAAATGATGGCGCTTAACGACGCCGGCAAAACCTTTACCAATGGTGGTACCGGCCACATCAACGCTATCACCGTCCGAGAAAATATCAACGCCTAGGGCCTGCCCGACAACTACATCGCTGCCCTCACCTTCATTCAAACGAAATTCCCACGTACCACGGCCAGCCTCTACGCTCGCTTTCGCAAAATGTCCAGCCATAGGCTTACTAACACGCGATGCACGACGAGACCCTGTCGTCACCTGAAGCGCACGGTAGCCATCCTTATCAATATTCTTAATCTGGGTAACGAGGTTAGGTGCCACCTCAATCACGGTCACAGGAATAGACTCACCCGCATCTGTAAAGATGCGTGTCATACCTGCTTTGCGTCCAACCACACCAATTGTCATATCAAAACCTCAAAACCTAACCAACTGTCAATATCCAACTAAGATCAATTCAGCTTGATCTGAACATCAACACCAGCAGCAAGATCCAACTTCATCAACGCATCAACTGTCTTGTCTGTAGGATCGACAATATCCATCAAACGCTTGTGCGTGCGAATTTCATACTGATCACGCGCATCTTTGTTAACGTGCGGAGAAATCAAAACAGTGAAGCGCTCCTTTTTTGTAGGCAAGGGAATGGGACCCTTGACCTGAGCGCCGGTACGTTTTGCGGTATCTGCAATTTCACGTGCCGATTGATCAATCAAACGATGATCAAATGCCTTAAGACGAATACGTATACGTTGACCTTCCATACTCTACTCAATAACCTTAGTGACGACGCCGGCGCCGACGGTACGGCCACCTTCACGAATCGCAAAACGCAAACCCTCTTCCATCGCTATCGGAGCAATCAAGGCAACATCCACTTTGATGTTATCTCCTGGCATCACCATCTCAACTCCTTCC
>WGFU01000044.1 GCA_015492075.1 Gammaproteobacteria bacterium
AATCTATCTGGCGATACAGGAAGCATCCAAAAAGTGGACCATGCCGATCCGAAGCTGGAAACCCGATCTCAATCGTTTTATGATTGAGTTTGAAGAAAGACTAACTGACTATGTTTAATTAGAGCAGTTACACAGAATTATTTACAGGCTCCTAACGTCAAAAAACTGTGCCTCAACAACTTGCATCCTCGCAAAGATTAACATCCTCATAAAAGACTCTGCCCCCTTGCCACGCTTCACGTCGCTGCCAACATTTTCTCCAATTTAACACGTTGCACTGAAACTTCTCTTTCAACATCTTCGACAAAGTCGATCATGCCAGCAAGAATTGCCTTATTATATTCTTCACCACTGTTTTTTAGCTCTTTTACCGCTGCCATCATGTCAACAAGGGCAAGCTTAGCTTGATCGTACAAACGGTTGATTTGCGCGACTTTTTCTTCTGCATCTGGTTTTGCTCCGACAGACATACCCGCAGTCGTGGCTTTAGCTACAGCATTGCGCACACCCTTAATGATTGCATCATATTCGTTGATTGCATCAAACGAACGGGAGACTATCGCATTCAATTTGATAACGGTATCTCTTGTAAATGCCGGCTTAAAGTCTGCTGGAAGCAGCTTTACTATTCTTTCAGCATTGGCCTCATCGCTCGCAAATACCATATTGGTAATGCCAATACTCGTACAAAAAAATATCAATACGACCATTGATATACGTATATTTTTCATTGCTACAGCACCATTAATAATTATTAATACAGACATTTGAAAATAAAAAATCGGCGCTACCGACTTAATTGGATAGCGCCGATCTTATCTTATTAGCGCTTAGCCCTTGGCTGGAAAGCGCGAGTTTCTTCAAGAAGGAAGCGTGCGATATCTACCCCCATTTGCTGGCCTGCGGTATCATCGAACTTCCAATGAACGCCGTTGTATATACGGCTTGCACCGTTTTGCACTTGTGCATCGGTCAGGGTTTCAAACCGAACAGGCACAAAAGGACGCGGCACACTAGGGAAGAAAGGATCAAAACCTTCACCATTAAACTCGTCAGAAACGAAGGTGAATGGCGTATCGTTACCGAAGAAGCTTCTCATCACCTCGAACGTCGTCGCACCAAAAGCGGCATGACCTGATGGATAAGCCGGGAAAGGTGGCGTGGCACGAATGGCCTCATCCGTGTTGATCACAGACACACCGACAGGGTTCCACGTTGGGTCGGTTAAGGTATTGGCAGCACCATCATCGCGGCGAATACCGGTCACCGGACGCCAAAAGTTATAAAAATACTTACTGTCCCATGCAGCAATTGCTGCATCAGCCATTGCAACGTTAACCATTGCCAAATAGCGCGCAAGATTGACCGGGTTATCAAGTTTGCCACCAGCAACCTGGATCGCAATTTGATTATAAATACGCGGTGGCACACCAACCAATGGCACACCGTCGTAGCCCCAGTAATTGCCTGCAAATCGGGTTTCATCCGTACCCGTGCTCGGGGTGTTCACATTTTCCGGAGAACCGCCAACCGCCGCAACCTCGGCAAAAGCCTGGGCATATTCAACAGAACCCGCCAACGGTGGCACCGGCGCTCGGAATTGATCTCCACGACGCAAAACAAACGGGGTTACCCGACCCCAAAATGCGCCTAACGACAGATTAAAATCGCCTGAGAATTCCGGCGTGTTTGGATCAGGCTCCCACTCACCTATATTGGTCGTACCGCCATTAACCGGCGTACCAAAAAAGGTCGTTCTACCGTCTGCAACAGCACCGCCTTCACCGAAATTTGGTTCTGCTCTTCTGGATCTGTCCCCTCTACGTGCATCAATGACTTGACGCGCAGCAAGAATCCCCAAGCTCTTGCCTTTTAGGAAACTTGACCGGCTTACGTGCCCTTTGATCCGAGCCTTATCTTCATTCAAAATTTCCCTCAGACGTTGGCGCTGCCCAGGATAAAGACGTTTAAGCATCCTGTGCGCTGCAAAGGCAACCGCAGCATCGGCAGAAGCCGCACGAAAACCGCGAATAGGCTGGGTATATCCCTTAAAATCTTTTTCTATGGCATTTAAGGCGTCAAATACTGCAATTTGGATCATGGCAAGTGCGCGACTGGCACGTGTCGGCCCACCCTGATTTAAATACGCACCATTCTCGCCTGCTGGCGTATGATCAAGCGCAACCGTATCGAGAGCGACGTCATGCCAAAACTTGATGCGCGCTTTTAGATTGTCTCCGTCCAGATAGTGATCGCTGTACGAGCCTCTTGACTCTAAACGCCAAAGATTTCCCGATGCAATAACATCTTTACTCAGCTGGCCAATATAGCCCGCAGCCTGAGTGTCTGATTGGCTGCCAATATCGCTCTCTTCCGCCAAGGCCGGGCTAGCCGCCAATGGCAACGCCATCATAGCCGCCAACATCAACGCCGTTGTCTTATTTTTTCTCATGAGGTCCCTCATTATAATTTATTGATAACAAACTTATAACTTATACATGTCAAAGTTATAGCGGAATTATAACAGAAAATAAATGGGAAACACTACAGATTGGCGAAAAATACTGAGGATGCATTTGTTTTAAATAAAAACAATCGCATAATAGACGGCTATTTACCGACTATTTTCAAAAAAATACAGTTTAGGGATGCCAAAAATCTGGGAGAGGGTAATATCACTAATTTAGCTCTTTCCATATCAATAATCACAAAAGTATAACAGCATGGCTCGCATAATATTGCGCTGCAATGGCGAGGTTTTCGAATGAGGCGCGCAAGCAAACGCGTGGCTACTTGTAATAAAAAACCCTTACCCGGCATTGCCGGATAAGGGTTTACAGCTCATAGAGCCCAGAAGAGATTAATTGTATTCAGGCGAAACGTAAGCTTGCGTTTCTGCGCCTTCAACAATGGGCTTGAGAAAAATTTCGACACGACGATTAAGCGCTCGCCCTGCTTCACTGGCATTGCTCTCACGTGGCTCGTATTCGCCACGGCCTTGGGTTAACAAACGCGATACTTGTACGTTGCGATTAATCATATAATCAGACACCGACTGAGCTCGACGCTCGGACAATTGCTGATTAAATGTATCGCTACCAACGTTATCAGTATGACCAACAATATGCACCACGGTGCGATCATATTTGTTGATAACATCGCTTAACTTATCAAGCGTCGGATAGAAGGCGGCCTTGACCTCATCCTTGCCAAAATCAAACGAGACTTCGCTGTTCAAACTGAGCTTTAAGGTGTCATCCTTAAGGCGCTCTATCTCTAAGGCATTCTGATCTTGCTCATCGGCCAGTGCTTCTTCAAATTCCTTTTGTTGCTTATCCATGTAACCACCGACAGCACCACCGATAATGGCACCGGCCGCAGCACCAACGACTTTGCTTGAGCGATGCCCATCATCGATCTGATGACCAAGAATGGCACCAACAACTGCGCCAATACCGGCACCTGTCTTGGCACGTTTATTTGGGTCATCGGTAGCACAAGCAACCAGGGCAACCAACACCGGCACCACTAATAGAGTCTTATATATTCTTTTCATAATCGTCTCCAACCTAAAACAGGTTCACTCTTATGGCTCAATTATGAGCAACCCTGACAAGGCAATCCGCCAAGGCAGTCACATTACCAGGACAATTTTTATTAATTGATGTTCAGCTTAAGAAACAAGCACTGTATCTTTGCTGAACAATTGAACAACCAGGATTGAACAGAAGAAAACATTATCAATGTCGAGCGGCTTTTGGGGAGGTGGATCAACGCGCACACCAATACTCAACCCCCTGCTCATCGAGGAATTGTTCAGCGTTTAGCGCCTTGCAGCAAACTCAGTGTCGACAACATGCCTGCCTCAACACAAGTCGATGCAGCAACCGTTATCGAGTACGGCGCCGTTGCAACTGGCCGGCCTGTTCTTGGGTTTAAAACATGGCCATAGCGCACACCGTCTTTGAGCAAAAAACGGCGCGCATCGCCGCCGGTTGCCAAGGCCCCTTTGTAAACATCCAACATACCAAGCGCTGTGCCGAGACGATCGGGGTTTTCGATGCCAGTACACCAGGCACGCCCATCCCGGCATGGGCCACTGACGAACATATCACCACCGAAGTTGACTAAAAAACTGTGCGAACAATGTCCCGCCACCAGCCCTGCCGCACGATCAACCGCATACTCTTTCCCGATACCACCGAAATCGATTTGCATCCCAACCGGCAGGGTCAGATATGGCGTGCTCCAATCGACCCTGCTCAAACCCACAGCGTTTTGCAATATCCTGCTAACAACCGCTACACCGACTGCCTGCGTGCCGCCACTATACTCGCTATCGCCAACCCCGACAGTATGTATATCGCGGTCGGCGGTGGACTGGGCTGACCATAACTCGGCATTGGAACATTGTATTCCGCACATGCGAGATCTTATGCGCGCGTTGCGGGTTGCTATGAAACATTCCGCTTCTTCGATATCTCACTAGGCGGCGCACGTGACACTCGCAATATTATTATCAACCTCCATGGTGACTTTTACCGCAACGTTAATCTCAACAATGCTCAAGGTTGGGATCATGGTAATAATCAGAGCTTTGATACTTTGGGTGGCAGTCCCGTGCGCCCAGGCGGGGCGACGGCATTAGGCAAGGTCGTTTGGCCCCACGGAGCGATTCGGTAATTCCGGGCAAAACAGGCAGTTTACGCGACCAACCAGTGCTAGCTATCAGACCGAACCGCTATCTATGGCATCGAGCGTTTATTCTGATTTCGGTGTGCAAAACCCAGAAGTCTTAACACAAGACCCGGTTTATTCGACCAGTGGCGAACCCGCAATCGATGAAACGGTAGCGGGTGAATCACCTATGTTCCCGTAATTTAATCTTAAAACAACGTTAAGGGCATCGGCCGTTAGCGTTGTTGTGAAAATTAAAAAAATCAGCGCACAATACACTGCGGCATACTCTCAACTCGCTGCCAGATATTTATCGAGATGATTGGCAAACGCCATGCGGTCCTTTTGACTTAAAGCCGGAGAACCTCCTGTATCAATACCGCTGGATCGAAGCGTATCCATAAAGTCGCGCATAGTTAAGCGACCTTTGATATTTTCTTTGGTATAAAGCTCACCACGCGGGCTGAGCGCAACACATCCTTTGTCAATCACATCATTGGCCAAGGGGATATCACTGGTTATCACCAGATCGCCAGGCTTCACTCGCCTGACAATCTCATTATCGGCCACATCAAAACCTGATTCGACCCGAATAAACTTGATCACATCTGATTTAGGGATAGGCAGAAACTGATTTGCCACCAAGGTCACCGTTATACGGGTTCGTTCCGCTGCACGAAACAGTATCTCTTTTATCACTACAGGGCAGGCGTCGGCATCAACCCATAATTTTAGCTCAGACATAGCAACCCCTTCTCTCAAAGCTGAACAGTCATTCTGAAGACTTACCATGGTGGTCGCAAGCCAGAAACTGCAATAGCTATTGCCCATAACTTAAGGTAGACTTCACGGCCGCCATCTCGGCGGCTCCCACCATAAAACGCATCAAACGAGACCATCTTATGAGTTTTTCTTCTTTGGGCCTATCTGCCCCAATTCTTGAAGCTGTCGCCGAAAAAGGCTACGACACCCCTTCGCCCATTCAAGCTCAGGCAATACCAGCAATTATTGAAGGCAAAGATGTTATGGCGGCGGCCCAAACCGGCACCGGAAAAACAGCCGGCTTTACCCTGCCATTATTAGAATTATTGTCTAAAGGTGAGCGTGCTCATGGCAACCAGGTACGCGCACTGGTGCTAACACCCACACGCGAGCTAGCCGCTCAGGTGGGGGAAAGCGTTGCCACCTATGGTAAACATTTGCCGCTGCGCTCCGCCGTCGTGTTTGGTGGCGTAAAGATCAACCCTCAGATGATGAAACTACGTAAAGGCGTTGACGTCCTGGTCGCAACGCCTGGCCGTTTGCTGGACCTATACAATCAAAACGCGGTGAAATTTAAACAATTGGAAATATTGGTCCTGGACGAAGCCGATCGAATGCTGGATATGGGTTTTATCCACGATATAAAAAAAATCATCGCCGCCTTGCCCAAGCAACGGCAAAACCTTCTGTTCTCGGCAACATTTTCTAATGACATCCGCAACCTCGCCAAGGGCTTGGTCAAAAAGCCGGTAGAGATTTCAGTGAGTCCGCGCAACACCACAGCGAAAACGGTAGAACAATGGATATGTCCGGTAGACAAAAAACAAAAATCGGCGTTGCTAATACAGTTGATTCATGACCAGCAATGGCAGCAAGTACTGGTCTTCTCCAGAACCAAGCATGGCGCCAATCGCTTGACCCGGCAGCTGGAAACCGGCGGCATTAAAGCCGCAGCCATTCATGGCAACAAAAGCCAAGGAGCCAGGACAAAAGCCTTGGCCGACTTTAAATCCGGCGCAACCCGTGTCCTGGTCGCCACCGATATCGCAGCCCGCGGCTTGGATATTGATCAACTTCCGCAAGTGGTCAATTTTGATTTGCCTAACGTTCCTGAAGATTACGTGCACCGGATTGGTCGTACCGGCCGCGCAGGCGCCACCGGGCAAGCCGTGTCCTTGGTCAGCGCCGATGAGATTAAACAGTTGTCTGATATTGAACGGCTGACCCAGAAACTGCTCACCCGCAAATATATTGACGGCTTTGAACCGGCCCATGATGTGCCCGAATCGCGCCTGACTGCGCCCAAAAAAACACATCGGCCCAAAAGAGCCAAGTCAGAACACAAAGATGGGCAGCGTTCAGGCGATAACGCAGGCGGATATAGACTGGCCGCCAAAAGCAAATATCGCGGAAAGCAACATCGTACAGGCAAAAAACCGGCACACAGCTGACGCCGATATAAAGCCCTGAGAAATTATTGAATATTGTGAGAAATGACAAGACCTTATAGGCGTCTCACTCGAAACGAACGGCCTTTGAGCTTACCTTCTCGTAATGTTGTTAGCGCCGCCTGGGCAGAGTCTCGACTGACTGCGACATAAGCCCGGTTATCAAGGACCTGAATCTTGCCCACCTGATGACCTGAAATGCCATTTTCTGTGGTCAACGCACCCAGAATATCTCCCGGCCTCACTTTCTGTTTTTTGCCGCCATCAATTTGCAAAGTCGCCATCTGCGGCTGATAGGCGGGCTGATCCAGCAAACTGGACGGTGGCAATGACTCCATCTCCAAGCTTGAACCAAGGCATGCTTCCAACCTGGTGACGTTATAGCCTTCTTTCTCACTATATAAAGTACAGGCTATACCTTTGCTCCCTGCGCGGCCGGTACGACCAATGCGATGCACGTGTACGTCGCTATTGCGGGGAATATGGTAATTAATCACAACATTCAAGGCTTCAATGTCTAAACCACGCGCGGCCACGTCTGTGGCAACAAGTATAGACGCACTTTTATTAGCGAACCGGACCACGGCTTGATCGCGCTCACGCTGCTCCATATCACCATGTAAAGCAATGGCGCCAAAACCATGGCCACATAGTTCATCAGCCACTTCCTGCGTTTCTACCTTAGTGTTGCAAAACACCACCGCAGATTCAGGATGATAGTGTAATAGCAATAAACGCAAAGCAATCATACGCTTGCCATTACCATTACTGCTAAATTTATAGCAAAGCTGTTGAATGCTATCACTGTCGTGAGCAACGTCTACTTGCGCCATTGCTGGCTTAACCATGACGCGATCTGCCATGGCTCGTATCTGATCTGGATAGGTTGCACTAAACATGAGTGTTTGGCGTTGAGCCGGCACGCACCCAACAATCGCGTCCAATGCTGCCTCGAACCCCATATCTAACATGCGATCAGCCTCATCCAAAACCAATATACGTAAACACTCTAGTTTTAGTGTGCCTTTACGCAGATGTTCTTCCACACGACCCGGGGTTCCCACAACAATATGCGCGCCATATTCCAGCGACCCGACCTGGGGGCTAAACGACATACCACCACAAAGCGTTAACACCTTAATATTAGGAATGGTGCGTGCTAACTTACGTAACTCTTTCGCCACCTGATCCGCCAGCTCACGTGTCGGACACAGCACCAGTGATTGCACACGGAAGCTTTTTGTATCGAGTACCTGTAACAGCCCAAGACCAAAGGCTGCCGTCTTTCCGGATCCTGTTTTAGCCTGAGCAATAATGTCTTTACCTGCCAAGATATGAGGCAGACTCTTTGCCTGAATCGGCGTCATGGACTGATACCCTAGCGAAGCAAGATTGTGAAGCAACGGGAGATGCAGCTTAAGAGACGAAAAATCGGTTTTGCTCAAGATGAGTATCCTTTGTTACCGCGTCTTTAGTCGGGAGCACTTAACATGCCTCCCATTATCCAGTGCGGAGTTTGTTGGCCACGGTCTATTGCAGCCAATAAAAAAGGGCAGAACCTAAGGTTCTGCCCTTTCTGGCATTACTCCCAAAGTAGGGGCAATGCTAGCCTGCATTACGTTTAATGCAGGCTAAATCATAATCCTGCCGTTTAAAGCGGAACGATGTTTTCGGCTTGTGGGCCTTTCTGGCCCTGAGTTACAGTGAACTCAACTTTCTGGCCTTCGACCAAAGTCTTGAAGCCTGAACCAGAGATAGCGCTGAAATGCGCGAAAACGTCTGGACCAGATTCCTGCTCAATAAAGCCAAAACCTTTAGATTCGTTGAACCATTTAACGGTGCCGGTAGTAGTAGACATAATATTAACCTATCAATTCAAGAGTAATTAAAGCCTGTTTAACGAGGCCATTGTGCTAGAAGTATTGCTATTACTTATGTCGAACAGGATTAAGACTAGACATCGAAATGGTGTGCATAAATAAGACTTACTTTCAAGCTAAAGTGGATTGTATACGTTTTCACCCCGTTGTCAACGAATATCCCTTGTATTTCCAACACCTGGCGTCCATTTGAGCGAGAAATATTTAGCCTCAACTCAAAGTAAGCGAATTGCTGCATTAAAAGGCAGTGCACATAGAAGCTCACCTGAGAAAAACTCTCCTCAAGCAAAGCTACTGTTATGCCGTTCTGTGCCTTTAAAATGCCTTTTCATAACTGAGCTGAAATAATGTCGCAGTCAGCGTATCAAATTGCGCTTGCTCGAAAGACTGGCCGATATACTCAGCCCGCGACCGGAACTTGCCATTATTACCTAGCGGCATACCGTACTTAAGCCCCAAGGTAATACCCGTAAACTCATCCAACCGGGAGTCGGCACTGACAAGTTCAGGGATAGTGCCCGGATTTAGACTATTAAAATAAAAGAACGCTGTAGACTGGCGATAAACTCGCAAATGCGGCTCTAAGAACTTCCCCTTACCCATGCCACGACGGTATTTCAGATCTACGGTATGTGAGGTAATGTCCCAATCATCGTCATAATAACGATAGGAGATATTGGCCGTGTCTCGTGCATTAGATAATCGATGCACAAGCTTACCAAACAAAGTATAGCGCGTACGCTCATCGGGGCGCTGCTCGAAGTAACAATCTATTTCAATATTCAAGCCCGAGTCAATCTGACTAACAACCTTGTAGGGGTCGTTGTGATAACCATTCGAAACCCCTGCCGAAACAGTAAACTGGCCCACCGTGCGACGATTGAGTGCGCGCGACACACCCAACAATAAATCAAATGTGTTACACGAGCCATCGCCCAAAAAGGATTGCGCCCCAACAGACGTAAGACCTTGAGGCGTGCCGCCGCCAATTTGAAAAATCTCGTCATTGGTAAACGCAACACCAGCGTTATAGGTATTTCTGTTATTTTTAGAATCAAGACTGACTTGCCAATCACCACCGAAGGAGCGCCAATCATTGTCTACAGAAAGGCTGCCACCAAAATTATGTTTTAGCCAACGTGATGCCACATGCTCCCAATCAATGCCAACTCTCAGACGTGTATCGTCAAAATCGGCCAGCTCAAGTACACCCCCGTTGCTAGCCGTACCACCCGCACCACCTGAGGTGCTGGCAAATGTCGCCAAGGTGCTAGACGTATTAATTGCACCGGTGGGGGTGCACCAGTAAGGCTGTCGAAGACGATATTGATTTTGACGTTATCGGTGTTACTGACGTTGCCATCGACCGTGATCAACGCCTTGTTGACCTCAACACGGTCATCTTCAGCATAACGCAAGATGGATGAATCAATGACCCAATCGTTTTCCACTGCACGATCACCTTCCGCTGCTATAGCTGGATTAGCGGCCAAAGCACACTTTGCGACACTCAGCCGTTGACGTATCGATTTCTGCTTTTTCATCTCTAGTTACACCCACGTCCGCCGCCACCAATACTGCTGCCACCACGCGATCCTTCTTTGCTAAAAGAAATGTGTTCGTTGACATCCGCATCCATGCTATCAGCCACTAACTGCATACTGTCTTACGCAAGAATATTTCGCTGCCAAGGTTTAATAGATTCTGATTTAAAGATTTGCCCAACAGTGCTGCCGACACCGCTCGCCACATCCTAAGCTTCACCAACGGTTTTTCTCAAAACTGAGCAGGCAGACAGACTTAGCGTAAGGCTTAACAACATCGCCAGGGATAGCTTTATAAGGCATTCACCAAATGCTCGATAGCAGTTTCCAGCATTCGCTTGTCAGCAGCTCTGAAACCCAAATGGCGATAGGCGACCGTACCATCTGCTGCTATCAAATAAGAACTTGGCATTCCCTGCACCTTATAGAGCTCAGCGATACGCCCCTGCGGGTCAAAAGCAATAAAAAATTGCGCGGGGTTTTCTGCAAGAAATGCTTGCGCATCGTCACGCGATTCATCGAGATTCATCGAGATTAATGGCGATAATGGTTAGACCTTGCTCACCATAATGATCCTGCATAGCATTCATCCAGAAAAATGATTTTCGACATGGCGGGCACCAAGCAACCCAGAAATCAACATATACAACATCACCGCGGTATTTTGATAATTGTATTTTTTCGGCGAGACCCGGCAAGGAAAAATTAGGCGCCTTTAACCACTTGTCTATCTTATCCCCTGCCGAATTCGCTGCTTTATCCAGGCTCATTTGGTCTGCCAATGCTAGCGAGCCGCATAACATAATGAATAAAGGAATCAGTCCGCCCGGCAGATATTTTTTCTTGATCTCATGTTCGACCCTTATACATAACTGACTTTTAAGATACGACATAGCGATCACTTCATTTGCTGGAACAGACGTTACATGAGGGCAATTGGTTTAACTGGAAATTGGCTACAAAACCAACGTGACCAATACATATTTATGATTAACGAGGCTTGCGCTACATACGATGTGAATGACTTCACATTTACGAGAACCAAAAGTACAAGGAACAATGACAATAGATTGATTTATACGCACTAAGACATAAGCGGCCTGCGCCAAAGATTGACCGAAACCAATACCAAGATACGAAGTGTAGTGATAAGCCGGCAACCTTAACTCACTGCGGCGCCTACATAACCGGCAAGGGTATTTAGTGCATTTTTTGCCTATAATTCTCAGCACTGGGACGCAGCCTTGGCTAGGATTCTTTAATATATTGTGATTTTTTAACATGACAGAGTTACATGAAATCACGTTAGAATAAGCCAGGTTTTGCGAGCTAATATCGCAGCAAGCGACTACATAACTAGACAAACCATCAATAAAGGGGCATTACCATGAAACTCAAGACGATATTTCTTCTGTCTAGCCTTGTCACAACACTAATACTAAGCAGTTCAGTCTGGGCCGAACCGCTCGTGATGCAGAGAATCTCGGCACATAGTGAACAAACACTGTTATTAGCCATGGGCAATCCATGTAATCCATGCGCAAGCAATAATTTTAACCCTTGCGCCGCCGCGGCAAGCAACCCGTGCAGCACGAACCCATGCAATCCTTGTAACCCGTGTGCCACCGTATCTAACCAAACCAATACCTCAGACCAGATAGATCCCCAAAAAATCAAACGCCCCAGCTGGTTCAATGGCCTTTATAACAAAGACTCACGTGCCCACCTCGTTGCCTATGGTGAGCAACTGTTTAATGACACAAGGCTCGGCAGCAACGGCACAAAATGTGCCGACTGCCATGCCGGCAGCAATCTGTTTAACGCGTCTTTTCTCAAGCCCTATCCACACAAGGTCAGTATGGCCAAGCAACGTGCCGGCCTGAACACAGTACATGCTGACGAATTTGTTCAGTTCTGCATCAATGTCCCGCTGGCCGGCGAGTCATTGCCCTGGAAATCAAAGAAGCTGGCGGCACTGACGGCCTATATACTCGATGTCGCGCAACCGGCTTATATTGAGAAAATCCAAGGCGCAGCCATGGCAATTGATAACCCTTGTGCTGGCAAGGCAAGCAATCCATGCACTGCCAACTCCGGTAACCCCTGTGCCGGCAAGGTACTAAGCTCTATTCTAGAGCAAACGACTGATAACAGTAATGTGCTAACGCCCGCTTCCTTTCGCTAAGCTGCCGGATGTCAGATATAGGTACTGAGGCTTAGCTTCCGCCCTTGTTTTCATTATGAGAGCCGCTATTTTTTCTGCTCACTCTCACCTGGTATTTACCGGGTGTTGTCTGCGTGCAAACCGTATCCGCCGCAGCGCCGGCCATTCAAGCTGATCGGGTGATGATTCCCGCAGGCAGTTTCATCATGGGCAGTGACCGTGCTGAGCGGGAATACGCTTATCAACTGGATGCAGCGCGTAACAGCTTCACCTCACACCGCTTTCAATGGTTTGAAAACGAGCGGCGGCGCAGCATCACACGTGAAGCATACTGGATTGACCGCAACCTGGTCAGCAACAAAGACTACCAGGTCTTTGTCAATGCAACGGGTCATGCCGCACCTGGTATCGACCCTTCGACGTGGAACGGCTACCGGCTGGTTCATCCCTATGACACGGCGCGGCGATTTATATGGCACAACAACAAATACCCTGTGGGGCGCTCTGATCACCCAGTGGTCTTGGTCGATCGTGCCAGTGCTGGCTCCTATTGCCGCTGGCGCGGCAACCACGGTCAGTATTTTCCCTGGGGCAACAAATTCGACGCCGACAAACTCAACAGCGCAGACAAAGGGCCGTATGATAGTGACAACCGCCTCCGTTACGACAGTGGCGCCAGCCCTTACGGCGTGCTCAACATGGCCGGCATAGTCTTCAAATGGACCGCGACAGCATGCTCCAACATAGACCGCCCTCATACCAGTATCGTGAAAGGCGGCTCCTGGGATGATTTTCCAGGCGCCACCCACGCTGCGGTGAGACACTGTCGCCGCCATCATCTTAAGCCTGTGCTGATAGGCTTTCGCTGTACCGCCAGCACCTTGCGCCATACACTGAAGCGATGCAAGCGACTATTTTTTTAAGCACAATGGTCTTGTTGGTCAGCACGGCGAACATTATCGCTTACGGCAACAGTGCCAACGCCGCGCAGACCATTGCGCGCGCTGGCATAACGGATATCCCCGCCACCTTGACCAGGGAGGAAGCTGACTTTCTCGATAGGCATTGGCCGTCAACCATCCCGCTGCAAGGCGAAATACCAACCGACTACAGTGAACTGGAGGCGTCACTGGAGCCGGCATCATGCGGCCTATGCCACATCGAACAATACCAGGACTGGCAGACATCTTTTCATGCCCGCGCCATGGGGCCCGGTGTTCTCGGGCAGGTCATTGACATGGTGGGCGATGATAATGCGCAGGCTCGATTATGCTGGAGCTGCCACACGCCTTTGGCTGAGCAGCAGAATGTGCTCAAAGACGGTGATGGCTGGCAAGCCAATACGCTGTTTGACCAGACGCTGCAACACGCCGGCCTGGTCTGTGCCGGCTGCCATGTACGCCAGCATGAACGTTTTGGCCCGCCGCGCAAAGACACACCCAACGAAACCGGCCGCATTGACGATGGCGCTCAACCGCATAACGGCTTTACTGCTACCACCGCGTTTTCCAACTCCGCCTTTTGCGCCCATTGCCATCAATTCAAAGACAACGGCTTTGCCCTCAACGGCAAGCTGCTCGAGAACACCTACAATGAGTGGCAAGAAAGTCGTTATGCCAGGCAAGGCATCCACTGCCAAAACTGCCATATGCCTGACCGCCGCCACCTATGGCGTGGCATTCACGATATGGAGATGACAAAAAGCGCCATCAGTATCAGCGTTGACGCCCCGCAACTGCAATATACCTTAGGCGAGCTCTATGAATCACGCATCACTATCACCAACACCGGCGCCGGCCATTATTTCCCGACGTATGTGACGCCGAAGGTGTTTGTGCGGGCGGAACTGCTTGACGTCAACGGCCATGTGATCGCTGACACTTTGCAAGAAGCCGTTATCGGCAGAGAAACGACGGCCGATCTGGCCCAGGAGCTCTACGATACCCGTATCGCCCCCGATGACCACCTCACCATTCTTTATCGCGAGGCAT